>DASXJV010000030.1:0-14408 GCA_036497205.1 Bradyrhizobium sp.
ATGGGCGGACCGGTCTGTCAGGGCAAGATGATCGCCAAGGTCGAGGAGATCATCGCCGAGGACAAGACCAGCAAGGGCATGGCTTTTTCCAAGACGAAGATGCACATCATCTGCCCCTGGCACGGCTTCGAGTTCGACATCCGTACGGGAGTACACCCAGGTAATTCCAAGGCGCGCCTGCGCAAGATCAAGGTGGCGGTCGAGGGCGGCGACGTCGTCATTTCCGTGCCTGAGGAGCGGGAAGCCGCGACGGCGGTGGGGCTTGCGGGTTGAACCACAAGTTCGATGTCGTCGTCCGGCTTGACCGGACGACCCAGTATTCCAGAGACAGCAATGTTCAACAGAACCGTCTCTGGAATACTGGATGCCCCGCATTCGCGGGGCATGACGGCAGAGAGGCTCCTTGACTGATCCTCCTTCGGCTCACTATGAAAGAGCCCATTGTCAGGAGGGACCCATGCGTTTGAAAATACTAGGCCTTGCAGCGCTTCTCGCCACCGGATCGACGGCGCTTGCCGAAGACATGGCGGCGCCCATCAACACTTCGCAGATCAAATTCACCGGCGCGCCCAACATGCTGCCGCCGGGGGCACAGTGGTTCGTGCTATCAGGCGATCCCTCCAAGGACGGTCCCTTTACGATCCGCCTGCGGCTGCCGGCCGGCTACCAGATCCCGGCGCACAGCCATCCGACCACCGAGGCCGTCACCGTGCTGTCGGGCAAGCTGCTGCTCGGCATGGGCGACAAGCTCGATCCGAAGAAGGGCACGGTGCTGACCGCCGGCGGCTACGCCGAGGCGCCGGCCAAGATGAACCACTACGCGATCGCGACCAGTCCGTCGGTGATCCAGATCCATGGCATGGGGCCGGTCGAGATCACCTATGTCGACAAGGCCGACGATCCCCGCAACGCGGCGCCGCGGTAGTCGCGAAGAGCCCGAAAGGGACGTCGCTTTTTCGTCATGCCCGGCCCTGTGCCGGGCATCCACGTCTTTGCTTCACTTGAACGGGAAAAAAGACGTGGATGGCCGGGACAAGCCCGGCCATGACGAGTTCGCGGCGCGTTGCGCCAGGTCAATGCCCCTCAAACGTTATCAGCGTGCGCACCGGCACGTCCATGGCGCGCAGCTTGGCCGCGCCGCCGAGGTCCGGCAGGTCGACGATGAAGCAGGCGGCAACCACGTTGGCGCCGATCTGACGCAGTAACTTGACCGCGCCTTCCGCGGTGCCGCCGGTTGCGATCAGATCGTCGACCAGAATCACGCGCTCTCCGGGATGAATGGCGTCGGCGTGCATCTCCATTTCGTCCAGGCCGTATTCAAGCGAATAGGCGATCCGCACTGTGGTATGCGGCAGCTTGCCCCGCTTGCGGATCGGCACGAAGCCGGCCGAGACCTGATGCGCCACCGCGCCGCCGAGGATGAAGCCGCGCGCCTCGATGCCGGCGACCTTGTCGATCTTGTTACCCGCCCATGGATGCACCAATTCATCGACCGCACGGCGGAAGGCGCGCGCGTCGCCGAGCAGCGTCGTGATGTCGCGAAACAGGATACCCGGCTTCGGGTAATCCGGAATCGTGCGGACAGTTGCCTTCAGGTCGTGGTCATAATTCATGGTGTCTCGTCATCCTCATAAGGGCAGGGCTCTGTGAAAAGAGTCTCCGACAACTTCTGGGTATTTACCGCAGCGCCGCGGCGATATTGCCGCCGTCGACGGTGGTCACGTCGGCGGTGGTCTTGAGCGCCAACGCCTGGGCCAGAAATGCCTGCGCGACATCCTCAGCCGCCACTTCCCGGCCGAGAAGGTTGCCCCGCATGTAGGCCTGTTCGCTGACACCGCGCACTTTTGAGCGCGACGCGATCATCTCTTGGGTCAAGAGACCGGACCGGATCCGATCGGCATTGACCGCGTTGGCGCGAATGCCTTCGCTTCCGTAATCGAGCGCGTATTGCCGCACCAGAAACAGGGTCGCCGCCTTGGGCACGCCGTAGGGGCCGAAATCGGGTCCGGGATTGACCGCCTGCTTGGAAACATTGAACAGCAGACAGCCGCCGGTGCCCTGCGCACGCATGATCTTGACGGCAGCCTGTGCCACGCGCTGGTGGCCGTAGAAATTCAGCTCAAAACTCTCTCGTAACACCGCCTCGTCAACTTCCCCGATCCGGCCCTGCCAGGCGGCGCCGGCATTCGAGACTGCGATGTCGACCCCGCCGAATGCCGACGAGACTGCCGCGAAAGCATCCCGTACCGATGCTGCGTCGGTGACGTCGCACCGAAGTCCAAGCGCCGCGCCGCCGATGGCCCTGGCCTTCGCTTGCGCGGCAGCCTCGTCGACATCGAGCAGCGCCACTTCGGCGCCAGCCGCCGCGAACGCCTTGGCGGTTGCGAAACCGATGGCGCCAGCGGCGCCGGTGATGACGGCGACTTGTCCCGCAAGCGTCAGCTCTTTGGCGTTGCCCAGTTTCGCCTGCTCGAGCGACCAGTATTCGACATCGAACAAATCGGACTCCGGCAGCGGCTCAAAGCGGCCGACCGCCTCGGCATCCGTGATGGTGGCAATTGCAGCCTCGGCCAGATCGGCGGCAATTTTCGCGTCCTTCTTGCTCCGGCCAAGCCCGAACAGACCGACACCGGGCACCAGCACCACGCGCGGTATCGGATCGAGCATGGTTTTGATTCCGCCGACGCGCGCATTGTTGGCTGTGAAATAGCTTTGGTATCGGTCGCCAAATGCTGCCACGGCTGTGCGGACCAAGGCTCTGAAGAACTCGAGTGCCCCATCCTCGGGCGCTGCAACGACGAGCGGCCGGTTCTTGATTCGTATATTGTGATCCGGCGTCACCACACCGGCTTGACCGTAGCGCACGACCTCGACACCGTTGACGAAATTCATCACCGCATCCGATCCGCGGAAGTCGAGCACGAAGCGTTTCCAGGCTCCGTCGTTTTTGCTGTCCGGCAAGCCGCAGGCGCCACGGACGACCGGCGCGACATCCGCTACCCGTGCCGAGCGGGCCGGCAGCTTTGCACTGACGAATGCCCGCTTGCGATTTCTCGCGAGCCGCTCCTCCGCTGAGGTCACCAGCGCGATCATGCGCTCGTAGGATTGCCGCGCATCGGCGCCGAAGCTGAAAATGCCGTGCTTGACGAGGATCAGGCCTTCGACGGATGGGTCCGCGTCGAACACCTCCGCCGCGGCCTTTGCGAGGCCGAAGCCCGGCATGAGATATGGCACATAACCGACGCGCCCGCCGTAAACCTCGCGGCACAACGTTTCGCCATCCGGCTGGTCGGTGAGCGCAAGCACCGCCGTCGAATGGGTGTGGTCGATGAATTTGTGCGGGATGAAGGCGTGCAGCAAGGTCTCGACCGACGGATTCGGAGCCGCAGGGTCGATCAGGTTGGCGCGCTGCAACCGCACCATTTCCGCGTCCGAAAGCGTCTCGCGTGCGCGAAGTTTCGATAGCGATGCGAGCCGCACCGCTGGCAGACCCGCGGGCTCGATCGCGCCCATGTCCCAACCGGAGCCTTTGACGCAAAGGACGTCGACGACATCGCCGTTGAGATCGGCAACGCGCGTCTTCACTGAGGTGTTGCCGCCACCGTGCAGCACCAGGCGCGGATCCTTACCCAGCAGGCGCGTGGTATAGACCCTGAGCGCCAGATCGCGGCCGAGGCTTGCATAGCAGGCAAGCGCCGCATCTGCGTCGCGATCGATCCAGGCACTCTGCATAGACTTTCTTCCTTCGCTATTCGGCCGCTGCCGCTGTTCGTTCGGGAAATGCGGCTGATAACGCGGCGCGATCGGCCTTGAGCACGCCGCGCTCGGTGATCAATCCCGTCACCAGTCGCGCCGGCGTGACATCGAAGCCGTAATTCGCAACTGGCGAACCGTCGGGCACGATCCGCACGGTCTCAATCCGCCCCTCGGCGGTCCGCCCCGTTATATCTGTAACTTCTTCAGTGCCCCGTTGCTCGATCGGAATCTGTCTGATCCCATCATCGACGCTGAAATCGATGGTAGGCGATGGCAGCGCCACATAGAACGGCACAGCATTATCATGCGCGGCGAGCGCCTTGAGATAGGTGCCGATCTTGTTGCAGACGTCACCATTCGCGGTCACCCGGTCGGTGCCGACGATCACGAGATCGACCATCCCGTGCTGCATCAGATGGCCGCCGGTGTTATCGGGGATAACGGTGTGCGGCACACCGTGATGACCGAGCTCCCAGGCCGTGAGCGAGGCTCCCTGATTGCGCGGGCGGGTCTCATCGACCCAAACATGAATGGGGTGACCGCGGTCATGTGTCAGATAGATCGGGGCTGTTGCAGTGCCCCAATCAACCGTTGCCAACCAGCCGGCGTTGCAATGGGTCAGCACGTTGACGCGCTCGCCCGGTTTCTTTGTTCCGGCGATCGCCTCGATCAACGCAAGTCCGTGCTGACCGATACCCCTGTTGATGGCAATGTCTTGTTCGGCAATCCCGGCAGCGCGAGAATAGGCCACCGCGGCTCGTTCTGACGATGGCAACGGCCGCAACGCCAGCCGCATCTCGTCGAGCGCCCATTGCAGATTGATCGCTGTCGGCCGCGTCGCGATCAGCGTGTTATAGGCATGATCGAGCGCAGCATCCGATCCGTCGGCCCGCATTGCCAGCGCCATTCCGTAAGCCGCGGTCGCGCCGATCAGTGGCGCGCCGCGGACCAGCATTGACCGGATCGCGTCGGCCGCGGAATTACAGGTCGTCAGCCGGGCAACGACAAAATCGTGCGGCAGCCTCCTCTGGTCGATCGCGCTGACCGACCAGCCGTCGGGTTCGAGCCAGATACTGCGGAAGCGCCTGCCATCGACCTTCATGACGCACCCATCGACACTGTAAGCCTCATGCGCGCAGGATCCGCCCCGCCACCGCGTCGAGCTTCTTCAAGAGCTCCGGATCGCGCGCTTCCGGCGCGGTAATCAAAGCCGTGTCGAGCGCGCGGTCGGAGCCGATCGGACACGGCTCGTGCTCCCTGGGGAAATCCCTGGCGAAGCGCGCGACCAGACCTTTCGCCTTGTCGGCGTTCGAGGTCAACACCCGGATGATGTCCTGTACCGTCACGGCGTCATGGTCGGGATGCCAGCAATCGAAATCGGTCACCATGGCAACGGTCGCGTAACAGATCTCCGCCTCGCGGGCGAGCTTGGCCTCCGGCATATTGGTCATGCCGATCACCGCATAGCCGAGCGTCTTGTAAGTCATGCTTTCGGCGTAGCTCGAGAATTGCGGACCTTCCATGCAGAGATAGGTACCGCCGCGTGCGACCGCGATACCCTCGGCCTCGGCGGCCGCGGCAAGATGGATGCGTAGCCGCGGCGACACCGGGTGCGCCATCGACACATGCGCAACGCAGCCCTTGCCGAAGAACGAGCTTTCGCGCTTGTAGGTGCGGTCGATGAACTGGTCAACCATTACGAAAGTGCCGGGCGGCAATTCCTCCCTAAACGAGCCGCAGGCCGACAATGAGATCAAGTCGGTGACACCGGTGCGCTTCAGCACGTCGATGTTGGCGCGGTAGTTGATGTCGGACGGCGACAGCCGGTGACCCCTGTCGTGGCGTGGCAGAAACACGACCGGCAGGCCAGCAATAATACCGCGGCGTACCGGCGCAGAGGGCTCGCCCCACGGGCTCTTGATCGCCTCCTCGCGCGCGTTCTCCAGTCCTGGCAGGTCGTAAATGCCGGAGCCGCCGATAATGCCGAGAACCGCCTTCGTCATGATTTCTCCTCTTCCGCGTTCGTAGCGCGATTCAGCATGCCGACGAAGTGTCACAACTGTATTTCGGGGCGATCTGAGTGATCATGGTGTTCCCTGGGATTCAAGAGAGCTAATCGAATCCCATGGTGCACCGCAACGCCAAGCCTTCCTAAGTATGAGATATTTTCCGGCGGAAGGAATTGAAGCCTGCTCGAAATCCCCGCATACTCGCCTCAACAAGAAACGAGATTCAGGGGATCGGCAATGTTCAGAATTCGGCGGCGCGACCTCATTCTCGGCAGTTCAGCGCTTGTAACGCTCGGTACTGGCCTCAAGGTTTCGGCGCAACCCGCACCATCGATGACGCCGCACGAAAAGGAACTTTACGACGGGGCAAAGAAAGAGGGCGAACTGACATGGTACACTGCCCATTCGGACGATATCACCTCACAAGCGCTCGGTCGCAGCTTCGAATCCCTCTATCCCGGCATCAAGGTCAACGTGTTGCGGACCACCGCCCAGGTTGCCTATCAACGCGTCACGCAGGAAATCAAAGCCAGCGCCATCCAATGCGACGTCTTGAGCTCGACGGACCTTGGTCACTCGGTCGAGTTGAAAGCGAAGGGTGCGTTCGAAAAATATGTTCCGGAAAATTCCAGCAAAGTGTTCGACATCTACAAAGGCTATGATCCGGACGGCTATTATTTCGTCACCTCCGCAGGCCTGATCGGTATCGGATACAACACCAGCAAGGTCAAGCAAGCCGACGCCCCCAAGAACTGGACTGACCTGCTAGATCCCAGGTGGAAAGATAACATCGCGCTGGGTCACCCCGGCTTCAGCGGCTATGTCGGCACCTGGGCGCTGACGCTGCGCAATCAATATGGCTGGGATTTTTTCGAAAAGCTGGCGAAGAACAATCCGCGGGTCGGCCGTTCGATCAACGACACGGTCACGATGCTGAACGCAGGTGAGAGCGCCATCGCGGGGTCCGGGCCCGCCGCAACGCTGCTTGAGAGCGTGAAGAAGGGCAACCCGCTTGCGATGATTTATCCGACCGACGGAAGCGTATTGATCATCGCGCCGTCCAGCATCATGAAGGGGTGCAAACATCCCAATGCCGCACGCCTGTTCATGGAATTCCTGCTGAGCACAGGGGCCTCGCAGATCTGGGTGGATCACTTCACTGAATCAATCAGACCGGAAATCTCAGCTTCCAGGGACGCCAAACCGGCCAAAGATCTGAAGATCATTCGGCCAACGGTTGCCGAAATCACCAAAGGCGTGCCGGAAGTCATCAAGCAGTGGCGCGAAACGTTCGGCGTCTAGGTCGCGGCAGGGCAGAAAACGTGACTGACAATTCTCTCGACGTTCGTGCCGTGCAATTCTCCAGCATCGCTTCAAGATTGAGGCGTCTTGACGCGAGCATCCTGCTGTGGCTGGCGCTGATCGCGTTGCTCGCCTTTCTCGTGTTGAATCCGATTTTGCGCCTGATCATTTCGAGTCTGCAGGAGACGGATAGCGGACGCTTTACCTTCGCCAACTACCGAGTTGCTTATGGCAACGTTCGACATCTCCAGGCACTTGCGTACTCTCTGGAACTTGGCATCGGCGTCGCCCTGCTTGCCACCTGCTTTGGCGTCCCGATCGCGTGGGCGATTTCTCGCACCGATATGCCGGGCAAGGCGTTCGTTCGGCTGATGGTGTTCGCAGCCTTTGTGACGCCGCCCTATCTCGGCGCGATCGGCTGGATTCTTCTGGCGGGCCCAAATTCCGGATGGCTCAATAAGGTCTGGATGGCGCTGACCGGTGCCGAGCATGGTATCTTCAATATCTATTCGATGACGGGTTTGATTTTAGTCATAGCCGTGACGTCGTTTCCGTACACTTTTGTGTTCACGAGTTCGGCGCTCGACCTGGTGTCGTCGGAAATGGAAGATGCGGCGAATATACTGGGCGCCCGCACGCTCCGGACTACGTTGCGCGTTACATTGCCGCTGGTGACGCCTGCGATCATCGGCGGCATCATCATCAGCTTTCTCGAAGCCATCGCTCTGTTCGGCGCGCCAGCGCTGATCGCATTGCCCGCCCGTTTCAACGTCGTGTCGACGCAGCTTTGGCAATTTTTCGAATATCCGGTTCGCGTGGAGGAGGCGGCGGCTTACGCGATGCCCCTGCTCGCCATCACCGTCCTGATGTTCTGGTTGCAGCGCAGGATATTGGGCCGTAGAGGCTATACGTCTGTCACCGGCAAGGGTGGCGAACGGCGGATGATCGCTCTCGGGCCCTGGCGCTGGGTAATGCTCGGTTATGCGCTTTTGGTCTGTGCGCTTTCCGTTTTTCTTCCCATGCTGGTGCTGCTTCAGGCCGCCTTCGCCAAAGCCTGGGGCCGTGGGTTCAGCATCGACAATTTGACGTTCCACAATTTCTACTATCTTCTCGTCGAGCAGACTCAGGCGAAACAGACGATCCTCAACACCTTCGTCTATTCAGCCGTAACGGCCTTCGCCGCAATAAGCCTGTCACTGGCAATTGCTTATGTGGTCAGTCGAAAGCTGGTGCCCTGGAGCAATGTCCTGGCTTTTCTCTGCTTGGCTCCCTTCGTGGTTCCGGGCATCGTTCTCGCAATCGGCTTTTATGCCGCCTACGCTCCGCCTCCGCTGGCGCTTTACGGCACCGCGACAATGCTGATCCTGGGTTTTACCACACGCTTTCTACCGATTGCCTACACATCGAGTGCGGCAGGACTACGCAGCATCAACGCGGAAATGGAAGAGGCCGTCCGAATTCTCGGCGGTAGCCGCCTGCTCGCGATTCGTAAGGTGCTAATCCCGCTTTTGAAGAAGAGTCTCGCCGGCGCCTGGATCCTGGTATTCATTCCGGCAACGCGGGAACTGTCCACGGCGGTCTTTCTCGTTGGGCCAAACACGCGGGTCATCTCGGTGATGCTGTTCGACCTATCGGAGGAAGGTAATTTCGAGGTGCTGTCAGCCCTTGGCGTGATCCTGCTGATTGCGACGGTGGCAATCGCCGGCATCGGATCCAAGATGATCGGACGCGATTTCATGCTGAGGAGAAATTAGTTGAGCAGGCTCAAACTAAGCGGTCTCAGCAAGCATTTTGGAGCTTTTCTCGCGGTCGATGGCATAGACCTCGAACTGCAATCCGGGGAATTCGTCTCGCTGCTCGGGCCTTCCGGTTGCGGCAAAACGACGACCTTGCGGATGATCGCCGGCTTCGTCGATCCCACTCTGGGCACCATTGAGATGGACGGTCAGGTTCTCTCCTCGCCTGCCGGCTCAGTCCCGCCCGACCGGCGTCAGATGTCGATGATCTTTCAGAGCTACGCCATCTGGCCGAACATGACCGTCGAACAAAACGTCGCATTCGGATTGGAGCTGCGCAGGATAGCGAATGCCGAGGTGAAGCGCCGCGTCGGAGAAATGCTGGAAGTCGTACATATGAACCACCTTGCCGACCGTTATCCTGCTGAACTCAGCGGCGGTCAGCAGCAGCGGGTGGCGCTGGCGCGCGCGATCGTCATCCGGCCCTCCGTCCTGCTGCTGGACGAGCCTTTGTCCAATCTGGACGCGACCTTGCGGGAGGAGATGCGTTTTGAAATTCGGCGCTTGCATGACGAATTTCGCGTGACCACCGTTTACGTGACACATGATCAGGCGGAAGCCATGGTGACTTCCGATCGAATTGCAGTCATGAACCATGGCCGCATCGAGCAGGTCGATCATCCACGCGCACTCTATAACAAGCCGAAGACGCGTTTTGTGGCAGGCTTCATCGGACGCACCAATTTCATCGAGGGCACCAGCAATGGTCATGAGATTTCGTTCGACGGCTTTGCGCTGCCGCGCTCCGCATTTGAGAGAGATGTGCCTTCGGAGGGAAAGACCGTGTTTTCGGTACGGCCGCATAGCATGCGGCTTTCAAGCGCACCGTCAACCGCCCGGGACGCCTGCACTTCGATCGGAGTGATCGTTCTTGAGCGTGCGTTTCTCGGCGAGCACTGGGATTACGTTGTAAAGCCGCGCGAGGGCGCGCTGACGCTCAAGGTTACGACCTCACCCTTGGACGATTTCGCGGTCGGAGCCGCGGCCTGGCTGGAGTTTGAACCGCGTCACATGGCGTCGATCGCCTGAACCTCGACAACTTGAATAAAGTGAATTGGAGCAAATCGTATGTCTTTCACCCCAGCCTCGACGGCGCTCGCCCGTTTCAAAGTACTCGATCTCACGCGGGTGCGGGCGGGACCGACAGCAGCGCGGCAATTTGCCGACTGGGGCGCCGATGTCATCAAGATCGAACTTCCACGAGGTCTCGACGAGAGCGATATGGGCGGGCCGCGACACGGGCCCGATTTCCAGAACCTACATCGCAACAAGCGAAGCCTCACGCTCAATTTGAAGGAAGCCGATGGCATCGCAATCTTCAAGCGGATGGTCGAGACCGCCGATGTTGTTATCGAAAACTATCGGCCGGACGTGAAATTTCGCCTCGGGATCGACTACGAGAGTGTTCGTGCGATCAACAAGCGCATCGTCTATGGTTCTATTTCCGGCTTCGGTGAGGATGGACCCTACCGCGAGCGTCCGGGCTTCGACCAAATTGCTCAGGGCATGGGCGGGTTGATGTCGATCACGGGTCTTCCGGGCCAGGGGCCGGTGCGCGTTGGTATTCCCGTCGCGGATCTCGGCGCCGGCATTTTCTGCGCCATGGGAATTTTGGTTGCTTTGCTCGAACGTGAAGTTTCCGGTGAGGGTCAGTGGGTACAGTCATCGCTGCTCGGGGCACAAATCTCGCTACTGGATTTCCAGGCGGCGCGCTGGTTGATCGCGAAAGACGTCCCGGGCCAGGCCGGCAACGACCATCCGACCAGCATACCGACCGGCGTCTTCCCCACTCGCGACGGCCACATCAATATTGCGGCGTCGGGCAAACACATCTTCACGCGCTTTTGCCAAACTCTGGATCTGGCTCATCTGCTGCAGGACACTCTTTTTGCCGACGATGCGTCCCGCTCCAAAAACCGGCTCGCCCTCAATCAGGCGATCTCGGATATCACGAAGCAACATTCGAGCAGTGATCTGATTGTGATGCTGAACAAGGCAGGCGTACCCTGCGGCCCGATCAATCGAATGGATGAAGTCTTCGCGGACACGCAAGTCCAGCATCTCGGTATGGCCGCGCCTGTGCAGCATCGATCCCTTGGCGAGATCGAGGTCGTCAACCAACCCGTCAAGCTCAGCCGGACACCGAGCCGAATTGCGCATCCGACGCCTGAAAAGGGCGAGCATACCGAGGAAGTACTGGAAGAATACGGCTATGACGACAAGTCCATCGCCGAGTTTCGCTCCCGAAAGATTATTTGAATCAATTTCGATAATTGCGATTGCGGGCAAGAACCCATGCAGGAGGATCCAATGAAGACCAGCACCGAGCGGATGATCGCCAAAAAAGATGGACCGATCGGCTGGATGCAATTCAACAATCCCGCAAGGCATAATGCCGTGTCCCTCGATATGTGGAAGTCGGTCCCGGAAATTATGACCGAATTTCAAAATGACGATCAAATCCGGGTGGTGGTTGTGAGCGGTGCCGGCGGCAGGGCGTTCATTTCCGGCGCAGATATTTCGGAATTCGCAGAGAAGCGTTCGTCACGCGAAAACATATTGGAATACAACAGGATCGCGGGACAGGCGAACGCCGCCATTATCGACTTTCCCAAACCAACGATCGCGATGATCCAGGGCTATTGCGTCGGTGGGGGCCTGGGCCTGGCGCTATGCTGTGATCTTCGCCTGGCCGCGGAAAATGCCAGCTTCGCGGTCCCCGCCGCCAAACTTGGTCTCGGTTATGCCTTTGACGGAATCAAGCGTCTTGTCGACGTCGTTGGTCCATCGTTTGCAAAAGAGATCTTCTATACTGCACGACAGTTCGACTCGACAGAAGCCTTGCAAATGGGGCTGGTTAATCGAGTTGTCCCGAACCAAAACATCGAAACTTACGTGCGCGATTATGCGGGAACGATCGGCAGCAATGCACCTCTGACGATAAATTCCGTCAAGCTCTGCGTTAATGAAGCCACCAGGGATCCCGACAAGCGTAATCTTGTCGCGGCACAAGTCGCGGTCGATGCGTGCTTCGCGTCGGCCGATTACGTTGAAGGACGAACGGCGTTTATTGAGAAACGCAAACCTGCTTTTCGCGGTCGGTGACCCCCAAAAGAGATTGCTTAATCGCCCCCGGTACAATTTCAAGCAGCTGACGGCCCCATGCGGATCAATCCTTGACAGTGCCTCGCGCCGGTGCCCGAATCAGGAATAGACCTGCCATAATCGCTGGGCGGTCTCCCCTGAGATCCGTCAATCCGAGGCGTGGCCACGAAAGGCTGGCCCTCAGAAGCTTTTGATCGGACGATCTAAGCCGCATGCCTGTTCCCGCCATCGTCTCAGCCCCTCACCGTGAGTCCGACATCGCTCCTGACGCGCTCTCCGTCCTGAATTCGGTGTTCGGCCTGCGTGGCTTTCGGGGCGCGCAGGAAGAGATCGTCAGGCATGTCACCGACGGCGGCAATTGCCTGGTGCTGATGCCTACCGGCGGCGGCAAGTCGCTGTGCTATCAATTGCCGTCGCTATTGCGCAAAGGTTGCGGCATCGTCGTTTCGCCGCTGATCGCGCTGATGCGCGACCAAGTCGCCGGGCTGGTCGAGGCCGGCGTCAAGGCGGCGGTGCTGAATTCCACGTTGTCCCTTAGCGAAGCCTCCGCGGTCGAGCAGCGGCTCCTCGCCGGCGAACTTGATCTACTCTACATTGCGCCTGAGCGGCTATTGACACCGCGCTGCCTTGCCATGCTCGGCCGCGCGCAGATCGCCTTGTTTGCGATCGACGAGGCGCATTGCGTGTCGCAATGGGGCCACGACTTTCGCCCGGAATACATCGGCCTGTCGGTCATCGCCGAGCGTTTTCCCGACGTGCCGCGCATCGCGCTGACAGCTACGGCCGACGACCTCACGCGAAAGGAGATCGTAGATCGGCTCGGGCTTGCCGCCGCGCCGAGCTTTGTCGCGAGTTTCGATCGCCCGAATATCAAATATGAGATCGTCGACAAGCAAAACGCGCCAGCGCAGCTCAAGGCCTTCATCACCGAGCGCCACGCCGGGGACGCCGGAATCGTCTATTGCCTGTCGCGCGCCAAGGTCGAAGATACCGCGGCCGCGTTGACCGGCGCCGGTGTAGAGGCGCTGCCTTATCACGCCGGTCTTGACGCTAACTTACGCGCCCGCAATCAGGACCGATTCATCAACGAGGACGGTGTCGTGATCGTCGCTACCGTCGCGTTCGGCATGGGCATCGACAAACCAGATGTGCGCTTCGTTGCGCATCTCGATCTGCCGAAAAGTATCGAAGCCTATTATCAGGAGACCGGGCGCGCGGGGCGTGACGGCAAGCCATCCAGCGCCTGGATGGCATATGGCCTGTCTGACATCGTGCAGCAACGCCGCATGATCGACGACTCCAGCGGCGCGGAAGCGTTCAAGCGCGTGTCGATCGGCAAGCTGGAGGCGCTTGTCGGCCTGGCCGAAACCACGAACTGCCGGCGCACCCGCCTGCTCGGATATTTTGGCGAGACCCCTGCGGCCGCCAACTGTAACAATTGCGACAACTGCCTGTCGCCGCCGCTGCTTCGCGATGGCAAAGTCATCGCGCAAAAACTGTTGTCCTGCGCCTACCGTACCGGGCAGCGGTTTGGGGCGATACACCTGATCGATGTTTTAGTCGGCCGCGCGACCGAACGCGTCAAACAGTTTAGGCATGACAAGATATCCGTGTTCGGAATAGGCCGCGAACTCAATGAAAAGCAGTGGCGCGCCGCCCTGCGACAGTTGGTGGCGATGGGCCATCTTCAGCCCGACAGCGAGGCCTTTGGCGCGTTGAAGCTGACCGAAACCGCTCGCGGCGTGTTGAAAGGTGAGACCGAGGTGATGCTGCGCCAGGAGACCGCCGGCTCCCGTATCCGCGCCAGCCGGACCAAATCAAGGCGCGGCGATAATGTTCCCCGACCCGCTGGCTCAGGTGAAACCGGCAATTCAGCTCTGCAGGGCATACTCAGGGCGTGGCGTTCCGAGGTGGCGCGCAAGCGCGGCGTGCCGGCCTATGTCGTGTTGCACGACACTACGATAGAGGGCATCGCGACCTCGCGCCCGGCAACACTTGAACAACTGCGCAGCATTCCCGGCATCGGCGACAAGAAGCTCGAACATTATGGGGACGAACTGATCGCGCTGGTGAAGAAGGCGGAATAACGAATCTGGGCCGATCGCATTGCGCTACGAGACTAGTTTAGGGGTGCGAACCGTCGCGTACTATCCACCCCAGCCGAGACAAATGTCTGGCAACGAAAAACCTCAATTCCTGACAAACAAAGCCTCAATTTCTGACAAACAATGAGCTTCATAAGCGACCAGGGGGAAATTGTGATGCGCACTAAATGGTCTCTCACCATCCACCACGAAGAACGAGGCAACCGTTCGATCATATCGGAAAATAAATTCAACCATTTCGCGGACGTGCACGCGACAATGAAGAGAAACAAAGGAAAAATATTTGTGGTGACAATTCCCAAAACGGCCAAACCGATGGAAATTCAGGCGTTCCA
>DASXJV010000031.1:0-1920 GCA_036497205.1 Bradyrhizobium sp.
CCGAGCAGGCCGGTGTAAAAGGCCAGGTTCTCGCGCGGTTTCGCGGAAATCGCAGTCAGATGGTGAATCCCGGTCAACTGCATTGCATGTTCCCCGCGCGTCATTGAGTCACCCTTGAAAACCGGAGTGGCCGGTTTGGGACGACGTGAAGATGATGTAGGCTATGGTTGGGAGAGCGCCAGCGGCACGCTTTGCCGCTTGTTGCAAGGACGGCTTCATGACCGGACACCTGATCGTCACCGACGAAGATGCGACCCGCGTGATCAAGCTGCGGCGGCCGGAAAAGAAGAACGCGATCACGCAGGAAATGTATCGCGCCATGAGCGAGGCGATCGATACCGCGCAGAACAATCCGGCGATCCGCTGCATCATCATCAGCGGCGGCTCGGGTGTATTTACCGCTGGCAACGATCTCGAGGACTTCCTGAAGGGCGGCACCTCCAACGCCGACGCGCCGCGCGCATCCAACGCCATTAAGTTTCTCTATTCGCTCGCACACAATGCCAAGCCGATCATCGCCGCGGTCGATGGCATCGCGATCGGCATCGGCACCACCATGCTGTTCCACTGCGATTACGTTCTCGCCTCTACGACGGCGACGTTCTCGACGCCATTCATCCATCTGGGTCTGGTTCCGGAAGGCGCCTCCAGTCTGTTGATGCCGCGCACCATGGGATACCAGCGTGCGTTTGCCATGTTGGTGATGGGGCGCACGGTCAGCGCCGAGGATGCCCGCGTCGCGGGCTTCGTCAGCATCGTGGTGTCGCCCGGTCACACCGAAGGCGAGGCGCGCAAGGTTGCGCGCGAGATTTGCGCGTTGCCGGCGGAAGCGGTCGCCATCTCGCGAAAGCTCTTGAGATTGCCGCCCGAAGATCTGACCCGCCGGATCGATCAGGAGAGTCACCTGTTCGGCGAGCGGATGCGTTCCATGGAAGCGGTGGCCGCATTCAAGGCGTTCTTTTCACGCAAAAAAGCGTAACGCCGCCCCTTCGCAAAGCATCACCCAACATGGTCATACGAATTTTTTCTGTTGTTGCGGTGCTGCTGGCCCTGTCTTGCCCGGCCTCGCGGTCTATCGCCGAAACACTAGCTCCGGTCGATTTGCGAATTCTCGCGATCAACGATTTCCACGGCAACCTTCGGCCGCCACAGGGCGGAATCAGAATCGCCGATCCCAATGACAAGACCAAAAAGATCGCTGTCCCCGCCGGCGGCGCCGAGTACATGGCCACCCTGGTCAAGCAACTCCGCCAGGGAGCCAGGAACACGATTTTCGTCGCAGCCGGAGACTTGATCGGCGCCAGCCCGTTTCTGTCGGCGATGTTTCACGATGAGCCCTCAATCGAATCGCTGTCGATCATGGGGCTTGAGGTCGCTTCCGTCGGCAATCACGAATTCGACGAGGGCAAGGACGAACTGCTTCGAATGCAGAATGGCGGCTGTCACCCGGTCGACAAATGTCAGGGGCCGCACCCGTTCCTCGGCGCGAAGTTTCGTTACCTGGCGGCCAGCACCGTCGAGAAGAGCACCGGCAAGACCGTGTTCCCGCCTTACGAGATCAAGCAATTCGAGGGCATTCCTGTCGCCTTCATCGGCCTGACATTAAAGGGCACGCCGGACATCGTCTCGCCGGTGAGCGTCGCAGGTCTCGAATTCCGGGACGAGGCCGACACCGTAAACGCGCTGGTGCCGGAACTGAAGGCGCGTGGCGTCGAGGCCATCGTCGTGCTGATCCATGAAGGCGGCTTTCCGACCGGCGATTATAATGAATGTCCTGCAATATCCGGAGCCATTGTCGACATCGTCAAAAAACTCGATCGCGCGGTCGACGTGGTGATCAGCGGCCACACCCATCAGGCCTATGTCTGCGAGATCGCCGGACGGCTCGTCACGTCAGGCGACAAATACGGCACTCTCGTC
>DASXJV010000032.1:0-34892 GCA_036497205.1 Bradyrhizobium sp.
CGTCGTCGTTCCGCCCCCGGCAATCCTCGGCCAATACCGAGATCAGCAGCGCGCTCAAACCGCTGCGCGACCGCGCGCGCGAACTCGTGCGCAACACGCCGCACGCCAAGCGCGCCATGGACATCATCGTGTCGCAGGCCATCGGCACGGGCTTGCGCCCGGTGCCGCGCACTGGCTCATCCGGCTTGAACAAGCGCGTGACCGAGTTGTGGAGGGCGTGGGAGAAGTCCTGCGATGTCGAGGGCCGCCTGTCGTTTCCGGCGATGCAGGCGCTGGCGCTGCGCTCGATGATCGAAAGCGGCGAGATCGTCTGCCGCATGATCGACCAGAAGCCGGGCAACACATCCTCGCGCGTGCCGCTGCGGCTGCAATTGCTCGAAGCCGACTTCATCGACGAGTCACGCGACGGCTATTATCAGGGTAGCCCCGAAGAAGGCCTCACGCGCGACACCGAACGCTCGCGCCTTGGCGTTGGCCTCGGCGAATTCGACCGCCGCACCGGCCTGTGGCTGTGGCCGTGGCACCCCGGCGAATACACGACCTACACCGTGCAGTCGGCGCTCTCGAAATTCTATCCGAGCGACACCGTGCTGCATATGTTTTCGCAGGCGCGGCCCGGTCAGGTGCGCGGCGTATCGTGGTTCGCGCCCGTAATCATCACCGCGCAGGATTTGAGCGATTTTATCGACGCCGTGCGCGTCAAAGCGAAAGTCGAAGCATGTTTTGCAGCGTTTGTGACGAATTCCGACGAAACGTCGCCGCTGCTCGATCAGACCGCAGGCCTCGATAGCGGCTATTCGAGCGCGTCCAATCCCGACGCGCTGGTCACGACCCTTGAACCGGGCATGATCAAGGAATTGCGCACCGGCCAGGATATCAAGTTTGCGCAGCCGACGACGGCGACGCAGGTCGAGCCGATGCTGCTGTTCGGCCTGATGGCCTTCGCCGCCGGCCTGGGCATCACCTACGACCAGCTTTCGGGCGATCTCAGGCAAGCGAACTACTCTTCGCTGCGCGCCGGCAAGCTCGACTTCCGTGCGCTGGTCGAAGAACTGCAGCAGCACACGATCATTCCGCAGATGTGTCAGCCGATCTGGGATCGGTTTATCTCGCGCGGGATCATTGCCGGCGAATTGAAAGAGCGCGCCAAGGGCTATCAGTGCGACTGGGTCACACCGGCATGGGCAGCGGTCAATCCTAAGTTCGACTACGACGCCGAGCAGCACGTGGTGCGCTCCGGTCGGCAGTCGCCGCAGCAGTACATCGCCGAGTGGGGCAACGATTGGCAGCAGATCGTAGACGATTGGTCCGAGTTCAACGAATACTGCGACTCCAAGGGCGTGGTGTTCGATATCGATCCGCGCACGCGCACGCGGGCCGGCTCCGCGCAGCCGGCGCCGAAGGAGCCGGGTGACCCTGCCGGCGGCCCCGGTGGCGGTGATGGCGATGGCAATGGTGGTGGCGCCGGCCCCGAACTGTACGACGAGAGCGGCAATCAGATCGATCTCGACTCGCTGAGCAACGACGGCGACGGCGGTGCACGTGCCAGCGATCATTCGCGTGAATTCGATCCGAACCAGCCGCGCGATGAAGATGGCCGCTGGACCGACGCGGGCGGCGGTGATGGCGGTGGTGGCGGGACAGGCGGAAGCAGCGGTACGTCTGACGCCGCCGCCTCGCCGAAGGTGTCCAAGCAGAATCCCAAGGCGAGCAGCAGCGCGCCGGCCTCCGCTGCGCCGGCAGCGCAGACGACAGCCAAGCCGAGCGCACCGGCGCCAGCGAGCACGGCATCGTCGAGCGACAAGAAGACAAAAACCAAGCTCAAGCGCGAGGACTTCACCAAGGCGAAGATCAATCTTACCGCCAACGATACCGGCGTCGCGTTGCTGGCCGACGAATGGGATAAGAACCTCGGCGGTATGTCTCCCGAAGACTTCAAGCACGACTTCCTCGGCGGCGTCGATGCGACCATGACGATTGATCGCGCCGGCAGCGATCACTGGCACGTCACCGGCAAAATCCTCGGGCCAGACGGCAAGTCCATCGGCGACTACACGCGCAGCATCGACTTCCGCAACAAGGTCGCCGAGAGCGCATATTTCCAACTCAATAGGGATTCCCGGCGCAACGACATCGGCAAGCGCGTGCTCGCCGGCAACGTCGATCTCTATCGGCGGCTCGGCATCGAGCGCGTCAAGGTGCACGCGAACATCGATGTCGGCGGTTACGCCTGGGCGAAGTACGGCTATGTGCCGACGCGGCAATCGTGGTCGTCGCTGTCGGGCGAGATCGCGCGCGGGCTTGGCAGTAGCCGCCGCACCAGCAGCACCGGCAGAACCGGCAACGGCTACACACCGGAAAGCTGGGATGAGATCAACGAGTCGGATCAGGCCGACATTCGCGACCGCTGGATGCACGAAACGCGCAGCGAGTTCTACGACAACGAAGTGACGAGCTGGCGCGAGAACGGGCAGGCCCTCGACGACGCGAAGTATTCGCTCGCGCAGAACTTCGACAGCGGCGCAGAGTGGGCGGTCGAAGCGCTCGATGAATTCCGTCACGATGACGACGGCATCCCCTACACCAACGAACAGTTGCTCAATGCGCTGTCGATTGAAGAGTACCAGACCGGATATGAGGGCAGCAAAGACCCCGAGTTCACCTTCGATGACGATAAGCTGAAAGAGCCGAGCAACGCACCGCCGCCCGAGCAGATGAACCTGCCGGGCATCGAGGCGCCCGATCTGTCCGCACATCTGACCGACCGCATGCGCGAAGAGATCACCGACGTGCTGACCAAGGCCTTCAACGACAAGGCCGAGAGCGACGCCCAAGACATCGACCCTCCGGAATATCTCGCCGAGAGCGTGGCCGAGTATCAGGAAGAATACTGGGATCAGATGGATGACGATGAGCGTTACCGGCAGGCCGAGCGCAATGGCTTGTTGCCCGAGTACGACCTGCCCGACGATGAGGAAGACGACGGCGAAGAGCAGCCGCCCGTCGAGGCCGCGCCGACCCAGACCGACGATCTGACCAAGCTCGCCGCGAGCAGCAATCCGAAAGCGGTGTGGGCCATCGCCGATAGCCCGCAAGGCAAGGACTTGTTGCTCGGCACCAATTGGTACGGCGAATTGAACCTCAACGACAAAGAGTCGATGGACCGTTTCAATGCCTATGTCGGAAAAGCAAAACCTGCCGCCGCAACAGCCCCAAGCCAGTGACGAGTTCTTCTATCTCGACGATGACGGCAACAAGCAGGACGCCGACCTGCATGAGCCGATCATCGCGAGCGGTGACCGGCTCCGTGGCTTGCGCGCGCCTGCACCGCCAATCGACGAAAAGCTGATGGCTCCCATTCGCGACAAGCACCGCGCCACGTGGCTCGCGAAGCGCAAGGCGCAGCAAGACTAACCACATCGACAATCCGCTGTGACGCCCTGGCACCGCCGTGCCCGGCCCGTTTCCGTATGGAGATCGTTATGCCTTCGAAAACTTCGGACGCACCGAGCCGCAACGAGAGCACCGAAGAAGATAGCGAGATTCGTCATCGCGACATGACGATCAGCGGCGCGAAGAACACCTACGATGCGAAGACGCGCACCGCAGATGTGATGATCTCGACCGGCGCCGCCGTGCGCCGCCGCGATATGTGGTCGGGCGAGGAGTGGGATGAAGTCCTCGATATCTCGCCCAAATCGGTGCGGCTTGCCCGGCTGAATGCCGGCGCACCGCTGCTCGACGGCCATAACTATCACGATGGCATCGATTCCATGCTCGGCGGTGTCATCCCCGGTACTGCCCGCATCGAAGACGGCAAGTTGCTCGCGCGCATCCAGCTATCGCGGGGCAGCGCGAAGGCCGTGCGCCTCGCGCAAGACCTTGCCGATGGCATTCGCATGAACGTGTCGGCTGGCTACCGCACGCATCGCGAAGTTCGAAACACGCGAAGTTCGCCAGAGACGCGGACGGCGGTCGATTGGGAGCCATTAGAGGTCAGCATCGCGCCAATTGCCGCCGAGGCGGACGCGTATGTGCGCCAGCATGAATCCACACGGGCTTCGCCCACAGCATCGAAAGGCAACGCTATGCCAAACAAAAGTGAGAAGACTCGTGTCCGCAACGAGTTGACCGCAGACGAGATCAGGAAGCGCGCCGCTGCCGAGCAATCGGCGAGCAAGAAAGAGGACGACGCCGAAGATCAGGACGACATGGCCGACGACGAGGATGAGGAAGGCGAGGACAAGCAGCAGCGCTCCACTTCGCTCGAGCGCACTCGCACCCGCTCGCGTTCCGCCGATACTTCCGGCAACCCCGTCGAGGTCGAGCGCCAGCGCGTCGCCGAGATCATGGCGACGGGCCGCGAAGCGCGTATGCCGCTCGACGTGATCGAGCGCGCGATCAAGGACGATGTCACCATCGATGCCTTCCGCGCCCAGGTCATCACCGCGCTCGCCAGGGGCGAGGCCGAGATCAAGGGCGCGGCGGGCGCCGGCAACGGCGGCGGTGCATCGTTCGAAGTCATCCGCGACGAGACCCAGGGCCGCGCCGAGGCGATGCAGGAGGCGATGCTCATTCGCGTCCTTTCCTCGCGCCGCGAACCGGCGGTGCGCACGCCCGAGCAAGCCGAGTGGGTCAAGATGCGCGGTCTGACCGATCAGGTGTCGGCTGCGTGGCGCATCTATGATGGCCACGACAAGCCGAGATATGACCGCACCCGGCAGTATCTCGGCATGGGCCTCGTCGAGATCGCCGCCGAGTGCTTGAACCATCGCGGCAACATCCGCACCCCGGCGCAGGCCTACGACATCCTGCAACGCGCCTTCCACTCGACCAGCGACTTCCCGGCGATCTTCGAAAACACGCTGAATAAGACGCTGTTGGCGCGATACCAGTTGGCTATGCCGACCTATCGCGAAATCTCGGTCGAGCGCCCGTTCAACGACTTCCGCCCGCACCCGCAGGTGCGCGCCGGTGACTTCCCGCAGCCGCAGCCGGTCACTGAAACCGGAGAACTGCGTTACGGCACGACGCTCGATAGCAAAGAGACCGTGTCGGTGCTGCCCTATGGCGTGATCTTCTCGATCTCGCGGCACATGATCGTCAACGACGAAATGGGAGCCATCGATCAAATTCTCGGATCGGCTGGCGATGCGGTGTTGATCTTCGAAAACACCACCTTCTTCACCATGTTCCGCGCGAACGCTGGTGCAGGGCCGGTGCTCAATCAGGACACCCGCAACGTCTACGACGCCACCAACCATGGCAACGCGAGCGCTGCCGGTGCCGGCGGCGTGCCGTCCGTGGCGTCAATCGGCACCGCGCGCGCGGCCATGCGTGCGCAAAGGTCGCTGGCGGGCAACTTCCTCAACGTGCCGCCGCGCATCATCCTCACCGGCCCCGCGCAGGAAACCGCCGCCGATCAGATGGTGACGGCGATCTCTCCGACCCTGACCACGTCGGTCAACCCGTTCTCGGGTCGGCTGCGCTCGGTGTCGGATGCCAACATCACCGACACCAGTTGGTACCTGTTCGCCGAACCGGGCGCGTTGCCCAACTTCGTGTACGGCTTCCTCGGCGGCGCGACCGGCCCGCGCATCCGCACGGAAGAGCCGTTCGGCCTGCAGGGCGTGCGCATGTCTCTTGAGCACGACTACGGCTGCGGTGCCATCGACTATCGCGGCACGTATCGCAATGCCGGCGCGTAGTGATCGCACCAGCAGCCATCAATCAGTCATCAGGAGGATCGCATGAAGAACTTCGTGCAAGAAGGCCATATGGTCTACGTCACCGCTACGGCAGCGGTCAAAAGTGGCGACCCTGTCCAAGTCGGCGCCGGCCTGTTCGGCGTGGCCGGTCGCGACGCCAATGTCGGCGATACGTATGCCCTCTGGGTCAGGGGCGTCTTCACGCTGCCAAAGAAGAACGAAGTCTGGGCGGCAGGCGACGCGATCTATTGGGACAACGCGAACAAGGCCTGCACCAACGTCGCCGGCACCTTGTTGCGCGTCGGTCTTGCGACCAAGGCGGTGCCAACCGCCGGGACGTTGACCGGCGAAGTGCGCCTCGGCGGCTACTAAGCCACCGGACCTGATGGCGCAGTTCTTCGACTGGTCGAAGCAACAAGTCTGGGCGCCGGGGGCGTGGGCGCCCGGCGCTTGGCTTGCCGGCGCGTGGTTAGACGGCGCCTGGGCGAGATCTCCAGCCGTCGTCGCCCCGCCCCTTTCGCCGCTGCCGTTGCATAGTCGATTGGCCAGCGAAGGCGACAGCATCACAGCCGGATCGAACGGTCCGATGTGGTCGCAATTCGCCATGATCGCGGATGGCGGTCGGTACTTTCGACCGAATGGATGGAATAACGCCGTAGGCGGCACGACGACGGCGCAGATGCTTGCCCGCATCAACGCAGTCACAGCGCTCAATCCGAAGGTCGTCACCTTCCTCGGCGGCACCAACGATCTCGCCGGCACGTCGGATACACCGGCGGTCATCGCTGGCCGTATTCAGCAGTGCATCAACACATATCGCGGCGTGGGCGCGCGGGTCGTGGTGTGCAAGGTCTTGCCGCGCAACGATGCCACCTGGACCGGCCTCGGCACCAGCCGCGAAGCCGATAGGAAGACGCTCAACGGTCTGATCGGTCAGATGGCCGCGCAAGACGTGAACGTCGTCGATCTCGAATCCACGTTCAATCCGACAACGATGACGGGTGAAGGTCTGCATCCGAATTACGCGGGCGCGCGCGTTCTCGGCGAGGGTTTCGAATCGGCGCTCAGCCCGTGGATGGCGAGCAGCGACGTTCTGTCCCTCTACAACGACGCTTCCAACATGATGGAAGCGGCGGCGATGAATCCCGAGTTGATCGGCACGACCGGCGTCAAGGGCGGCGCGACCGTTACCGGCAACATCGCTAACCTGTGGACGGTGGAGACAAACGACACCGGCATTAACATCGCGGCGTCCAAGACGATAACACCGGACGGTGTAGCTGCGCAACGTATCGTCGTGTCGGGCGCGGCATCCGCAGCGGCGCGCGTTGTCAACTTCCGCCGCACGGTCCCGTATTCGGGTGCTATCGGTGACCAGTACGAAGCATGGGTCGGCTTCTCGCTTGCGGCTGGCGCGCAGAATCTTCGCGGCGTCTATCTGTCGAACGACACCGGCCAGACGATGAACAACACTCAGGCGGGAAACATGACAAGCGACGCGCTTACCGGCGTGCTGCGCTGTCCGCCGAATACGCCTCTCACGGTGGCGGATACCAGCAACAACGTCCAATGCGTCATGTCGTTCTCAGCGGGCGCGGTCGCAGCCGATATGACGTTCTACAAGCCGTACTTGCGCAAGGTGCCCGCAGGACAATGACCATCGACTTCTCTGCTCTCGTGCTCGCACCTGCGCAGGACGTGTTCGGTGCGCCGGTCGTCGTGACGCCCTACGCTTCGCAGCCGCAGCAGCCGGCCTATTCCGCGCGCGGCATCTGGTCGGTGAAGTCAGTGGACATCATCACCGAAGATGGCGGCGTGGTGTCAGACCGTGAAACGACGCTATCGATCCGGCTGGCCGAATTCCAGATCGCGCCAAGCCCCGGCGACTGGATCACGACCCAAGTCGCCAACATGCCGGTCGGCCTCGATCCGACAGAATTTCCGCCCGGCTCGGTGATCGATTTCGTGATCGACGACACGTCGCCAGACGGCCAGGGTGAATTGACGCTCACGGTCAAGAGGCGCGTCACGTGAGCACATTGGCGACGCAGATCAGAGACGCGATGTATGGCCGCATCATCGCGGCCTTCCCTGCCGGCACATTCCTATCGACGCGCAAACTTCCGTTCCCGACAATCCAGGCTGACCAGCTTCCGGGCCTCGGCGTCTATCTCTTGCGCGAGCAGATGTCACCGGACGGCGACGACAATGTCGGCCCACCTCGCTACATGGTCGATGCGGTGATCAGCGTGATGATCATCGATCTTGCATCCGATCCCTCGGTGCTGGAGGGCAGCATCGATAGCAAGATCGATCAGGTCGAGGAAACGCTGCTCACCGACTACACCTTTCTCGATTTGCGCGAAAGCGCGACCGATCAGCCGATCATCGAGTCGGTGCCGCAGATCACGCGCACTTATCAATTCCCGCGCGACGGCGACCGCTACTACATCGAGGCGCGTCTGCAGATGACGTTCCGCTTCCGCTGCAAATTCCCGCCGAAGCTCATCAACGACCTGCACGAGATCGATGTCGATGTGCGCCAGGGCGGCGACGACTTCCACGAGACGTTCACCATCACGGCAGGACCATGAGCACCAACACCGTCACCGTTTACCCGACCAGCCGCGCCGCACTGGCGATCAAGCATCCCGTCAATGGTCCGCTCAGCGAGGGCGGCGCTCAGTGGCTGCGCGACGGCTTCACCGCGCGCATGCTGTCCGATGGCGCCGTCACCTTGGACAAGGCGCGCGCATGGCACGACGAGGCGCCGCCGATGCGCACCGCTGATCCACCGCAGCCGACCGCCGCCGATGGCGCCGCAGAGACGCGGCAGCGCTGATCGAACTTCAC
Organism: Bradyrhizobium sp.; assembly: GCA_036497205.1. GTDB lineage: Bacteria > Pseudomonadota > Alphaproteobacteria > Rhizobiales > Xanthobacteraceae > Bradyrhizobium. The sequence goes on from DASXJV010000032.1 coordinate 8,562, forward strand.
AGCACTCCCTTTGAAGGCCCTCGAGTTGGGCCTTCGTCGTTTCAACGGAGAATAAAATGGCGATCAGCACCGGAATCCCCAACTCGTGGAAGATGCCGCTGTTCTGGGCCGTTGTTGATGGGTCCAAGGCCGGCAATTTGAGCGAAGCGCATCGCGCGCTGCTTGTCGGGCAGAAGCTCGCGAGCGGCACCGCCGATGACAATGTGCCGGTGCCGGTCGGCAGCGTCGCGCTGGCCGGCGAATTCTTCGGCGTCGGCTCGATGCTGCATCGCATGGTGCAGCAGTTCTTCACCAGCAACACCACGCAACAGCTATGGGCCGTTCCGGTCCCCGATGGCACCGGCACGAAAGCGCAGGGCAGCATCGCGATCACCTCGCCGCCGACCACCTCTGGTCTGCTCACGATCTATATCGCTGGCCAGAAGGTCGAAGTCGCTGTCGCCTCGACCGACACCGCCGATAATGTCGCCACCAATCTCGCCGCCGCGATCAACGCAATCGCCGACTTGCCTGTGACGGCGACCGCCGCGACCAGCACCGTAACGCTGGAATGCAAATGGGCCGGGGTGACCGGCAACGACATCAGCGTCGTCGCGAACTATCTCGGAGCGTCGGGCGCCGAAGCGCTGCCGACCGGCATGGCGCTCACGATGACGGCGTTCTCTGGCGGCACGGGCGAACCGGATTTCACCGCAGCGATCTCGGCCATCCAGGCACTGGAATTCGACTACGTGGCCCTGCCCTATGGCGACGCCGCGTCGCTGACGACCTGGGCGACCGAATACGGCTTCGGCCCGACCGGGCGCTGGAATTACACGCGCCAACAGTACGGCATCGTGCTCAATGCGCGACGCGACACCTACGCGAACCTGCTCACCTGGGGCATTGCGCAAAACCAGCCGGTGGTCTCGACGCTCGGCATCGAGGCCGACAGCCCCTCGCCGATCTGGGAATGGGCGGCGGGCTATTGCGCGGTGGCGGCGCTCGGTTTCTCCGACGATCCGGCGCGGCCTCTGCAGTCGCTGGAAATGCCGGGGCTTCTCCCGGCGCGCGTCAACAATCTTTTCTCGCAGGCGCAGAACAATGCGCTGGTCAACAGCGGCGTTGCAGCGCAGGGTCGCGCGCCCTCTGGCAATCCCATGATCCTGCGCGAACAGACGCAGTATCAGTTGAACAGCTTCGGCCAAGCCGACACGGCATTCGGCCTGCTCACGATCCTCACCACGCTGCAGGAATTGCTGCGGCGAATGAAGTCGGCGATCACCACGAAATATCCGCGCGTCAAGCTGGTGCCCGATGGCACGCGCCTCGGCCCAGGTCAGGCGGCGGTTCAGCCTATCGATATCAAGGCCGAACTCATCAGCGAGTTCAACGCTGCGATGTTCGACGGGCTGGTGTCGAATCTGGCCGCGTTCAAGAACAACTTGGTCGTAGAGATCGACGACAACGATCCGAACCGCGTGAACGTGCTGTGGCCGCCGCAACTTGCCGGTCAGATGCGCCAGTTCGCCGCGCTCGCGCAATTCCGCCTCATGTATCCGACGGCGGCCTGATCGCCTCGCCTAATTCGCATGGAGACCTAACATGGCAACGGTCAATCGGATCGGCGGCATTCTCAGCCTGCGCGTCGATGGTAACCAATACGAAGCTCGCGGCAACTTCCAAGTGACACCGTCGTCTGTGCGTCGCACTGGCGTCGCAGGCCAGGATGGGGTGCACGGCTATATCGAGGAGCCAGTGGTGCCTCAGATCAGAGGCAACATTTCCATCGGCAACTTGCTGTCAATCGACGAACTCGACGCGATCACCGACGCAACGGTGCAGGTGTCGCTCGCCAACGGTCGCACCTACGTGCTCAGCGACGCGTGGACCGTCGCCGGTAGCGTCATCGACGCGCATGACGGTCAGGTCGAAGTGACCTTCGAAGGCCTCACCTGCACTGAAATCTAATCAACGATAAATCCCGTGGGAGAGTGACAAGAATGGTCAAGCAGCCGCGCGGTGGGCCGCAAGTCGAGGCAGAAGACGAAGAAGAAGAGCGGATCGAATACCAACTCACCGAGCCGATCAACGCTTATGGCGAAGATGTCAAGGTTCTCAAATTGCGCATGCCGACCGGCTCCGACTTGATCCGGGTGGGCAATCCAGTGGCGTTCTATCCCAACGCTGACCCGGTCAAGATCGAGCACGACATGCCGAAAATGGTGCAGATGATTGCTCGCCTTTCCGGCGTGCCGTCGTCATCCGTTGAGCGCATGAACCCACGCGACTTGATCGGCGTGGCCTGGGTGCTGTCGCCTTTTTTTATTCCGGCTCCATAGACCAAACGATCAACGCCTGCATCGATCTGGCGCTCATGTTCAAGTGCAATCCTTTCACGTTTCTCGACATGCCAGAACGCGAAGTCTTGGAGCTATATCGACTCACCACCGAACGGTTGAAGCAGACGAAGGATTAGCCGCAGGATGGCCGAAGAAGACACGATGCGACTCGTCGCCGAGGTCGTCGATAAATACAGCGGCCCGCTCAAGGATATGCAGCGCTCACTGCGCGAGCTATCCGACGTGGCGCGCGGCGCGCATGTTTCTGGCGCGAAGCACACCAAGGAGCACGAGAAGGCCTACGGAGAACTCGGCGAACGGATTGAACGCGTCAAGAAGGGCTTCGAGTCGTCCTTCGGACCCGCCTTGGCGACGGTGGGCATCACGGCGTTCTCGGTTGGCGAGGCGATCAAAGGCGTCGTCGAATCGGTCCAGCGGCTCGGTGAATCCTACAACGTCTTAAACGACGCATCGAAGCGATCCGGCCTGCAGATCGACGCGATCCGCGCCATAACGGTCGCATGGGAACGGCTCGGCATCGCGCCGGAACGTGCGACCGAATCTCTCGCCCGCTTCGGCGAGTTCATGGATCAGACCTCGCGCGGGGCATCGGACGCGAGGCAGCGCTGGGAATTGCTCGGCGGCGCATATCAAAAGCTCGGAGAGAGCCTGAAAGGTTTAGGTCGCGAAGATGCCATCAAGCGGGTGATGGAATATCTCTCGACGCACGACATCCCCTACGATCAGAAGCGCAAGTTCTTCGAGCAAATTCTATCGCTGCCGCCCGAGCTTGCCACCAAGAGCGCGGAGGAAATCCGCGAAGCGCTGGAAGCGGGCTACAAGTACGTCGAGGAACATCCATACAGCACCAAGAACGCCGAGAAAATCGATAAGGCGTTTTCCGACCTGCGCCTGACAATTCAGGGCGTGCAAGAAGACCTTGCCAACGCCTTCGGCCCTCGCCTCGCCGGTCTTATCGAGAGCGCTATCGGGCAAATTAAGGCTATGACCGCTGGCTTCATCGAGGCCGACAAGGTCATGCACCGCATCAAAGAGGGCAAAACCGATCAGCCGATGACGGCTGCGGAAGCGGTCTTTCGGGGGCGAGCGCAGAGTGCCGGCTGGCGCCAGCAGCTATCGCTGCAGGCCGTGCACGACCGCGTCTTTGGTCGTCGCACCCTGTGGGATGACATCCTGCAAAGCGGACGCGGTGCCATCCTCGCCGGGCGCGCGACCAGTGCGATTGGTGCTCCTGCGCTATCGCTGCAGGGTGTTCACGACTCCGTCTATGGTCGCGAGCAAAAGCAAAACATCTTTGAGGGTACGCTGCGGGCGCTACGCGAGTGGTGGTCCGGCGAGACTGGTGGCGATGCATCATCCGGTGACACTCAGGGTTTAGGCGGCCCGCAAGGCCCCGGTCATGGCCCGATGTTTCGGCGGGGCATTGGCAGCGGCGCGAGCCTTCCCGCACCGGGCGATGGCCCATCGTCTGCTGGCCATTACAACCCGGAAGGTGGGGGAGCTAAATTTCTGGCGGCGAAGCGCGCAGCATTCAGGAGAGAGCTTGATGAAAATCCCGGAACCCGAGAGTTGCTCGGCGGAGTTCTCAGTTCTGAAAATCCCGGTGCCGGTACTGCCGTTATCGAAAGTCTGTTTAACCGAACTGAAATGGTCAATCAGAAGCGCGCCATAAAAGGACTGCCTCCGTTATCTTTGCGCGACATGATCGTGGGACATCCGTCCATCGGCGGCGGCAAAAGCTTTTACGGCCCCATACGATCAGGTGTCATCCAGCAGCACTTGCGAAGAATGCGAAACGATCCGCGATACCGAGCACGCATGAATGCGCTGATCGACAGTGCGCTCTCGGGTTCAAACACCATTAAGGGATATACCGATCAAGGCAGCGCTGGCGATCCGAACTACATCAAGGGCGGCGTAGGCATCAACATCAACAGAGAGCGTTTCAATGATTGGGGCTTCCCCGGCTCTCGTGAGTGGCGGCTGCACCGGCAGCATGAATTTGACGCAGCGGAGGAAGCAGAACGGAAGAGAGGCGCCGACACGTTCGGCCCAGGAGGCCCAAAACCGCTGGAGCTTCTCAAACTCGGCGCGCAAGCCGGTCTGCTCGGCGGTGGGCAGACCGTCACGGGCGATGCGTCGCTAAGCATCGACCTCAACGGCTTCCCGCGCGGCACCCGGACAACGATGAACTATAGCGGCCTGTTCAAAGAAGTGCGCTTGAACCGTGGGCGCCCGATGGCCGTGGCGAGCGAAACGGCGTGAGCAACATTTTCGACTTCGCCTCGCCGTGGCGCTCGCGCTTGCTGCCCGGCTCTTTCAACGGCGTGCAATTTCACGTTGATGTCGGTGCCCGCTCCAGCGGGCGGCGCATCGCGCTGCATGAGTTTCCGAAGAGAGATACGCCCTACGCCGAAGACATGGGCCGCCGCGCGCGGCGCTTCTCTGTCACCTGCTATGTGCTCGGTCCTGACTATACGTTCAATCGCGACGCTCTGATCGAGCAGTTTGAGCAGGAAGGGCCGGGCCTGCTCGTGCACCCGACGTTTGGTGAACAACTTGTCGCAGTCGATCAATACAGCATCACCGAGCGGCGCGAGCGCGGCGGCGTCGCCGATTTCGAGATCACATTCGTCGAAGCCGGCAGCAACGCTTTCCTGGGCGCCTTTACCGACACCCAGAGCACGGTCGCGCAAGCCGCCGATGACGCCAAGACGGCGGCCAAGGACTCGGCCAAAACCAATCTCGAAATGATGCCGAGCGATATTTGATGAATAAGCGCGATCTCAACGAGGCAATGGCGACGATGCAGCCGGTGCTCACCGCCCTGCTCGCGACGCTCGGCGGGACATCCGGTGCACCCGGCGCGCAACTGCGCTTCACGTGCGGCCAATTGGCGGCCAACGGTGGGGCGCTGCTCGATGCTCGCAATCCAACTTTTTGGGATGACTTCGCCGATTGCTTCGACAACGCACGCCTTGCCGGCGCGACGGTCGCCTCTATGGATGCGGTGCGCGCTGCCGCGTCAGTCACGTCGCCGACCGGCATTCCCGCAATCGCGGTGATGAACTTCGCCGTCCGCATGGCGCTCGCCGAAGAGGCGCAAATTCTTGCGGCGACGACATTCGCCAGCCGGGAAGATATCGACAATTACTTCAATCAGATCAACGCGGCCTTCGACGACGCGGAGTCGGTCGCCGCCAACGCGCTCGACAAAGTGGCCTACCGCGCACTGATCGCGCTCCATGCCGCAGTGAGTGATGATCTCGCCAATCGTGCTCGACCGTTGCCACGCATGGTCAGTTACACTTTCCCGAACCGCATGCCGTCGCTGTGGATGGTGCAGCGTCTCTATTATGACGCATCGCGCAACGATGAACTGATCGGCGAAAACAAGCCGGTGCATCCGCTGTTCATGCCGTCAAGCGGCGTCGCCCTGTCGGCCTGATATGCCGAACCCGCAAGAGATTTGCGTCGTTACGGCGCTCGGCCAGCGCTACGACACCTGGGAAACGGTCGAAGTTCATAGAAGCACTGACGATATCATCGATCATGCGATGCTCACAGTCGCCGAGATCACCTCGCCGTCTGCCATGTGGGCGGCGCTCAAGTTGAAGCCGGGCGATCCGGCGCAAGTCTCCCTCGCGGGAAGGAAGGTGCTCGACGGCAAGGTCTATCTGCGACAGGCCGCTATCGATCCGAATTCGCACGCGGTGCAGATCGGAATCGCATCCAACGCACAGACGATTATTCCGACAACCGTCGAGTCCAAGCCGGGGACCTACAAGAAGCAGACAATCGAATCCATCGGCAAGGCCGTGTTCGGCAAGTACGGCGTTGCTTTCAAGGTGGTCGGCAATCCGACCGGCGCCATCCTGCCCTTCCCGCGAGTCAGCGAGCGCGTCGGCGAGACGTGCTTCTCCTTCATCGAGCGGCTGAGTCGGTTGCGCAATCTGTACATGATCGACGACGGCCAGGGCGGCATCGAGGCCTATCGCGGGCCGCAGGGCACGACGGCACCGCTGCAGGAAGGGCGCAACATCCTGCGCGCGCGCATCTTGTTGCGCAATGACGAGCACTTGGAAAACTTACAGGGCGTCGGGCAGACCTCGGGCGAGTCATCCGCTGATGCCAGCCGTGACGTTTCGGCGCAAACGACAATCCCCCCTGTGTTCGGCGCGACGGGGATGGTGCCGCGCTTGATGAAGTTCATCGTCGAGGACGCCACCGACAAGTCGAGCGCACAGATGCGTGTCAATCACGAAGCCAACGTGGTGACGTATAACGATGTTGACGGTGCAGTGACCGTGCCGGGCTGGCTCCGCGAGGATGGCTCTCTTTGGTTCGAGCATGTGCGCCACTTGGTGGTCGTCAACTCGCCGTCGCTCCTCCCCGGCGACACGATGCAATTCATGATCAAGGGCGTAATCCATCGGCAGAACACCGCTGATGGTACGACGACTGACGTGCTGCTCTGCCGAGACGATGGCAAGGGATCGGGCAAAGAGCCGTTGATAGACCAGGGGCCGTATCAGGAAGCGCCAGAGGCTAAGTCAGAATCGAGCGACCACGAATGAAGCATTCCACATCGCGCGATAGCGCCGACCGTCACGGCAACTCACTATCGCGCGCTTCACTTGAGCAAGCCGACGACAGCAAGCTCTTGCAACAGGTGCACATCCGCCTGTTTCACGATGAGCAGATGGACGAAGTCGAGCATCTGCAGCCCTACGGCTTCACATCGGTGCCTAAGAAGCCAACAGGCACCGGAATCATGCGGCAAGCAGCCGATGCCATCCTCGCCTTCCTCGGCGGGAATCGTTCGCACCCGATAGCGGTCATGATTGCCGACCGCCGCTATCGTCTCAACAATCTCGCGGAAGGCGAGGTCGCCTATCACGACGATCAGGGCAACCAGGTCTACTTCCAACGCGACGTGCTGGTGATCAACGGCGTGAAGGAAGTGCATGCGCAGGTCGGCAACGCGCATGTGCAGTTGAAGACCGACAAGCTCAAGGTGCAGTTCAACGATCTCAGCGTGACGATCAAGGACGGCAAACTTTTCCTGGGCAAAGAGGACGTGACGCACGCCGTGCAGACGGTCGATGGTCCGTCGCAAAAGGTCTTCGCCTCCATTGGCGAGACCGACAGCGCGATGTCCGCAGCACCAACCGGCAAACGGACAGCATAGATGCCCGACATTCGTCTGGTGCCCGTCGCCGCGCCCTACGCGGTGACCCTGGATTGGCTGCAGACACCCTCGGGCTTGCTCGACGAGACGCAGCAATTAGCGAGCGCCGTTCTGGTCGCGCTCAACACCGATGCGCTGGCCGACCCCAGCGAGGTGCTGCCCGATCCACGCGACGATAACCGGCGCGGCTGGTGGGGCGATCTCAACGCCGACACGATCTGGAACGGCTGGCCCATCGGCTCAAAGCTGTGGCTGCTCTCAAGAGCAAAAATCCTCGATGCCGGTGCGCGCGAGGGCGCGACGATCACGCGCATCGAAAACTACATCAAACGCGCACTGCAGCCTTTCATCGATAATCGCATCTGCTCGCGCGTGTCGGTCACTGCGACGCAGGTCACCGACAGCCGCATCGATGCGACCGTGATCCTCCATCGCGGGCCGAAGTCTGCCATCCAACTCGAATTCCAGCCGCTGTGGGATGACACCTGATGCCGTGGACGACGCCCACGCTAGACGAACTGCGCTCGCTCAATCGCGACAACATCACCGCGAAACTGCGCTCGGGACCGATGGTCCCCAACAGCGTCTTGCGGGTGATGGCCGATGGCAATGCCGGTCTTGGCTATCTCACCCTGCTCTACATCGATTGGCTGGCGCGGCAGTTGATGCCCGACACCGCCGAGACGGAATGGCTCGACCGCTTCGGCGTGATCTGGCTGACCAATTCCGACGGATCAAAGGGCCGGAAGACAGCAACCTATGCAAGCGGCGTCGCCAGCGTCACCGGCATTGCCGGCACCGTTTTGGACAACGCCACGATCTTCACCGGCACCGGCATCGCCGGCACCGTCACGCTGCAAACGACCGCCGAGATCACGGTCGGCGCCGACGCCACGCCGGTAAACTTCGTCGCGCTCGATGCCGGCGAGACGGGCTTGCAGGTTGGCGAGTCTTTGAGTTTTTCCGTCGCCATATCCGGCATCAACAATGTGGCGATCTCATCCATTGTCGATGGCATCGACAGCGAAGACGACGATCTGCTGCGCGGTCGCGTCTTGGATCGCATCCAGAAACCGCCGATGGGCGGCGATGCCGACGACTACGTCGCCTGGGCCAAACAGGTGCCCGGCGTCACGCGCGCCTGGGCCTCGCCTCTGGAAATGGGCATCGGCACCGTGACGATCCGCTTCATGATGGACGATGTTCGCGCGACCGATGATCCGACGACAAGCGGCTTCCCGACCGCCGACGACATCGCGACGGTGCAGGCCTATCTCGACAGCAAGCGCCCGGTCGCGGTGAAGGATTTTTTCGTCGTCGCGCCCATCCCCGAACCCATCGACTTCTCGATTGCCAATCTGGTCACCGACAACGCTGCTACGCGCGCCGCGATCTATGCGTCGGTCGAGGCCATGATCTTGGATCGAGCGCGGCCCGCGATGGCGGTCAATGGCATCACGCAGGACGCGCAGACGATCCATCAGGAATGGGTCAGCGCTGCGATCCTCGATGCCCTCGGCGTCGTGTCCTTCACGCTCACCATGGCCGATCACGTCATGCCGTCGAATGGGCACATGGGCGTCATCGGCACAATCACGTATCCATAAATGACCGACAGGCACGTCCGACGCAGCGGCGACGACTACGCGGCGGCCTTCGCTTCGCTGCTGCCCACTGGCTCGGCTTGGCCGCGTGATCCGCAATCGGTGCTGATGCTCACCGTCAGCGGCCTTGCGCAGATTTGGGGCGATGCCGATGGCCGCGCCGCCGATCTCTTAGAGCGCGAAGCCGACCCGCGCGTCACCATTGAATTACTGCCCGACTGGGAACGCGCCTTCGGCCTGCCCGACCCTTGCGTCGATGAGCCGCTGACCGTCGCCGACCGGCAGCGCGCGCTCGTCGTCAAGATGACGACCGAAGGCGGCCAGTCGCGCGACTACTTCATCGCGGTGGCCGCAGCGCTCGGCTACGAGATCAACATCCGCGAATACGCGCCGTTCATGGTCGGCGTCTCGCAAGTAGGCGACACGCGCCCGACCGGCGCGGCAACCGAAGACTTTCGCTGGCAGATCGGCCCGACCGAAATGCGGTTCTATTGGACGGTGCAGGTCGGCGCGGTGCGCTTGAGTTGGTTTCGCGCAAGCTCCGGTCAGGCTGGCGTCGATCCGCACCTGCGCATATCGCTCGCGACCGATCTCGAATGCGTGCTGCGTCGCTGGAAGCCAGGACACACCGACATCATCTTCGACTATTCGGGGTTGAGCACGCCCAACCCGATGGCGGGAACGCCGTAACCCTCTATGAACTGAGCGAGAAAGATGGATTACAATCAACCTTACGGCACACCCGCCGGCTCGCCCTACATCAACGGAAACCCGGCAACCGGCCTTGCCGGCTCGATCCCGCCGGCTGGCGCGTTCGAATATCCGCAGCGCGAGATCGTCAATCTCATCAGCAAGGCCGGGATGACCCCGACCAATGCCGATCTCGCGCAGTTTGCCAAAGCGATTCAGAGCGGCGCACTGAGCTACGGCACGGATACTGGGACCGCCAATGCAACGGCGATCACACTGCCGCAAATCCCCGACACCTATCCTCGTCTGCTGCTGGTGAAGAAAGGTGCAAACGCCAACACCGGGGCAACGACTATCGCCGTCAATACGTTGCCCGTCGTGCAAGTGATCACGGCAACCGGCGGGACGCTGACATCCGGGACATGGCTCGGCAATGCCGCCGCGCTGCTCGTCTTCGACGGCACGAACTATCAGCTTGTTTCGGTCCTCTTCGATCAGGTTGCGACGCGCGACTTCTACCTGATCGACACACCAATCACCAAGACCGTGCACGGGGCAAGTCCAGACTTCGCCACGTTGACCGACGCGTTCTATTGGCTGAGCAAGTACCGCATCACGCAGACCGGCTCGGTCATCTTCAATATTCGCGCGGGACAATTCAGCTACGGTGCAACGAACCTCGTCTTCGATCATCCCAACGCCGACCGCGTGACCATCAACGGCACCACCCTGCTCACAGCGCCGATCACCACCACGACGTTCGGCTTTACCGGCTTTTCATCCACCGCCCGCGCTACAGATCGCGGCACACAATTGACGGCACTCCGCGCGGTCTACGCGACTGAGCTTCAATTTACCGGCGGCGCCGGAATTATCGTCAAGCGCGGTGGCTCGATTTGGAATCGATTGTTGATCACGGGAGATCGCACCGGCAGCGTCGATGCTGCGCTCTTCTATGCGCAGGCCCAAGTAACGGTAGGCGATATCTCGGCGGCGAATGGGGGCGGTGCTGGCATTGCAGCCGTAGGGGGCGGCGCCGCCATCACCGTCACCAATCAGATCAGCGGCAGCGGTTGCGTAACGACGGGCATCGCCGTCTCGGACAGCGGCGACATTCTATTCGGCAACACGGCAAAGCTCTACGGCGTAACGAATGATGCGTATGGCATCCGGGCCACGGCAGGTACGATCCGGGCAAATTCAACCGGCATCGCGTGTTCGCAGGGCAACGGCGCACATGGGATTGCTGGCGATACCAACGGTATCGTCGAAAGTGCGAGCGGCTCGATAAGTCAGACCAATGGCGGCAATGGCGCTTATGCGTCAAGTGGCCGGTGCATATTCGGCGCAGGCTGCACCTTCCGCAACAATGGCCAGTACGGCGCCCAAGCTGTCGAGCTTGCCGATATGGTCACGCCTCAGAGTGCTTTCAGCGGAAATACAACGGGCAGTGCCGCAGCGAGCAATATGGCAAAGGTGAACGCATCCGGTTCGACGGGCGTCACCGGCGCTTGCTCGCCTGCGGCCAACACGCTCGGAAACCAAAACTCTATCGTCATCGTCTAGCTCGGGACTAGAACATGAAAGCCTATTGTCGAAATGGAATCGTCGTCGCGACACACGACGACGAACAAAATGTCGATCCGACCGTCTATGGCGATGGCGTGACTGTGATCCGCTTCGACTCGCTCGGCGAACTCACACGCGTCGGTGATCCGCCGCCGCCGGGTTTGCCCGACACGCGGCCATATGCGGCACCTGATCCGGGTTCGGCCCCGCCTTCCACCGCCCCGCCGTTGCTCGTCGCTGCCGCGCTTAACCTGCAAGTCGTCAACGGCGACTTCGGGCAAGTGCAAGGCACGTTCAATGTCGTCGCGGCGGCCTATCTCGGCGTTGGCAGCTACTTGATCTTCTTTCTTACGCCGCAGCCGGATGACAATTACTTCGTCGTATTCAGCGGCGGCGCTGTGATGTCGGTTACGGACAAGACTACAGACGGCTTTCAATTCGAGGCACACGACGCTTCCGGGGCATCAGTCGATCCCCCGCCCTTCGGTGCCGTGGTCTATCGGATCGCCACATAAGACAACAACGGGAGTAACAGACTATGGGTAAACTCATCTGCGAGATCATGGTGCAAGGCGAACAGCTTTTGGCTTCTCTCACTACTGCGGCAGGCGTAGAGGCCTACATGGTCAAGACCACGCCGGGCGTCGGCAAGCCGTTCTGGTATTGGCCATCGATTCCGCCGGGCAAGGTGATCGCTGCTGACTTCACCAACGCGCCAATCGCAAGCGCCGACCTTGCGACGAACAAGGCCAACATCGCTGCGATCACTGCACAGCCCGCCGATGTTCTGACCTACGACACCGGCACCACGGGCAGCGGCACGACCTAAGCGCCGCACCATCCTTCATCGCACAGCGCCGCCTTCGGGCGGCGTTTTGCTTTCCGCCACCACGAGAGGCACCCATGGCCCAGTACGCGTTCGAAACGCTGCGGCAGGGATACTCGGACCTGTGGGCGACGATGACCGTGACGAAGGTCGCGCCGGCCAACGTCCAGGCCAGGGCCATCATCGCCTGTAAGGATCGATACAAGGCGGTCGAGGCCAGGACTAACGTCAAATGGTTCGTGGTCGGTTGCCTGCACGTGCGCGAGAGCGGGCTTAAAAACGGCAAGCCGGATTTCGACGCGTGGCTGCACAACGGCGACCCGATGCGCAACAAGGCGGGCAAGCCGATCAAGACCGTGCACAAGCCCGCCGGGCGCCCGCCGAACCCGAACGTGACCTGGGAAGATGGCGCCTATGATGCGCTGGTCGTCTGCGAGCAGTTAGACAAGATCACCGACTGGGGGCCAGAGCGCGTCGCCTATGCGGCGGAAAAATTCAATGGCTTCGGCTATCGCTCGCCGTCCCGCAACATCCCCTCGCCCTATCTGTGGGGCGGCACGTCGGTGCAAAAGCCGGGCAAATTCATCGCCGATGGCAAATACGACAGCGACGTGATGGACACGCAGATCGGCGCCATGGCGGTGTTGAAGCAAATGATGGCGCTCGACGCCGAGGTGCGCTTCGACGAGGCCAAGCCCTCGCCGCCCGAGCCGCCGGAAGTCCCGCCGCCCGACGTGCCGCCGCCGGCCTCGCCGAAGGCCATCGACACGCAAAGCGAGGTCAAGCCCTTGATCAAGTCGAAAACAATCTGGGGCGGCGTTTTGGCCTGGCTGTCGGGCATGAGCGGCGTTGCTACGGCGTTCATTGAAAAGCTCGACAATCCGTACTCGCTCACCGCGTTCTGCGTCATTGCCACCATGGTGTCGGTCGGCGCGTTCCTCGTCATTCGCGGTCGCCTCGACGTGAACGGACTCGTCGAGCACCTGTCCGACGATGACACGCAAGAGAAGGCAGCGTGACCTTGCTCGATTACCTGTGGCACTCGACCGTCGCTTGGCTCGGCATCGGCGGCGCAATCATCGCCGCGTGCTTGGCCGCCGCCTACTTCCTCCCGCCGTTTCGCAATTTGGCGCTGAGCGCAGCCGGTACCGTCGCCGCTGTCCTGGCGATCTATGCAAAGGGAGCTTCCGATGCAAAGCGCACAGAAGAAGAAAAGCGACGGGACGCCGAGAAGAATGCTATCGCGACCGGGCAAGCTGATCGCGCCGCTGCTGAGCGCGACGCTGCTGGCGGGGTGCGCGACGGGTACGACCGGGACCAGCAATAGCGCAATCTGTGCTGGGGTGAAGCCGATCACATATTCGAGCAAGCACGACACGCCTGAGACAGTGCGCCAGATCAAAGAGGCCAATCTGTTCAATATCCGGCGCGGTTGCTTTAAGGCGGGGCCGAACATGGGGCGATGAACAAATGTCACGCTCGCCGGAAGACATCGATGCTGAGCGCCAAGCGGAGGCCGCCTTGCGCTATGAGCAGTTGAATTACAAGACGCGGCGGTGGCTGTCCGGTTTGCGTGAAGACGATATCGAGACCTTAAACGAGGCGATCTATTTTCAAGAGCAGGCGAAAACAATCGGCAGATTCGGCAAGTGGCTGGTGCTCACCTTTGTCGCCATAGTGGTGCTCATGGGGCAGTTCGGTGAAGGCATGACGCGCTTCCTCGCCTTCTGGCTCAAGAAAAGTTAAGCGGGTGAACCATGCTGCGACGCATGAAAGGTTTACCGATGGTGCTGCGAGTCCTCATCAATCTACTTATTGCAATCTGACGTTCACCATCGGCCGCGCGGCGTGATGGCGCTTCAACATTCGGCGCCGCGTTGGGCGCCCGTCCAATGTCGGCAACCCGACGGTTGAATTTCACGACTTAAAATTGTACAACTTTATTGAGTCGGACAAAGGCGGTACTTACAGGGAATGCCGAAATCTTCGAAGCTGGTGGTCGCGAAGCGCGGTCGGACGCTCCTGGTGAGACGACGGCGCGACCGACTTTGGATGTTCCCCGGAGGACGCAGGCGCGGTCGCGAAAGCGAAAAGCAATGTCTGCGCAGGGAAATCAAAGAGGAGCTTCCAAAGCTCAAACTTGGACGGCTGAGGCTATGGAGGGAAGTTAAAGCCAAAAACCGTCGTTCGGGCCGGAGAATGAGTGACGCGATCTTCGTGACGACCAAGGCATCCGGTCGTTTAGCAATTGGCGACAAACAGGAAATTGATAAGGCAGTATGGCGCAAGCCGCGTGGCATTCGTCTGACGCCAACATCCCAGTACATAAGGGACAAGCTGTTTTCAAAGTGAGCTGAACAAAACAGCGCGGCGCTTGGCCCTCACTTGTTGCTGTTCCAGATATCCGTGCTCATTTTCCAGTCGTCGCCGACCTTCTGCCAGATGACAACGTACTTCCCGCTGACGTCCTGCGGCTCGGAGCCCTTGGTCTTGCCGCTGAACGTGCCGATCTCGCGCGCCACCGAGGGGCCGAGCGGGGTTACCGCCAAGGTCGTAAGGTTGACATCTCCAAGGCTCTCGCCCGCCTTGGCCCAAAAAGACTGGATGCTGCCGCGCCCTTTGAGGATCTCGGCGCCGGGCGCCAGGACATATGCATCCTCCGTGTACAGGGCCGCAGCCGATGCGAAATCACCGTTGTTAAAGGCGTCGGTGAAGGCCGCATTCATCTTCTCGATGGTGGCCTTGTCCTGCGCCAGCACCGGCCCGGCCAGCACAATCCAGGCAATTGGAAACCAACAGATCAATCTCATGCTCATCAGAGCCTCCTGCAGGTCGCAATCCCGACCTTCCCAACTCCTGTCCTATTCCGCGGTCGAGTCCATGGCACAGACGCGCTTAAGCTCCGAACCCGAATGAACCACGCGTCTCGCAGGCGATATTCATGCCGGCACGCTTCGGCGAGCGCGGCGTGATACTCGGCCAGCGCCTTGTGCATTTCTCTTGCCTGCTCGTCGGTCATTACGCCACCTCGTATTCCGCCCGTTTCACCGTGCCGAGCTTTCCGTCGCCCCGCAGGAAAGGCGACCACCAATAGACCCCCGTCCTCCTGATCTTGAAGTGCCCGCGCACAAGGTGCTGGCGCGCGGCCTCGCGTGTGATGCCGCTGGCGTCGGCGACGCGCGGCTGCGCGCGGGTGAGCACCAGCTTGGTCTTCGTGAAGCTCATCAGCGGCCCCTTGCCGCGCTTCGCCCGTGCCTTGTTGAGTTTGCCATAATCGACCGGCTCGCGCGCGATACAATTGCGCGAGTTGAGCATGGCCAGGAAGCACTCGATGAACGGCCCTTCGCCCTGGATGTCTGTGAGGAAATTGGTGACCACGCGCAGGTCGGCCTTCGGGTCGTCGCCGTTGGCGGCGTGCCGGGCAATAGCGGCCAACACCTTGACGCCGTGCGGCGACAGGCCGGGCAGCATGTGCCGCTCGCTCTCGCGCAACGCCTCGATCTCTTTCGGGTCTTTCGAATGCTTCTCCCATCCGGTGCGGGTCATGAAGAATTTGGCGATCTCTTCCGGCGCACTGTTGCCGAGGAAGCGCCGTTCGAACCAATCGATGATCGCCTTCAACGCTGGGCGACCGCCGGGATCAGGATATCTTTCCAGCATCACCGCGTGCATCATGCGAATGTTCTGCCGCACGTCGCCATCGGGCCGCCAATCGAAATAGATCGAGAACGGCGAGATATTGATGGCGTCGCGCGAGCCGTCGTGAAGCTCGGAATGGACCCAGCCGCAGGTCGCCCAGCCGACCTGACCTTGCAAGTCCTCCATGTCGCCCAGCGGGCTTTCGATCAGGAAGCCCTGCCGCACCGGCACGGGCGCCGTCTTGCTGTCGCGATTGTTCGGCCCGCACAGGCCGCCGCGATATTCGATCCACATGGTCGGATACGGCAGGCGGCACATCGGCAGGGCGGCATTGAGCGCCGAGGGCTTCGACCGCACCAGATCGTTGCAGGCGAACACGACATCGTCGGCCATTTCGAAGCGCTCCGCGCGCTCCAAGTAATGACCCACGCTGGTGGCGATACCCAACAAGTCGAACTCGCCGCCACGGGCGGCGAGGATATGGTCCGCGAGATTCATGGCTGAGACTCACCCCAGATCAGGCGTGAATGTTAGCGTTTACCCCATTCGTGCCGCGACGCGACGCGCGCCTCTGCCGTTTCTTGGCCGGCTTGGTATTGGCCTTGACGATCTCCGTCCCGGCCTTGTCGATCTCTTTTCGATAGTCCAGGTCCCGCACCTTCTCGAATCGAACGGTGCCATTTTTTATTTCCATGCGATTGTATCCCATGGATGCAGCGACGGCTGCGATTGTGGAAAAACGCGGCTGCTGTGTTGGGCCGTCGAGCCAATTGTGCAGTGTGGTAGCGGCGACGCCCGAAAGAACGTGCACCTGATTCTGTTTCAGCCCCTCGTCTTGGATCATCGTGCGGATGCCGTCGATGACGGGGTCCTTATTCACGAAATTGTATGAGCGATAGAGGTGCAGCACGCTTCGTCGCTTCGGCATCAATTACTCCGCTTTTCCGGTTCGATGATAGTAGCCTCTCTTCGAGCTTGCGATCAGCTTTGCGGACACAAGCTTTCCGACCTGATCGTTCACAGAGTTTTCACTGCGACCGTCAGCCTTGAAGGCGTCGCGCATTTCGGCGACCGACACGTCCTTGCCGCCGTTCATCAGGTCGAGAATGAGTTGGGCGCCTGTCTGCTTGTTCTTCGCCTTGCCCTTGCCCGGCGCCGGCAGCGCGAGTTTCGCGAGCGCATAGGTGCCGAGCTTTGGCCGCTCGATCTGGCCGCGCTTCATCAAGTCTTTGAGCACGGCATACATCAGCGTGCGGCCACGCGCGAAGGCGCCATTGACGGCGTGCGTGATCTGCTCGACGCCGACCGGCTCTTGCGATTCCGATAGCAGCGACAGAATAAGCGCCTCCATGCTGTCCTTGCTCGCGGCGGTGCCGGTGCTCGCCGGCAGTGCTGGCGCTCCATGGCCCTTCGGCAGAGATTGCTTGCGCCGCGCCGGCCTCGGCTCTTCGGTGAAGACTTGGATGTTCATGTTGTCTGCGTGGTCGGCGAGGAAGGCGCCGAGCACGGACGCATCGACGGAAAATGAGAAGTTCAATCGCTTGGCCAAGCTGTCCTCATATCTGTTCGTCCGGTGCGACATTTTAACACCGCAAAACGAGGATCGCGCAAGGTCCCCTTGACGCCTTATTGACGGAATGGAACTTGCACATTTTTTGTGCGTGGGAAAATAAATGGATGACCGCCGTCAATCTCGTGCTGACCATCGCCGTCGCCATCATTGTATATTCATGCTGAGCGATCAGCCCGACCCCGCGCGCAACGGGTGCGCCATGCCAAGGAGAGAACCAGTGGATGGTGATGTCGAACTCCTTAAGCGCATCTACGATCGCTTTAACGCGCGGGATATAGACGGCGTACTGACCGCGCTCACCGATGATGTCGTCTGGGCCAACGGTATGGATGGTGGCTACGTCCATGGCCGCGAGGCCGTGCGCGAGTACTGGACGCGCCAGTGGACCATGGTCAGTCCGCACGTCGAGCCTGTGGGCTTTCATCGAACTGCGGATGGCGCGATTATCGCAGAGGTCCGGCAGTCCGTCCGCGATCTCGAAGGCCAACCGCTGCAGGGGCAGACGCACGGGCTTAGAGACAAGACGGTCGGACACGTTTTCCGTCTTCGAGAGGGCAAGGTGGCTCGCTTCGACATCCAGGATGCTGTTTAACGGCCAGACTTCTTTATGCGGGCATCGTGCTGCGTAACGACAAGGCGATCGAGGCCGCCAACATCGTGCGCTATATGCGGGGCTGGTCGCGCAAACGGGTGCGCGACTATTGCTGGCGCAAGGGCTGGAAAGTCAGCAGAGTGTCGAGCGCGTCGCTATAAAGACCGGCTTTCGTCCGGCCGCCGCGCGCGTTACATTCGCTGTCATGAGCAAAGACGTTCTGACACTGCGTGACCTGCCCGGCCCTTTCGTGGAACTCGCATGCAGCAAATGCCCGACTCGAAATGGCTCGCTGCGGCTCGACAAGCTTAAAGAGCGTTTCGGCGCAGATTACCGCCTCCCCGATATGCTGGCGGACCTCGCGAACTGTCCGCCCCGGGGCAAATTTCATAACGGGTGCGGCGCCTATTATCCGCAACTCAAACCCGCGGAATGATCTTGCCCGAGATTCAGCAAGCGACCTTACTACATCTGCGAGCGATCTAAGCGCGGAAGTCTTGTCGCGGTCACGTTCGGCGGCGCTGGTCTCGTTCGTCGGCCACAATAGCAAGCGCCTCCCACTCCTCGGCGATCTGTTCCCATCTGATCTGGTCGTCCTCGCTAAAAGCCTTGGTTGCTTCGTGACGGGCGCTCTCGGCTAACTCGCGATATTCATCGGATCTTATGCGATATTGAGCTGCTTGCATCATCGCACCTCTTCGGTCCTTTCCGGCGTACCAAGCGCGGAGGGTGTTGGGTGGTTGACAGACGGACCACGGGATTGCGGTCCGTATCTGGGTTAAAGGCTCGCGGCTGGATCGGTTCGTTGTGATTTGACGTACCTTCGGCCTTTACGCTTTCGGAACTCACGCATCCGCGCGTGCAGGCGTTAAGCGGTTTGTCACTCGGAGTGACGGGCCTTGTATGTCTTCGTCATGGTAGTGCTTGCGACCCGGGAAATGCTGGCGGCCGGACGCAGCCGAGACTAATATAGCGACTCACTGGCAGCTCCTTGTAGCTGACCCTTACCCCCAGGCTGCTAGGCGTCATCCAGTGGCGAGAGGACGAGAGGTCGCCGTGGCCTCTCGTCCGTTTTCGGACTGGCGGGCTGCCCCTTAGCCGGGTAGGTGATTTATGGCGATATATAAATTGATTGCGAGCAATTCCTTTGGTCCTGAAGAAATCGAAGCAATGATCGCGACCGCCTGGAGCAAGAACGGAAGCGCGATGCCACAGTTTAAACCGTCTCGTAAAAAACCCCCGAGCATGGGTGGGCCGGCTTGCCCGAAATGCGGCGCGCGAATGTGGCTCGCTCAAATATCGCCCGACGAGTCAGGACACGAGCGGCGTACGTTCGAGTGCCCTATCTGCGAGATATCGAAAACAAACGTCGTGGATCGCAAATAGGCGTCTTCAGCTAGCGGCCTCTCGGCGCTTTATCGTCCGCAATTGCGCGCCATGCGCCCCCCTGTAGAGGCCGCGATGTGACAAGTGGCAAAAGGTTCCTCGAATCGTGGCCCGGGGCGAACGCAAGGATGAGGCACATGACTGTCAAATGCTGCGTCTGAGCGTCTAACTGAGCAAGTGCAGAAGCCAGAATGGCATTTCAAATAGCAATGACCACAGCCCTAAGATGGCCGCGACGATCGCGAGAGGAAAAAAGACGCCAAAGGCAAACATACCAAAGCTGCCGACCTTAATGGCGAGCCACAGCCAATATATCCAGCCAAGGATTAGACCCGAACAAGCAACATATACGGTGCCAATACGGGCCTTCTCGGCCAATTCCGCAATTCTCTTTCTGTTCATGCCGCCGCTCCCAGCACGGGCGTCGTGCAACATAAGTTGATTGGCCATTCGCTTCATAAGTGAGGAGGTACTTCCCTTGCGAATTATCAATTCGCGGCGATGCGGATCAGAAGTGAGAGGGCGGCCGAAAACAATCGAGCCGCCACAGCCCGCGCTATCCACATGAACCAATCAGGAATGGCAAAGAGTGAGGCTCCAAAACCGAGGCGAGCCGCCCGAGACGAATCCCGTGTGGCAAAGAACGCACTGGCGGTTTCCCCGCGAGGTGCCGTACGTTTCAGCCGCTAGCTTCCATCTCGCAAGTCACACCTGACACCTTTGAATGACGGATGCCTCGCCTTCCCCTCGCCGGACAGCGCGCGGTATTCGACATCAACAGTTCGAGTGAACGCCTCGCGGTGCGACTACCCGCTAACAGCATACAACGTAAGCATCATTATCAATGTAGCGGACAGTCCCAATCCGAATTGTCTTGCTGTGTTTCCTTCAGTCATGCTGAGCCTCCTTCCCGGAGAATTAAGTGAAAGAGCCCGCCAACTGGCGGGCTCTGGTACTGACGATTAAGATTCGAGGACTGCCACGATTTCATGCGTCCTCGGATCCACAACAACGATCTGCTCCTCCACGAGGATGTAGTCGTATCCCCGCCACTCCGGATAAACGTTCACCACTTCCACCGGCAGCGGGTGGAAGCGCACGCTGTCCGGAATCCGCGTGCCGACACTTATCGAGACATTAAGGTGGGCGGGTTCCACCTTCTGTTGCTTAATAATGCTGGTGATTTTTGTCCGCTGCTCGGTGGAGAGCTTTACCGATCCAGCGGCTGCACCCTGGCCGGTAGTCGTGCGTTCAGTGGCCGACCGATCGGTGGCAGATTCGTTTGACCGGGTTGATGGTGAGCCTTGCGCATTATTCTGTGTCTTTGTATCGGTGTTGACGCCCTTATTCGTCTCGCTCTGGTTTTTCGACGTGCCCGACGAACCACTCTGACGGTCTTTATTTGTATCGGACGAACTCTTCATACCGCCTTGCTTTTCTTGATCCGCTGCCTTCGGCGCCTGGCCTCTGGTTTCAGGGGCCTCGCGTTGAGAGCTTCTTTCCGCATCGGATTTTGGTTTCTGTGAAGCCCGTCCGCTGGGTTCGCCGGGGGACGATTCGTGGCTAGACTGACCGGTGGTCTCCCGGCCCTTGTGATCGCCGGCGCCCATCTTAGCACTACTCTCACCCGGAGCGTTCTGGTGCGCGCCCGGCGGGCTTGCGCCGCTTTCATCCTTCGCATGCTGGGCTGACGCCGTGCCGACGCTCATCAGCACGACCGCGGCGGTCGACAACAGTGATAACTTTCTCACATTCGCCTCCTCGATATGTGGATGTCTTTCAGGGGCGACAACGCTGCCTATGAGCGTGCGTTCCTAAATGGGCAGGTTAGAAAAAGTGGTGCGAGCGCTCAGAGCACATCTTTTCCGGCATTTTCAATCCACAAACTGATCCCTTACCGTCAAAAAAACGACGGCGATTCATCGCCTTCTCTGTGCGTTAAGAGCTGGAGAGGTCCGGAATGAATAGACGTACAGGCTCTGGAACATCATATTCAATTTAGATTGCGACCGTGTGCAACTGTTGAATTGTTCCTATATCTTTCAAGATCGTGAGCTTACTCGCCGGGACACAGACGACGCCTTGTCCAGGCGGCGCCGCAATATTACAAGCGGAAAAAACGTTCCGCGCTCGTGAAGTGCGCCCGATAGCATATCTGTTACTCAGGTGTTATCCGACCGCCAGATTGCCGTCGCGATTCTCTGCCACTGCGTCCGTTGGCGAGCAAGCAGAATAAGGGTTTTGGCTTATGGATGCTAACGAGTCTGCATATTTTGACTTGAAGACCGTAGCTCTCTTGAGGGAGACCGTAGAAGACGCCTGGGCCTGTCTCCGGCCGGAACAGCGAGAGACTATAAGTCGGAGCCTGCTCGCGGAACGGATTCTCAAAGCGGCCGCGCAGGGTGAACGGGACCCGCAGCGCTTGCTTGATGCGGCGCTTGAGCGGAATGCCGGGCATCCCTCATTCGAACAAGCGAGGCAAGAGTCGACCGGGCAGTCTGCCTAGATGCGCCAGTCGCCAAACGCCGACGCTATTAACAAGACACAAACTATGGCGGTGATGATCCATATTATAACCGTGACCGGTTCTATCTCGCGCAATATCGCCCCTGATGTCCGCCGCTAAAGTTTTTTTAAGGTTGCTCAGCCGGCGGCTCGTTATCGTGGTCGGCGGCGGGTGGCGGTTCATAGACGATGTCGATGTGACTATATCGGGCCGCATGTTCGGCAAGACGCAGGTAGCAGTGGGCCAAGTGGTTCCATTCTGCGCTCAATTGGGGATTACTTTCCACACGTGCGCGAGCACGGAACTGGGCAGCCCGAATTCGGTATCGATCCGAAGGTGTCATTGGTCTGCGTTTGCCAAGGACGATTCTTAGACAGTCTTAGCCGCATAGAATGCGCATATCGGCGTTTGGTTCCCACGAGTCGGCGGAAATTGCCACCCCAAGGTCTGCGTCCCACCCGTTGCGCACACCTTTTGGCGCTCCGTGATGCCCCTCTTGGGGCGGCCGCATCGCCGCTATAGGGAGTAGAGGAGAGCACCGAAATAAGAGAATTAGAGAGTGTTAACCGCTCTCCTTTCGAGACGACCGCATTTCTGGCATTGAAATATAAACTTGTCCCGGCCGGGCTTGTCCGGCTCAGCACCAACCAAGTGCATCTCAAGTTTGCATTCCGGACACAATAAGATCGGCGGAACGTCGTCCGTTCCATTGACCGTTTGGTTCACGGGGTGACCGTGCGTTTATCTTGCGCAAGTATTCCTATTCAGCCTATTGCTCCGACCGAATGGAGCCAATACCCATAAAGAGAGACCTCACATACGCTCCGCGCCCTTCGCAGCTGCAGCATGCTCAAAATGATTGCGGACGTAGCGCCTCGCGAGAATCATGGTACGGACACGGTGATTCTAGGCGAGTTGGAATGAGCAAGCTGCCGCTACCGGATAAGGAAACACTGTCCGACGAGGTGCAGGCCGCCCTCGATCGTCATTTCAAGAATGACGATCTAACCCAAGAGACAGAGGCGGATGTCAAGGCAGTGATGATGAGTGTGCTCGCCAAATATGAAATTCCGCCCAACCTGCCGCTGGCAAAGTGGGTCAACGATTGGCTCGATGAACGCGGACCGCTGCACTGAAAGCCGCCATCTAGTCAGAGCCTGCCGCGAAGCGGCGCGCTACCTCCGTCGCCACTTGGCCGAGGTATCGCTCTAGCCGAGCATTCCGCCGGCGTTTGGCATCCTGCGCTGCCCTCCGCGCCTTCTCATAAGCATCATTGCCGAAAGTTTGAATTAGCTTGTCAGCTTCGTCCTTGACGACCTTCCGAACCACTGCGGCACCACCTCAACTACACAAAAGTTCTTGGCTTACATCGCCGACGCCGAGGGGCGCCTATACCCCTATGGAACGCCTGCGCAAACCCACAGGGCGCCGACATGGCCTATTATCCTGCGAGGTGTTGCCGCAGTAACTCAGTTCAATTCAGGTGGATAATACGAAGCTATGAATGGCTCCCTCACAGTGCGCAACCTGCCCGGCCCCTACGTGGAACTCGCGTGCACCAAATGCGAGCGCCGCGGTAAACTGAGCCGCGACAAGCTCATAGCGCAATACGGCGCCGATATCGTTCTGCCGGACCTGCGTGTGAGGCTTGCTCGCGCCAGCAAATGCGAGCGCGTCGGGAATATGTATGATGCCTGCGGCGCCTATTACCCGGCGCTGAAACCGGCGGAGTGATCGGTGGCAGACATCCAGGCGGCCGAAATGCAACTGCAAACGCGTTGACCGCCCCGCCCGCCTCGCCTTGAATCCCCAAAATCAGGGGTGTTGCGTATGGGTAGAAGTCCGCCGCTGGCGCCCGGTGCGCCACACCATGACCGCACGGTCCACGTCGTCCTAGATGACTTCGGCGAGCTGGGCCGCGCCTATCGCGAGACGGACGAAGCAGAGGCGGACGAGCGCACCATCATCGACAATTTTCTCAGCGGACAATATTCACGGCCGGTGCGGGTGGTAGCGTTCAACACCGACGAGGGTTCGTCGCGCGATGTGTCAGAAGACATAGCGCACGCCGTTGCCGAGCAGGCCAACAGTGAGAGCCGCGAACTGAGTGAGGGCACACGCGCCTTTCTGGAAACTTATTTGGCACACGTTGTAGACGAGTGAGCAAGAACGAAGCGCGAAACACTTGTCGGACAAACAGCGCAAACAGAACAGATTGTGGCCGCCCGATGGTGGCGACAGGCGGCGCGGCCGACTCGCAAAGGTCGAATTGATCCCTACATGCGCCGCATGCTGTCGCGTGCGTCTTATTCTCGCGGGCGTCCGAAAAGCGCGCCGCTCGGTTTCATTCGTCCCTGCCTTCACACAGTAGCAACCAAGCCGCCCATAGGGCCGGGATGGGCGCATGAGGTGAAGCACGACGGCTATCGGCTGCAAATACACGCGAAAGATGATGGCCGCGTCCGCCTCTACACAATGAACGGCGCGGAGTGGACCGACCGCTATCCGCGCATAGTGGCGGAAGCCGCGCGCCTCAAAGGCGCGGCGATCATCGACGCCGAGGTGATCTGCGAGGTGGATGGGATTGCTGACTTCGATGCACTACAGGGGCGAACCAAGGACCACGAGGCGATTGCGGTGGCCTTCGATCTCTTGAAGCGCGACGGTGAGGATTTGCGGCCTAAGCCGCTGAGCGAGCGCAAGGCCGCGCTCAAGCGACTGCTCGCGCGATGCTCCAACGCCATTCAATACGTCGCCCACGTCGAAGGCGATGGCCCTGAAATGTTCGCCGCCGTATGCAACCTCGGTTTGGAGGGCCTCGTGTCGAAGCGACTAGCTTCACCCTATAGCTCGGGCAACTCGAAAGCCTGGATCAAGACGCGCAATCCGAAGTCCCCGGCGTTCATGCGAATGAGCGACGGGACCTAGCCGGCGTCTCCGATATGGGGTCACGCGGCCACTAAACTTGGTGTCAAACGTCTTAGCCATTGCTGCGCCTAATCGAGGGGTACTAAGGAGGCTGATTGAGGGTCGTAGGTGTACCTCGTGATGCTGCCATCCCTAATCTTTTCGACCGCCTGATTAATCACAAACCGTGGGACCAGGAACCACTCTCGCGGAACAATCGGATTTCCGAAACGGTCCTTGATCTCGATATCGAGCCGCGCCTGATCGAAGATGCGATGGATGAGGTTTTCGAGCTTCGTTCGGTTGATATTGGCCAGCTTGTAGGTGGCGACGATTTCCACGTCGGCCAGCAGGAAGGTCGGATCGAGCTTGGCATTGGCGATCCGCGTATTCACGTCGCCGCCTGTGACTCCGATTTTGTGCAATACGTCGCGATGCTGCGCGATAGCAGGATCATTGGACTTGCTGCGCAAGACATAGATCGTGCCGCTGGCAAGGTCCCCGTCTTCGCTCTCCCCGGCGAACAGGGGCCCGGCTGAGGGATCGGTGATCCGCCTCCCAGCTTCATCCTTGTGAAGCGCGCGTTGCAGCGAGCGCATAAGAAGGCTGCTTTGGGTGCCATTGTCGAAGATCACCCGCAGGCGGGCATCCGTTCGCCCCTGCGCGTTGGAGAACATTTCCCCCATTTCAGAGACATAGGCCACCTGCCCGCCGACGACGAACCAAGCACCGGGGCGAATTTCTGCCTTTAGCTCGAATGGCCGCGTTTGCCGCACATCTTCGGCAATCTCGCGTTTCACCTTTTCAAAGAGCGGCTTGAATTTGTCGAAGTCCTCGCACTTCTCGCGGTTGGCGATTTCCTCGGCCGCGCGCTTGTCGGCGGCCGTGCGCACATGGCGCAATTCAGTGATGTCGGATGCTCCCTCCACCCCTTCCAACTCGGCCAGCAACTCCTCGTCGTCCATTGTTTCGACGGGCACGGCCGGAGCCGTCGTCGCGCCGGCAAGGAGGCCCTGATGGTCGAGCGGCGCGAGAAGCGAACGGCATTCCTCAAGCGCGCGCAGCCGGTCGAGGCGCACCGCATAGAGCCGCTCGAAGATGTCGCGGTCCTCGCCGTGCTGCGGGGCGCGACCGTGCGCTTCGGCAAACCGTTGGATTTCCTCGAAGCCGGCGATGATGCGTTCCTCGCGCGCGGAACGCCCGCCCTTCTTCGCCTGCGGGGCGAAGTCGGCGAGTTCCGCCGCGAGTTCGTCAAGATCGAGTTCAGTCATAACGCCCCTCTTTCTTGAACCGCATGAAGGCAGTCGCACCCTCGGCCATGCGCCGCTCCCAAGCGTCCTGCGAGTCGAGGGACGGAAGCCGGCCGCGTTCCTTCTTGAACTTGGCCGCGCGAAGGGCCAGTTCCCGCGCTTCCTCCGGAGTCAGACCCGTGCGCTTGGCGGCAATCGCCGCCGCGACTTGCTTCAAGCTGTCCTCGCTCATTGTCTTGGCGAGGATGGCGTAGGC
>DASXJV010000033.1:0-8268 GCA_036497205.1 Bradyrhizobium sp.
GCAAACAATTCGTGGGTGCGCGGCTCGATTTCGATGCGGCTATCCTCGGGATGCGCGGGATCGTGCTCCCAGATATGATCGAGATGAGCGAATTCGGCGCCGACGCGACCGAGATTGTCCCAGACACCAGCGAGAATGGCCCCGATCTCGTCGGGCGATTTTTCCGGGAACGCGGCGGTCAGATTGGTGCGACCGATCCGCTGCTCGCGCATGAGAGGTCCGATCAGGCGGGCGATCCGGCCGAACAGGTTCGCGGTCTTGATCGGATCGAAATAGCGGGTGGTGCGCAGCATTCCGACCGTCAATGCACCTACCGCGGTCTCGCCGAGCGGCTTGGTCGCGTCGCGAATACGGGCTTTGGCGCGAAGGAGCAAGCGGCTCATTGGAAAATGGCAAGCTTGCTAGATCGGTTCACGCGTCAGAATCAGCGAGGCATTCTGACCGCCGAAGCCGAACGAATTCGACATCACAGCGGTGACCCGAGCGTCGCGCGCCTTGTTGGGGACCACGTCGAACGGGATCGCCGGGTCCGGAACATCGTAATTGATGGTCGGCGGAATCCGCTGGTGCTCGAGCGTCAGCAGCGAAAACACAGCTTCGACGGCGCCCGCCGCGGAGAGGGTGTGGCCAACCATCGACTTGTTGGAGGATACCGGAATCTGGCTGGTGCGCTCGCCGAACACCGTAGAGATGCCCAGATATTCCATCTTGTCGTTTTCCGGCGTGCCGGTGCCGTGGGCGTTGATGTAGTCGATCTGATCGGGGACGATGCCGGCATCCGATAATGCATTGCGCACGCATCCGATGATCGGCTTGCCGTCGGGACTGGAGCGGGTGCGGTGGAATGAATCCGCAAGCTCGCCGCAGCCGGCGACGATACCCAGGATATTGGCGCCGCGGGCGATGGCGGCTTCGTAGCTTTCCAGCACCAGCGCACCTGCGCCCTCCGCCATGACGAAACCGTCGCGGTTTTTCGAAAACGGCCGGACCGCAGCCTGCGGCGGATCGTTCTGAGTCGAAAGCGCCGATAGCAATGAGAATCGGACCAGGGCTTCCGGATTGACCGACCCGTCGGTTGCGACGCACAGCGCGGCGTCGGCTTCGCCGCGACGGATGGCCTCGACGCCAAGCTGGATCGCGCTGGCGCCGGATGCGCATGCTGTGGAGAGCGAGATCGGCGAACCTTTGGTGCCGAAAGTCTCCGCC
This sequence comes from Bradyrhizobium sp., assembly GCA_036497205.1. Taxonomy (GTDB): domain Bacteria; phylum Pseudomonadota; class Alphaproteobacteria; order Rhizobiales; family Xanthobacteraceae; genus Bradyrhizobium. The sequence continues at coordinate 1,207 of DASXJV010000033.1, forward strand.
AGATGATCCGATACCGACCCGAACAGAAAACGCCGGTGATATTGTGTGAATTTTCCGCCGCCGCTGACGCGCAGGAGGGTGTCGTAATCGAACTCGGTTGCTCCGGTAACGCGTCCGAGCTCCAGCCGTTGCGGCCACTCGACTTCGATAGGGGCGACGGCAAGAAATAGCGGCCCGGGAAAATCGCCTTTGCTCCCGATCGCCGACTGCGCGATGGCTTCTTCAGTGGCGATATCGGCAAGCCGCTCCGAAAGATCGGTCGAGGAAAAAGGCTCGACCGGCACGAAATCGACCGTCCCAGCCATCGTCGTTTTCAGGCCATCGGTGGGAAAACGCGTGATGGTCCGAATGCCGGATTCGCCCGCGGTGAGTTTTGTCCAGTTGTCGGCCTTGCCCGAGCCGAGCGACGTCACAACGCCCATGCCGGTGACGACGACGATCGGCCTTCCAAATTTATCGCGCGTAGCGGTCATAACCACTCCATCGGCCCGTTGGACCGGTTCAGCTGATTGCTTCGACTAGCGCCATGCCTTCGCCGCGCCAATGGCCGGTCCCCACCACGACAATCTGGGTCGGGGATTTGGACATTTCAACCTCCAGCCCCGTGGGATCGTTCGGCGGAAACAATGCGCCGCGCGAGATCGAAAGCGCAGCAAGCGCAAGCCCCAACGGAAATTGCGTCTCCATTGTATGGCCGAACATCGTTCCCGTGGCGCGTACGGCGTAACCCGGATGTTGGCTGAGGAAAGCCCGCTCCTCGGACGTAACTGGTTCAGCACCGGTCACGCCTGTGATGAGGCCACCATTATCGTTGCGTACGCCAAGCTTGGACCAAAGTATTTCCAGAGATTTTGTAATCTCGCCGGGGTGCTTGCGACGCGCGAGATCGGCGACGACGTTGGTCAGGCGCGCATAGGGTTTTGCGCCGCGTGCTTGCGCATGAGCTTTGGACTCGATGACGAGAAAGGCGCCGGCAGAGCCGAGCGCAAAGCCTGCGTGTTTCTGGCGCGCCCAAACCGGCGCAAATTTGTCCTTGAGGTTAAAGTCGCCGAACTCGTAGAGAACCAACAGGTCCTTGCGTTCGCCGTTTTGCGAGCCGCCGATCAAGGCGATGTCGCTCTGACCGCCGGCGATACGTGCGAGCGCGATCCGCGCCGCGTCAACGCCTGCGGCTTCCTCGCCCATGAAAGTGCGCGACGATCCGGTTACGCCGTGCACGATGGCGATGTTGCCGGCCAGCAGGTTCGAAAGCTGCGCCAGAAAAAGCGTCGGACGCAGATCGTTCATCAGCCGTTCGTTGAGAAAGCCGGGCGCGGAATTGCCCTTCGCTTCGGCACTGAGAATGCTTGTGTCCACCGCGAGGTCGCGCTCGCCACCGCCGGCGGCGACAATCATATCCATCCGCCCGAGGATTTCCTTGTTGCCCTTGACGCCGGCCGAATCCAGCGCCAGCCCGGCGGCATAGGTTCCGATGCGCTGCCAGGCTTCCATCTGGCGCTGGTCGCCTTTTTTGGGGATCTGCGTGTCGAGATTTACCGGCACCCAGGGATGAACGATGTACGGCGCGAAATTCTTCTCATCGACGTTGATGCGCCGCTGATTGAGCGCATCCCAGTTCGCATCCAGCCCTTCGCCAAGCGAGGTCGCCAGACCAATGCCGGTGATCCAGACTTCCGCCGAAGGTTTCGTCTCAGTCATGGTCGATCAGTTCTTGCGGAAACCCGATGCGCTTGGCCATGACGTCCATGTATCCGCGCAGATCGGGATTTGGGAAGGGGACGTGACGGAACGTAATCGTGGCGTTGCACCTCAGTTCGTCGCCGACGCTGACCTTTGCAGAGGTAATGGCAAAACCCGAACCTTCATGAACGATGCTGGCATCTATTTTCAGCATCTCCCCGGGGCTGACGAAACCCCGCATCTTGGCTTCCTTGACCGCGCCCAGAAACGGCATGCGCTCAAATTTCATCAGTGCGATCAGCAGCCAGCCGGACGTCTGCGCCATGGCTTCGATCAGCAGCACTCCAGGCATCAAGGGATACCCCGGAAAGTGGCCCTCGAAGATCGTGTTTTTCTCGGGAACTTGAGCCTCGACCGTAATGGTTTTCTCACCGATGTTGAGGTCGGTGATGCGGTCGATCAGTTGGAAATATTCGAGATGCATGGCGGGGCGGCTACGCGCCCTTGGCGGCGACCAATTCGTCGATGCGCGCGCTGAGGTTTTTCAGGACGAAGTACTGCTCGGTGGTCGCCTTGCCGTCGTTGACTTCCTGGGTCCATTTTTCCAGCGGTAGCTTGATCCCGAACGCCTTGTCGATTGCGAACGCAATGTCGAGAAAATCGAGGCTGTCGATCCCCAAATCGTCGATTGCGTGGCTTTCGGGCGTGATCGTGTCGCGCGGTATGTCGCAGGTTTCAGCGATAATCGTGGCGACCTGATCGAATGTGGAGGACATCACTAAGCCTTTGATATATTGAAGGTAAATTACGGAATGGCACGGCAGGCGGGCTCACGCCCCGGAATGCCCCATCCGCCGTCCGGAGTCGAGTGCCCGTATATCGGAGCGACGCCCCGAGTTCAATGGAGGCGGGCGATGCCTGTCAGATCGGATCTAAGGGCCAAACAGGCCAGCCTGGCCCGGAAATGTCAGATATGCGGCGTGGAAATGCGCGCGCAGTCGCGCCGTCCCATCAGCACGCAGTCCTGGGTCTTGCGCAGATCCGCAATGCTCATGGCAAGCCATATTCCGATGGCCGTCAGGGCCACGGTAAAAGCGAAGGCCGCGACGTTCGCCAGCATGCGTTGGCGAAAATCGTCCGGTTCACTCCGGTCTCGCTCATAGCGCGACAAATCATTCGGCTCTGCCCGGGCGTCCTCTTCAAGAGCCTGGTCGGCCGGTTGTCCCCGCCGGCCCGGAGGGTGAGCCATGGTGCGCGGCCGGAACTTGAGCACGCGATGCTCTTCTTCCGATGCAATGGGCCGCTGGGTTTTCACTGGTGTCAGTCCCGGGACATCCTGATCTTATTTAGCACGCTCGCGACGCGTCTCACAGAAAATGTTGGCATGGCACGGATGCGATTATCTATCCCTCCAATGTTTCATGGAACCGGCCGTAGTCGATTCGAAGCCGACCATCTTCGGCGATGCCGAGGATATCGGCATAGCGGTGCCCAAAACGAATGTCGGGATGATCGTAGGATTTTCGTGCGTGGACGGTTTGCGCCGCAACAACGTCATATCCGGACACCACCACAATAAGTGAAACGTTTGACGCATCGAGGTCATCGGCGTTGAGCCCGTAAAGTGGGCTTGCCTCATCGAGCACATGGTAGAGTGTCCAGCTTAACGCGAGCGCGGGATGCTCGTTCCGCACCAGTGGCAGCTCGTAGAACCTTCGAAGCGACTGGCCCTCCATGCTCACGACATTCTTGAGCAGCCACAACCTGGCCGCGGCATTGCCGATGACGTTGTGACGCGCGTTGGCGAAGCGAACCATCAGGGTTGGCTTGCCCTCATGGTTCGAAATGACCGGGTTGTCGGCGAACAGCAATCGGGCATTTGGCCGCGAGAACCGCGCAAAGATCAGCCCGGTCATCAGCGACATCGAAAAGATGCCGGTGAAGAGCTCCACCGTCGCGATGAAATGTCCGTAGTGAGTCTGCGGATGCATGTCGCCGTAGCCGGCGGTCGAAAGCGTCTCGATGCTGAAATAAAGGTAGTCGATATAGGCGCCGCCAGGCACGTTCGAGATCGGCTGATTTCCGATCCAGTAGAACAATCCGAAAACCGCGTTAAAGACGATAAACACCAGCGCGGCTCCGGCTATGAAAGCCGGCCATGAGGCCGTCATGCAGCGATGGCTGATGTCGGCCCAAAAACTGAGATGAAGGCCCTCCGCGATGACTTCGCGACCGCCAAGCAGGACGACCCGCGACTTCGGTGTTCGCTCGCTCTGGCTTTTAAACATCTTCTCTCAATCTCTCGAGGCGCTAGCGCATGATCCGCCAAAGTGTGAGCGGTTTGGCGGACAGATCATGGGCTCTCAAATAGTTTAGAGCGCTATCGGACGCAAAACCGGACTCCACTTTTGCTGATCGCGCCTCTAGGCAAAGGCATTTGATCGACTGCGCCATCATGGCATAATCGGGTGAATTTCAGAGGAATTTTTGGCGGTCAGGCAGGGTTTCAAGTCATGGCGAATACGCGCGAACCGATCATCCAACCGATTCCAATACTCTCGCTGCATCCGACGCAGATGACCGTCGGAATGAGAGAGGTTAAGGAAAAGCGCAAGCGCTGGCGGGACCACGAGTCGCAGAAAAAGCAGGCGGAGCTTCTGGGCAAACATATGATCCCAGTGGTTCTGGGACCGGAAAAGCGCCATTACGTGGTCGACCACCATCATTTGGCGCGCGCGCTTCACGACGAAGGCGTGAAGGACATTCTCGTGACCATCATCGCCGACCTCACCATGGTCGATCGTGACGCGTTCTGGGGTGTGCTCGATAATCACAGGTGGGTCTATCCCTACGACGCCAAGGGTGAACGCCGGCACTTCAGGGACATTCCGAAAACGGTGAAGGACCTCAAGGACGATCCGTTCCGCAGCCTCGCCGGCGAATTGCGGCGGCTCGGCGGTTTCGCGAAGGACACAACACCGTTCAGCGAATTCCTGTGGGCGGATTTCCTGCGCCGCAGAATATCGCGCAAGAGCGTGGAAGCCGATTTCGACAAGGCCATCGAGAAAGCGCTTGCTCTGGGCAAGAGCAAGGACGCGGTCTATTTGCCGGGCTGGTGCGGACCCGCCTCGGACTAGCTCGGTGTCGTATCCGCCGGCGAAACAGAGGCGGGAGGTTGCTCCGCCGGCTCGCCCTTGCCGCCGAGTGCGCGATGCAGCCAATGCTCAAGCCGGTACCCGGCGATCAGAAGCGTGAACGCGATCGCAAGCGCGATCAGGACAATCCGCCAGTGCCCGACCCCGCAGGCAATACCGACACAAGCGGCAAACCAGGTACACGCGGCGCTGGTGAGGCCGCGAACCCTAAAATGATGTTCAGCGTGGACAATGACGCCTGCACCGAGAAAACCGATGCCGGTGAGGATTCCTTGAATGACCCGGCTGGCGGCGTCGGAAATTTTCGTGGTGTCGCCGGACGGGTCAGCCAACACCACGACCATTGCCGTGGCAAGCCCCACCAGACCAAGCGTCTTCAGGCCGATCGGTTTACCGTGAAGATCGCGATCAAGACCGATCAGACTGCCCGCGAGCGTGGCGACGCCAAGGCGCAGCACAATCTCCGGCCAATCCAGCAATGCGATGATCTCCAGCTTCAAGGCCTCGCAACGATAGGCCAATGTGGGGCGTGCCTCAACCGCCGAATTTGGCCAGATTCTCATGACCGAAGGACAGCTTATTTCGGCAAGCGCCCCATCATGTAGAATTCGTCGTTCGGGCGCATGGCGGTGACGTTGGCCATCCGGTTCGACAGCGCGAAGAACGCCGAGATCGCGGCAATATCCCAAATGTCGTCGTCGCTGAAACCGTGGCCGGCGATATCGGTGAAATCCGCTTCCGAAATCTTGTGTGCCTCGGTACTCACCTTCATCGCGAAATAGAGCATGGCTTTCTGGCGCGGCGTGATATCCGCCTTGCGGTAATTGACGGCGATCTGGTCGGCGATTTGCGGGTTCTTCGCCCGGATGCGCAGGATCGCGCCGTGCGCGATCACGCAATAGTGGCATTGGTTGGCGCTGCTGGTCGCAACCACGATCATCTCGCGCTCGGCTTTGGTGAGCCCGCCATCCTTGTCCATCAGGGCATCGTGATAAGCAAAGAACGCTCGAAATTCGTCGGGCCGATAGGCCAGCGTCAGGAACACGTTCGGAACGAAGCCTGATTTCTCCTGCACCGCGAGCAGGCGGTTGCGGATATCTTCCGGCAGTTGATCGATGGGGGGCGTCGGGAAGCGTCTGGCGGTCGGTTGCGTCATTGCAGATGTTCCGGGTCAAGCTACGTGATCGTTGCCCGAGACCATAGTCGATGGCGGCATTTGCGGAAAGCATGCCCGCGTTCGTGTGGCGCAAAGTGGCCGTCTCTACCGCAGCGGCTTTTTCAGCAACGAAAAGCGGTCGGGATCGAGACCCAGCGACGGCTGCAGCATCGGCGCTTCCACCATGCGTGCGGCCGGCCGTTCGCCGGTGCCGGTATCGTTGGGAACGTCGCGATGCGACGTGGCTCCGCGCCAGCGCTCAAGCACGGCGCTGACGAAATGCATGTCATGGCCGGCGGCAACTGATGGCGCCGTTGAAAGCGTGGCTTCGCTGCGTGGCAATTGATGCGGCGGCACTTCCTTGAAGCGCAACCGGGTCGGAAGCGCCACCCCTTCACCGAAAGCGAGCACTTCGCGGGTGCCGAGCGAGGGGACGAACGACAGCAGATTTGCCGCGGCATCCGAGACTGCCGAGCGCAACAGCGTCTGGTCGCGTTCGTTGGCAAGGCGCATCGAGAACAGCGTGTTGCACTGGGAAATGATTGTGGCATCGAGCTCGGCGGGGCGCTGCGTGACGAGGCCGAGATACACGCCGTATTTGCGGCCTTCCTTGGCGATACGCGAGATGGCCTTGCGCGTCGGTCCGAAACCGGTCTTGCGATCGGCGGAGGCGTAGCGATGGGCCTCTTCGCAGACGAACAATAGAGGCGAAACGCCGTCGCTCCACAGCCCGAAATCGAACGCCATGCGGCACAGCACCGACACCACGGAATCGACAACCTCCGCGGGGAAGCCGGCTAGCTGCATGATGGTCATCGGCCTGCCGTTGGCCGGTAGCCGGAACAGGTGGCTGATGACTTCCGCCATGGTGTCACCGCCGACGTTGGCGTTGTCGAACATGAACGTGTAACGGGGATCGTTGCGCACGGTCTCGATGCGCGAAATCAGCTTGTGATAGATGATGCGCGATGAGCGGTTCTCGAGCCTGCCCATGCGCTCGTCGATCAGCGAAATCAAATCGACCAGCCGATAGGGAACCGGCGTGTCGATGGCGTAGACAGCCTTGGGATC
>DASXJV010000034.1:0-45422 GCA_036497205.1 Bradyrhizobium sp.
TCCAAGACCAACGACAACGCGGGCGATGGCACCACCACCGCCACCGTGCTCGCGCAGGCGATCGTGCGGGAAGGCGGCAAATCGGTTGCCGCCGGCATGAACCCGATGGACCTGAAACGCGGTATCGAAATTGCGGTGAATGCCGTGGTCAAGGACCTCGAGAAGCGCGCCAAGCCGGTCGCCTCGTCATCCGAAATCGCACAGGTCGGCACCATCTCGTCCAATGGCGACGCGGCGATCGGCAAGATGATCGCCCAGGCCATGCAGAAGGTCGGCAATGAAGGCGTCATCACCGTCGAGGAGAACAAGTCGCTCGAAACCGAAGTCGACATCGTCGAGGGCATGAAATTCGACCGCGGCTATCTGTCGCCCTATTTCATCACCAACGCCGAGAAAATGACCGCCGAGCTTGAGGACGTCTACGTGCTGCTGCACGAGAAGAAACTGGCCGGCCTGCAGTCGATGCTGCCGGTGCTCGAGGCCGTGGTGCAGTCGGGCCGCCCGCTGCTGATCATCGCGGAAGACGTCGAGGGCGAGGCTTTGGCAACGCTGGTCGTCAACCGTCTGCGCGGTGGCCTGAAGGTCGCCGCCGTCAAGGCGCCCGGCTTCGGCGATCGCCGCAAGGCGATGCTGGAAGACATCGCGATCCTGACCGGCGGTCAGCTGATCTCCGATGAACTCGGCATGAAGCTCGAAAGCGTGACGGTCAACATGCTCGGCCGCGCCCGCAAGGTCGTGATCGACAAGGAAAACACCACGATCGTCAACGGCGCCGGCAAGAAGAAGGACATCGAAGCCCGCGTCGGCCAGATCAAGGCGCAGATCGAGGAGACCACCTCGGACTACGACCGCGAGAAGCTGCAGGAGCGTCTCGCCAAGCTCGCTGGCGGCGTCGCGATCATTCGCGTCGGCGGCGCGACCGAGATCGAGGTGAAAGAGAAAAAAGATCGCGTCGAGGACGCCCTCAACGCAACCCGTGCCGCCGTGCAGGAGGGCATCGTGCCGGGCGGAGGCGTCGCGCTGCTGCGCGCCAAGAAGGCCGTCGGCCGCATCACCAGCGACAATCCCGATGTCCAGGCCGGCATCAATATCGTGCTGAAAGCGCTGGAAGCCCCGGTCCGGCAGATCGCCGAAAACGCCGGTGTTGAAGGCTCGATCGTCATCGGCAAGATCCTTGAGAACAAGTCGGAGACTTTCGGCTTCGATGCGCAGACCGAAGAATATGTCGACATGGTCGCCAAGGGCATCATCGACCCTGCCAAGGTGGTACGCACCGCGCTGCAGGACGCTTCTTCCGTTGGCGCGCTTTTGATAACGACGGAAGCCATGGTCGCCGAACGGCCGAAGGAACCGGCGCCGGCTATGCCCGGCGGTGGCGGCGGCATGGGTGGAATGGGCGGAATGGGCTTCTAAGACCGGCCTGCTATTGACATGATCCATCGACGAAGGCCGCCTCCGGGCGGCCTTCTTTTTGGCGAATTGTGGAGAGGTTTGCTAAGGCTTTGTTCCGATTCGGCCGGAATCGAAAAAGCCCTACGGTGCCGCCCGATTTGGTCTTTCGAGGACTTTCACATGCGCGCGCTTCTGCTCTGCCTGATCGGCCTGATGACGGCGTCGTCGGATATCGCCTTCGCTCAAATGAAGCTTTCTCCGAAAGCCGCGCCGGCCGCCAACGAAGTCAGGTATTTCACCTCCATCGATGGGTTGATGGACGGCAATGCCGACGTCGTCCTCAAGGAAACCCGCCAGGGCAAGACCGTCACTTCGGCGGTGCTCGACGTTTGTTACCCGGCTGAGAAAGGCTCCGATCGCAAGGACCGCTTTGTCGCCAACCTCGCGGTCAACGGTCAGACCTTGACCGGCACCACGCAGAGCATCAGTGAAAAATTGCCCGTTACGGTGAAACTCGTGCGCAAGCCGACCGGCGACACCTTCGAATTCAAGGGCCAGATCGGCATCGGCCAGACCGTGACGGAAGTGATCTCGACCGACAATTCCGATCTCAGTGAAAAGGAATTTCACGACAACCAGACAACCGATGACGGTATCGCGGCCGCGCCAAAGGATTTTACCGAGGTTTCTCCGGAATCGATTGGAGTGCGGGTAAAGCTGGACGCGGCGGTGGAGTTCCTAAAGGGGTTGAAGGGGCAAGACGTCGAGGTTTCCCTGAGCAGCCTCACCGTCTCCTGCGATGCGCTGCGCGCCGGCGAGCAGACGATCAACATCAGCATCGATCCGGATCGCGCCGCCGCGCTGATTGCGAAGTCCAAGTTGTTGCCTGGCGTGGTCGCCGCCGGCTGGACCAGCGGCATCGTCGATATGGAGCGCTCGATCCGTTTCGCGGCCGCCGACTGGCGGGACGGCGACAGACTCAATAAGGACAAGCTTGCGGCGAGGATTTCCGACGTCCTGGCAAAAACGCTTTCGGCGAAAGCGTCGTCGTCGACATGGAATGCCAATACCGGAAAGCTGAAATTGACGTTCAAGCGGCCAAGCCAGCTATTCCCCGCGCTCGGCCTCACCGAGACAATCGAGGTCCCCGCCCTGGTGGCGCCGGACAAGCCCGGCGCGTCCGACCGGCTGATGCTGTGGATCGGTAATCCGCTCATTTCGACGACGGACGAAGCCGCGGGCCCAAAGCTCAACCTGGCCGAGGAGTCCAGCGGCGACGAGGAAGGCGAGCCAAAGGACGACAACGGCTCTGTCGATGCGCTGGCGAAGGAATTCAAGGGCCAGCGCTGGGACCTAGATAAATCGGTCTGGAAATAAGGCCGTTTTTCTGTCGATCTCGGGTAGCTCGCGACGCACCCGCTCCATGCATTCGCGCATTTGACATGCCGCGCCATAGCGGCAATGAACAGGCCGTATTTGGCCCAAGAGCTTTCAGGGTTTCACGTTTAAATGGCGCGCTATGACGTAGTGGTTATCGGCGCCGGCCTTGGAGGCTTGACGGCCGGCGCGATCCTGGCGCGCGCGGGACGCAAGGTCCTGGTCATCGAGCGCAGCAACTCAGTGGGCGGCGCGGCATCGAGCTACAAGTCCGGCGACCTGTTCGTCGAAGGCTCGCTGCACGAAACCAGCGATCCGTACGATCCTCGCGATCCGAAACACAGCGTGCTGACGCGCGCGGGTGTCATCGACGCCGTAGAATGGATTCCCTGCGGCGCCTTTTACGAAGCGCGCGGCGGCCCGCTCGGCCAGCCGTTTGTGATGCCGAACAATTTCGATGCAGCAAAGCGCGCGCTGACCGAGCGTTTCCCTGAAGCCCGTGCCGGCATCCATCAACTGTTGGGAGAAATGGAACGCATTGCGTCCGCCATGGGCACGCTCTCACAGCGCGCGAACGGTTTCAGAAACCCGCGCGAAACTCTCGGCGCTCTGCTGAAACTGGTTCCCGCCGTCGGCGACTGGCGGCTGTCGCTGTCGCAAAAGCTCGATCGTATCCTCGGCGACAACGAAGCCGTCAAATGCGCTGTCGCGGCCAATCTCTCTTATTATCACGACGACCCCGCAACGCTGTGGTGGATCTACTTTGCGATGGCGCAGGGAAGTTACTTGCTGAACGGCGGGCGTTTCGTGCAAGGCGGTTCGCAACGGCTCTCCAGCGCGCTCGGCCGCGCCATCAGAGGGGCCGGCGGAGAGCTGCTGGTGCGCCGGGTCGTGAACGGCATTGCCCTGGACCAGCAGGGTCGCGCCGGCACCGTTACGCACACCGCGCGCGACGGTAGCGATCCACAGGTCGTGGAAGGCCTGCGGATCGTCGGCAATGCCGCACCCGCGGTGCTCGCAGCGTTGATGCCTCAACCGGCCGCGGAAAAGCTGACGGAGAGCTACACCAAGCGGGCACCGTCTATTTCGCTGTTCGCGCTCACGCTCGGCCTGTCGAAACCGCCGCGAGAATTCGGGATATCAGCCTATTCCACCCAATTGCTGCCGCGCGAGATGAAACGGCTGTCCGCCTATGCGCAAGGCGCGGCGCTGATGGCGAATGAGCCCGGCGAACGAATGCCGCCAATGTCCATTGTCGATTACGCCGCGATCGATTCCGGAGTTCCCGTTCCGCCCTATGTACTCTCGATCCTTGGCCCTGACCTCTTGTCGAACTGGGACAGTTCGGACATGGACGCCTATCGCGAGAAGCGCGGGCGATGGCAGGAGGCGATCGTCCGCTATCTCTCTTCGTTTTATCCTGATCTCGCCGACAACGTCGTCGCGTCGTCTTTCAATACCGCATTGTCGGTCCGGCAATATCTCAATGCGCCCGGCGGCGCGGTCTATGGCTTTGCGCCGACGCCGCCTCGCTCGATCTGGCGCGCCCCTGTCGGCTCGCCGCGCACATCAATACCGGGCCTTTATCTGGCATCAGCCTATGCAGGCTTCGGCGGCTATTCCGGCGTTGTGCAATCCGCCGGCGCCTGCGCCGACATGATCTTGCGCGAGAACTGAGCATGATCCGGAAAAGTGGAAACCGGTTTTCCCTCGGGACAAACGCGAAGCGTTTGCCCGGAGATCATGCAAAACAATAGGATAACGCCAGATTCTGATCCAACTCATATCAGTTGAATCAAACTCTGGCGCGTTTTCGAGCGAAGGCCTGCCCCGGACACGATCCGGGATGGATACCGGTTCGCGTTAAGAAAAGGCGTCAAAACATAGGGCTCAGGATTTCAGTTGGTATTGAGACGGAATCGCAGCGGTTTGGTTCCGAGGAACGAAACGAAATCGCCCTGCCGCTTCCAAGTGGCGGCCTCGCTCAGCGCCGCGACCAGTTCATCGTCAGCCTGCGCCCGTGCCGGCGGACAGGCACGGTCCTGCAACGGACCGGCGACAAAAATCACGGTATTGCCCGCGACTGAAAACTGACCCTTGCCGCCCTTGCACCACAGTTCGAGTATCGCCTCTCCGCTGTCCCCTATCTCCAGCGTCGGCAGCCGCTTCGATCCGGTCTGATGTGCCGCATCCAGCGTCATCTCCAAACCAAACGGGAACCCATCATCGGCGCAAGCCGGAACGACATTGAAGAACGCCGCGGCCAGGACCAGCATGATCGTGGCCAGCCTCACAAAACAATTCGCTCGAAACATGCAGCCCCTCGAAACATCCCGGCGCGTTGTTCTAGAGCCTTTTCCGTTTCGATTGAATCGAAACGAGGCTCTAGATTCTTGATTTGACGCGTTTTCTTAACGCGAACCGGTCTCCACTTCGCTTGAAACGCTCTATTCGGCAAGTGTGACATTTACCAGATTGGCCGCCGCAAAAATTGCAGGCCCCACAAAAAAATCCCCGCGGGCCATCGGCCGCGGGGATTTCGTCCGTGTCTTCAGGACTGGTCGCTTACTTCAGCACCATCGCCGTAAACGGATAGACATAGGCCTGCAGCATCACGAGAACGCCGACAAGGCACGCCAGCACGATGGAATGCTTGAACACGTAACGCAAGATCGTGCCTTCGTGTCCATACCAGTTGGTCGCGGTGGAGGCGACGACGATCGACTGCGCGTCGATCATCTTGCCCATCACGCCGCCTGACGAGTTGGCGGCGCCCATCAGGACCGACGAGAGGCCCAGCTGCTCCGAGGTGATTTTCTGCAGATTGCCGAACAGAATGTTGGACGCCGTATCCGATCCGGTCAGCGCTACGCCCAACCAGCCGAGCAGCGTGCCGAAGAAAGGATACAACACGCCGGACGCAGCGAACGCGAGACCCAGTGTCGCATCGACGCCGGAGAGGCGCGTCAGCGTGCCGATCGCTAGCATCGCCGAGATCGTGATCAGCGAAATCGCGCACAGCTTGATGGTGCGGCCATACTCCGCAATCATCTTGGCTGGCGAGAAGCCCATCAGGAAGCCGGACACAATCGCAGCGATCAGCATGCCCGTTCCGGTGAACGACAGGTACGTAAACCCGAATACCGCAGCTTCCGGCGTCGGCTTCGCCGCCACCGGCGGTACCTTGTTGATCATATTGTGCAGATCGGGAACGGGATAATTCCAGGTAAAGATTGAGTTTGCCCAGGTCTTGAACGCGCCGTTACCCCAGATCAGCATCACGATGCAGACGATGATCCATGGCAGCAGTGCGCTCCAGAGTTCCGGCGGGGTTAGCGGTGTCTTGTCCATGGACTTCGCCGCCGTCATCGTCGCGGCCGATTCGTCTCTGCCGCGCAACGCCGGCGACAGCCAGAGCTGCCTCGGCTGCCAGACTTTCAGGAACAGGATGAGGCAGCCCATCGAAATCAGCGATGCGCCGATATCGACGATCCAGGGGTTGATGTAGTTCGAGATGACGAACTGCGGGATCGCGAACGACACGCCGGTGACGAGAATGGCCGGCCAGACGTCCTTCATGCCTTTCCAGCCGGCGAACGCCCACACCACCCAGAACGGTACGATCAGGGAAAAGACTGGCAACTGCCGTCCGACCATCGCACCGAGAATATAGGGATCGAGGCCGGTCACCGAAGCGAGGCCCTGGATCGGCGTGCCGAGCGCACCATAGGCAACGGGGGCAGTATTGGCGATCAGAGACAGGCCGGAGGCGGCCAGCGGCGAGAAACCGAGGCCGATCAAGACTGCGCCGGTGATCGCGACAGGCGTTCCGAAGCCGGAGGCCCCCTCGAAAAATGCGCCGAATGCAAACGCGATCAGCAGTAATTGCAGTCGCCGGTCCTCGGTGACGCCTCCGATGGCGCGCTTCAGCAGCTCGAATCGTCCGGTCTCGACCGTGATGCGATAAAGGAAAATGACGTTAAGCACGATCCAGCCGATTGGGAAGAAGCCGACCACCACGCCGAGCAGTGACGCCTTGACCGACATAGCGGCAGGCATGGTGTAGATAAAAATCGCGATGATATTGGCGACGATCAACGCGACGAGGGCCGCGATGTGCGCCTTGACCTTGCCGCTGGCAATCAGCACTAGAAGCGTGACGACAGGAATTGCGGCCGCAATGGTCGACAGCGTCGCATTGCCCAGCGGGTTATAGATTTGATTCCACATTGCGGTTCCTCCCCACGCCATTAAGTAGCGCGCCGACCAGCGTGGACGGTCAGGCGTGCCTGGTGTGTCGCGGAGTGTCTTTGCAAATGCGCGAATCCGCCGCGAATTTGGCTTAGCAAAGTCTGCTCACAACCTCGCGAAGTGTGAAGGTCCCCCGCCCCTCGCCGTTACGCCATGCTAGGATTGACTCGGAGGCTGCGACAAGCCACCGCAGACCAGGAAACTTACGACTTTAGTCTAATCTCCGAGAGTTCTTCCATTTTTTCAGGCGCTTGAAGCCATCCCCCAGGAGACGGTAATCTGTGAACAACATCCGCTCGACGCTCGCGACCGTATGGCGGATCGCTGCTCCCTATTTCCGTTCCGAGGATAAATTGGCCGGCCGGGCGTTGCTCGCGGCGGTGATTTCGATCGAACTTTCGCTGGTTTTGATCAACGTTCTGCTGAACCAGTGGAACAATCGTTTTTACAATGCACTTCAGGAGAAAAATTGGGAGGGTTTCGTCAGGGAAATCGGCATCTTTTCTCTTCTGGCAACGTTCTACATCGCGCTTTCGGTCTATCAGCTTTATCTCAATCAGTGGCTTCAGATCCGCTGGCGGCGCTGGATGACCAGCACCTATCTCGGCGAATGGCTTCACAACGCCAACCACTATCGAATGCAGCTCCAGGGCGATGCCGCCGACAACCCGGACCAGCGCATCACCGACGACGTGAAACTGTTCGTCGATCAAACGCTGAATATTGGCGTCGGGCTTTTGAGTGCAGTTGTGACGCTGGCGTCCTTTGTCGTCATCCTGTGGGGTCTCTCCGCTGCGTCTCCGTTGCACATTTTCGGCCGCGAATTCGCGATCCCCGGCTATCTCGTATGGGGCGCGTTGATCTATGCCATCTTCGGCACGGCACTGACGCAGTGGATCGGCTCACCGCTGGTCAACCTTGATTTCCGACAGCAGCGGTTCGAAGCCGATTTTCGCTTTAACCTGGTTCGGGTGCGCGAAAACTCCGAACAGATCGCGTTGTTGCAGGGCGAGAGTGCCGAGCGGCAGCGGCTTTCGGAGCGCTTTGGCCGCGTCGTCGACAACTGGTACGCCATCATGCAGCGGACCAAGCGGCTGTCGGCATTCACGAACAGCTATTCGCAAGCCGCGGTGATTTTCCCCTATATTCTGGTGGCGCCGGCTTATTTTGCGGACAAGATCCAACTCGGCGGCATGATGCAGACCGCATCCGCCTTCTCCAGCGTGCAACAGGCGCTGTCGTTTTTCGTTTCGACTTATCGGACGCTGGCGGAATGGCGGGCCGTTGTCGCGCGTCTCGACGGGTTCGAGATGGCGATCGCCAGCGCCGCATCGCTGGCAAACAAGGCCGACTCGATCGATGTCGTGTCGTCGACCGGCAGCGATAAAATCCGTCTGGAGCAGCTTCTCGTCAGGTTGCCCAACGGCACGCCGTTAGTCGCGGCTGACAGCTTCAGCATTCGCGGCAATGAGCGCATTTTGGTCACCGGCCCGTCCGGCGCCGGCAAATCGACCTTGTTCCGCGCCATCGCCGGCGTCTGGCCGTTCGGGAGCGGCTCGATTGCTATCCCTGCAAAAGCCAAACTGATGATGCTGCCGCAGCGGCCGTATTTTCCAGTCGGTTTGCTAAAGACTGCGATCGTCTACCCTGCGGAAGAGCGCGCGTTCAGTTCGGATTGTGTCAGCGATGTTCTCATCTCGGTGGGCCTGCCTCAGCTCGCGTCGCAACTGGAGGAAGAAGCGCACTGGAACCGAATGCTCTCTTTGGGCGAGCAACAGCGCCTTGGGCTCGCACGCGCGCTGTTGCACGCGCCGCAATATCTGTTCCTCGATGAAGCGACCGCTTCGCTCGATGAAGCCTCGGAGGCGGCGCTTTACCGTCTCCTCGAAGAGAAATTGCCGGCGACCACCATCGTGTCGATCGGTCATCGCAGCACGCTTGAGGCCTTCCACCAACGCAATGTCGCGTTGACCCGTGACGGCAAGCAATTTGCGCTGCAGAGCCGAAGCGAGGACGCCAAGCCGTCATAAAGACACTTGCTTGGCTATTCGCGACGCACGCTGCAACCAGCGCTGCGGCCCCGGCCGGCGACGGTCCATCGGTGCCAAACATAAGGCAAGCGCCGTCAGTAGCACGGCGCCCGCAAGCACCGGCGCGAACAGAAATGACCAGGAAAGGTTGTTGGAGACCACCAGAGGGGTATTGATCCCTGCCGAGTGTGAAACGCTCCGGTGACAACCGTCGCAAGAATGGCCAATCCAACCGCGGCGTCGACGACGATGGCAGCCCCGGGACCTGCGAGGGCTTCCTCCACCGTGTTGCGCAGACCGATGCGGCAGCACGTGTTCCGCGCCACCCCTGGCCAATCCAGACGCGTTTGGCTCACCGCAAAACAAAGGGCGGCAGATCCGCTCTGCCGCCCCCGTCGCCTCGATAGAATGACTTACTTCAGGCTGGTCATCGCGGTCAGGTCAGCCGACAGCTTGACGATGCCGGCCGCGCCGCACCAGTTCGAGCCGTAAGCCGACGCACCGTTGCCGGGATTGATCGCGGTTACGAAGGCAGGGCTGGCGTTGGTGGTCGAGTAGTCACTGGTGAATGCATTACACGCAGCCTTGGAGAGGTTGGTGTCGGAATAACGCAGATCGAGCGTGAACACCTTGTAGGTGAAGCCGATGCCGATATTCCAGGTGTTGTAGCTCGGCTCAGGAATGCCCCCCGTGTAGTTGGGGAAGCCTGCAAATTGAGTCACGCCATAAAAGGCATCCGAAGTGCCTAGCCACTGACGGCCGAACTCGCCGGAGACGTACATGCCGACACCGCTAGTGCCGAAAGTCGTGCTCGGAGCCGTCCACTTGCCGGTGATCGAAGCATAGTTGCCCCAAGCGCCCAGGTTCAGGAAGTTTGGCGAGTAGTATTCGGTGGCGCCGATCTGGAATTGGTCGTTCAGGGTCACGTTGACCTTGGCAAAGCCTTCATAAAAGCTGGCGCTTCGCTTGGCGACGTTGCCAGGGACGCCGGTCCCCAGGAAGGCGTTCGGCAGGTTTCCATTGAGAGAGCAGCCCAATTCCGAACCCGGAATTCCCGAACCGGGGAACGCTGCAGAATTGAAGCACTGCCCGCCCGGATACAGGTAACCCCAAACGCCGAAGTCGAAGGCGAACATGCCGACCGTCGGGCGGATACCGCCGTAGATGTCGATTTCAGCCGCTGCGCGGTTCGGGAAGGAGATGCTTTCGCCGGCGGCACCGATGTACAGCTGCAGGTCCTTGTTGACGTTATAGCGCGGCTCGAAATAGGCGGCGACCGAGGGCTTGTGGTTGGACTGGGTGATGCCGCGGAAGATGTAATCGTTCATGATGGCGCTGCCGAAGGCGAGATCCCAGGGATCGAACGGCGCCGGCGGCGGCGCTTTAAGCGCCTTCACAGGCATATCCGCCGCGAAAGCCGAACCCGCAGTCATCGCGAGCACTGCCGCGGCCAAAACCAGTTTCTTCATGACGATCCCCATTACTTTAACAGCCCGGTTCCGGCGCCCCCAGGGCAAGCGATAACTGACTGCAACCTAACCCGGCCACAATCTGGAGCGCGCCATCCATTGCGTGAAGCAAAAATGACGAGCATCTGCTGCCTTTTTAGGCGTTATGACCATTCCGCGAAATCTTATCGACGGCTGTTGCATTCCGACAACAGCCCCGACGGATTTCATTGTTGGTCAAGCGACCGGGCCGGCAAGTGCGAGCGTTCGACCTCCGGAGGACTGGATTAGCCCGGCCGATCGACCGACTGATCGAATCAGCCGCCTGGCTCAGCGCGGAGCCCGGCCCCGAGTCCCCAACGAAAAAAGGCCGCAGCGATTGCGCGCCGCGGCCTTGAAACGTGAACCGGTAACCGGGGCGTGCCCCGCTATTTGTTGTCGTCGTCTCCATTGGAAGACGACGGGCTCGACGAAGTCTCGCTGCCCGAATGCTCCCATGACGGTGCGGAGCTTGATGCAGGGGCACTGGGAGCCGCCCAACTCGGTGCCGCTTGGGCGGGCGTTGGAGCCGGCTTGGGTGCGGGAGCCGACGCTGGCTTTGGCGCAGCAGGCTTGGATGCGGTAGGTTTGGCAGCCGGAGCCGCCTTCTTTTTTGCAGGCGCCGCCTTCTTGGCGCTGGCCTTCTTGGCTGATTTTTTTGGTGCTGCCGCCTTCGACTTTTTGGCGGATTTCTTCGCAGACTTCGTGGCCTTTCTCGCCGATTTCTTCGACGATTTCTTCGCGGATTTTTTCTTCGCCGTCAGAAGTTTTTTCTTGTTCTTTTTACTCTTCTTGCCGCCTTTTTTCTTTTTGCCTTTAGCCATCGTGATCCTCCTGTTGCCGCCGATCAATGTCTGTCGAGCGTTTCAAATCGTCCGCTTCCATGCGGGGCCAATCGATTAGTTCAATCCTGGCCGGGGACCGCCCGTCGCCCAATCGAGAAGCTCAATCGTGTGCACCACAGGAACTGACGTGCCGCCGGCAATCTGAACCATGCATCCAATATTGCCCGCAGCAATCATGTCCGGCTTGACCATCGCAATATTGGCGATCTTTCGATCGCGCAATCTGCTCGCAATGTCAGGCTGGAGAATGTTGTACGTCCCCGCCGAACCGCAACACAAATGGCTCTCGGGTACATCTTTCACCACGAAACCGTTCTTGGAAAGCAATTCTTTCGGAAGCTGTGTGATTTTCTGTCCGTGCTGCAACGAACAGGCCGAGTGATAGGCGACAACCATATCGCTGTGTTGGTGCTGCGGCGGCAGCAAATCGATGCCGCTGACATACTCCGTGATGTCCTTGGCCAGCGCCGAAATCTTCGCGGCGGCGGATGCGAAATCGGGGTCCTCGCGCAGCATGAAGCCATAGTCCTTGATCACCGTGCCGCAACCGGATGTCGTCACAAGGATGGCGTCAAGGCCACCCCGCTCGGCTTCCGCGAGCCAAACGGAGATGTTGGCGCGCGCGCGCGCCAGTGCGTCGCCGTCGCGTCCGAGGTGATGGGTCAGCGCGCCGCAACATTGCTCGTCCTTGACCAGCACGACCTCGATGCCGTGACGCGTCAGCAGATTGACGGCGGCCTGATTGATGCGCGGCGCCAGCACCCGTTGGGCGCAGCCCTGCAGCAATGCGACACGTCCGCGCCTCGTGCCCAGGGCCGGAAAAACGCTTCCGCCGGCCGGCCCTGGCGCCGGCAGGCTGCGCGGCGCGAGAGCCAGCATCGCCCCGATTCGCCGGAATAACGTCGGCGACGTCGGGGCGGCTTTGGGGGTTGGCAGCAAGGCGGTCAGCGGCCGGCCAAGCCGCGCCAAAATCATGCTTAGGCGAAACAGTCCGGGCCGTGGCAGGACCCAGGCCAGGGCCGTACGCAACACCCGCTCGGTCAGCGGCCTTGTATATTCATTTTCAATCCTCACCCGCGCCTGATCGACCAGATGCATGTAGTTCACACCCGACGGACAGGTGGTCATGCAGGCGAGGCAGGAGAGACAGCGGTCGATGTGCTTGACCACCTCCTGCGTCGGCGGCCGGTCCTTTTCCAGCATCTCCTTGATCAGATAGATCCTGCCGCGCGGGCTATCGAGTTCGTCGCCGAGCAGCACGTAGGTCGGACAGGTCGCGGTACAGAACCCGCAGTGCACGCAGGCGCGCAAAATCTTGTCGGCTTCCGCGATATCCGGATCGGCGAGTTGCGCGAGGCTGAATTCGGTTTTCATGTCGCGGACCCTCGTGTCAGCCGGCCACGATTGAGGATGTTTTTCGGATCGAAGCTGTGGCGGACGCGTTCGCCCAACGCGGCAAGGCCGCCTTGCTGGGGATGAAATACGTCGACGTTGCGTCGTACCTGCTCGGACGCGCGCAAGAGCGTGGCGTGGCCGCCGACGGCATTGACGCGTTGACGCACCAGCGCAGCTTGGGCATCGGGTTTGGGCGGCAGGGCCGCCCAGATCAGGCCGCCGCCCCAATCATAGATCACGTCGCCGCCGGTGTCTCGCGCCAGCGCCTGACCGAGCCCGCCGCCGGAGGCCGGCGGACAGACAATCCGCCACACCGGCCACACTCCCAACGCGCCGTCGGCCGCGAACGGCTGAACGTCGCGAACGGAACTCCAGATCGCCATTGAGGCAGCATCTTCGACAATCTGCGCCGTCCCAAACGGCGCCAAGGCCTCACCGAGCGCGGTCGCGCGATGGGCAGCCGACGCCGTAATACCCTCCAGCCGCAGCAAGGTGACCGCCGCTCGCGGCGATCCAAGATCACTCAACCCGCCGACCGCCGCTCGAAACGCCGAATTCGGCACGTGCGCCGCGCCGGACACGTCGAACGGCGAGCCCAGCGCCGCCGTCATCGCCCTGTTGGCGGTGAGGTCATCCAGCCCCTGCAGCACCAGCGTGCGTTCGCTCTCGGGCCTCGGCATGACCTTCAAGGTCACTTCCGTGATGACCGCGAGCGTGCCCCAGGATCCCGCCAGCAGTTTGCAAAGATCGTAGCCCGTGACGTTCTTCACCACCCGGCCGCCGGTCTTGAAACTATCGCCGAAACCCGACACTGCATGCGCGCCCAATAGATGGTCGCGCGCGCCACCGGCCTTGATGCGGCGGGGACCTGCCAGTCCGGCGCCGATCAAGCCCCCGATGGTTCCGATGTTTGGCGTGCCCAGCAACGGCGAGGTGTTGACCGGTTCGAATGCGAACTGCTGATTTTTGGAGTCGATCAGCGACAGCACGTCGGCGAGCGGCGCGCCCGCCTGGACAGTGATGATCAGCTCGTTCGGTTCATAGGCCGCCACCGCATTCAGCGCCGACAGGTCGAGCAGCGCATTGGTCGCCATCGGCTGGCCGATCAGCCGCTTGCTGCCGTGGCCGACGATTTCAAGCGGCTGCTCGCTGGCTAGCGCCGCGCGCACCGCCTGCTCGACATCCTTGGCGTCACGTACTCTTTGGGTATCCACGGGTTTATATCTGCAGTTCGTAGTCATCGTCCGCCAACGGGTCGGCGAGAAGCGCCGCCCGATGACAGGCTCCAGCGGACGATCCAGTAATCGCAGGAGCCGCAGATAACGTTCGACGGCGCGGAGTACTGGATACCCCGCTGGAGCCTGTCATCGGGCTCGCCAAAGGCGAGACCCGGTGGCGGGGTATGACGACCGGAAAATGGGCGGATGTCATGCTCAAAACCTTGGAAGGTCGGGAAACGCGAGCTTGCCGCCATGGACATGCACGCGACCCAGTTCGGCGCAGCGGTGCAGGGTTGGAAATACCTTGCCGGGATTGAGTAGCCCCTGCGCGTCGAAGGCGCATTTCAATCGCTGCTGCTGGTTGAGATCGATCTCGCTGAACATTTCCGGCATCAGGTCGCGCTTCTCGATGCCGACGCCATGTTCGCCGGTCAGGACGCCGCCGAGTTCGACACAGACCCTTAAGATATCGGCGCCGAAAGCTTCGGCCCGTTCCATCTCACCGGGCTTGTTGGCATCATACAGGATCAGCGGATGCAGATTGCCGTCGCCGGCATGAAACACGTTGGCGACGCAGAGATCGTACTTTCCCGAAAGGTCGCGGATTCGCGCCAGGGCCTCCGGCAATTTGCCGCGCGGGATAGTGCCGTCCATGCAGAGGTAATCCGGCGAGATCCGCCCGACAGCTGGAAAGGCCGCCTTGCGGCCAGCCCAGAACAGATTCCGCTCCACTTCAGAATTGGAGATCTGGCACGTGGTCGAGCCGCAGCCTTGCGCGATCGCCTCGACCCGCTTGATCAGCTCATCCACTTCGACGCCGGGACCATCGAGTTCGATGATCAAAAGCGCCTCGACGTCGAGCGGATAGCCGGCATGGACGAAGGCTTCGGCGGCATGGATCGCCGGCCGGTCCATCATTTCCATGCCGCCCGGAATGATCCCGGCGCCGATGATCCGCGCCACGCATTCGCCGGCCGCCTCGACTTGCGCGAAGCCAACCATCAGCGCCCGCGCCGTCTCCGGCTTCTGCAGGATCCGCACTGTAACCTCGGTAATGACGCCCAGCAGGCCTTCGGACCCAGTGATGATTCCCATCAGGTCGTAGCCGCTGCTCTCAGCGGACTTGCCGCCGACCCTGATAATTTCGCCCGTGATCAGCACGATTTCGCACCCCAACACATTGTTGGTGGTCATGCCGTATTTCAGGCAATGCACGCCGCCGGAATTTTCCGCAACATTGCCGCCGATCGAGCAGGCAATCTGCGACGATGGGTCGGGTGCATAGTAGAACCCGGCGTGGGCGACGGCCTGGCTGATGGCGAGGTTGGTGACGCCCGGTTCAGTCACGACCACGCGGTTGTCGAAGTCGATCTCGCGGATGCGCTTGAATTTGCCGAGTCCCAGCAGCACGCCATCGGCCAGCGGCAGCGCGCCGCCGGACAGCGAGGTGCCGGCGCCGCGCGGCACCACCTTGATGCCCTGCTCGAAGCAGTAATTTAGAACCTGCGACACTTGTTCTGTGGTGTCCGGCAGCACCACGACCATCGGCGGCTGACGATAGGCCATCAGACCATCGGACTCGTAGGGCAGCATTTCGGCGGCGCTATCGATCACGCCCTCGCCGGGCACGATCGCGCGCAACGCCGCCACGATGGCGTCGCGGCGGTTCAGAACCGCGTCATCCGATGCGGGCATCATGATCGTCATGTGGCTTCTCCCGGGGCGCTCGGGCGCAAGCATCGCGCTCGCGGATTGTCATGGGGAATCAAGCACGTCTGGACCGCTTTGGGTAGGTCGCCAAAGGGATGGGCAGACCGGGAACGCCAACTCTCCAGAAAACGCCCAACTCTCCAGAAAATGTGAGACCGATGAAACCCGGAAGCGTTCTGGCGGGCTTGTCCACCGCGAACGCCCCATGCAACAAACGGCCGTAGAGCCACCCCCGAAACCACGAAGAGAACCTCATGCAAAAACTGACATTGAGCGCGCTGGCCGTCATCGCATTGTCGGCAGCCTCATCCACCGCGCCCGCGCAGGACGTCGCGGCCGGCAAAACGGCGTTCGTTAAATGCATGGCCTGCCACGCGATCGGCGAAGGCGCCAAGAACAAGGTAGGCCCGGAGCTCAATGGGCTGAACGGCCGCAAGTCCGGCACAGCGCCTGATTATTCCTATTCGGACGCCAACAAGAATTCCGGCATCACCTGGAGCGAGGCCGAATTCAAGGATTACATCAAGGATCCAAAGGCGAAGATTCCCGGTACCAAGATGATATTCCCGGGTATCAAGAACGAGAAAGAAGTCAATGATCTCTGGGCGTTTCTCGCGCAGTACGACAAGGACGGAAAGACCAAGTAAGGGCCTCGCAACGGCCATCCGTCCAGCGCATGCACTCATAAATCCAAATCAGGCAGCTTCGCTCAATAATCGCGCCGCATTAGCGAGCGACTGCCAATTTGAACTGATGTCTACGGCGCTGAAGCAGAATGACAGCTCCCAGCAGCAGCAAGGCGGGAATTGCAAACCAATAGCGGCTTGGCCGGTGCGCCGGCACCAGCACCGCGGTGATCTCATCTCCCGGAGCAAGGCCGTACTTGGTGGCCTCGCTGCCGAAGCTGACCAAGCTAATCGTGACCTTGTCGCCGAGAGTCGACAACGACAGCCCGGACCGCTGCAAGCGCTCGATTCCGGTCTTGCCCGAGCGCAGCGTCAGCCGCACCAGCTTTTCGACGTCTTGGCCAGCGCGCGACTGGCTCATGACCCGGAAGCGCAGGGTCGATCCCGGCGCGACCGTATCAACGACGCTCATAATGTCCGAAGCCGGCCGCGGATCGAATGGCGCTTGCAGCCGGTCGAGCCAATAGCCCGGCCGGAACAGAGTGAAGCAGATCAACAGCAACGCTATTGTCTCGTACCAGCGGTTCCGCGTCACCAGCCAGTTTTGCGTGGCCGATACGAAACAGCCCATCGCAACGATCGAGCAGCCGACGATCAGCACGAAATGGGCGGAATCGCCGATATCGATCAGCAGCAGCTCGGTGTTGAAGATGAAGATGAAGGGAAGCAGTCCGGTGCGGATTTCATACCAGAATCCCTGAAGCCCGGTTTTGATGGGATCAGCGCCCGAGATCGCCGCGGCGGCATAAGCGGCCAAGCCGGCCGGCGGATGCACGTCGGCCATCAATCCGAAATAGAATACGAACAAGTGCACCGCGACCAGCGGCACCGCGAGTTCGTTCTGCTGGGCGACCTCGACCAGAACCGGAGCCATGAGGGTCGCAACCACCACATAGTTCGCGGTCGTCGGCATGCCGATGCCGAGAATCAGGCAGATCAGCGCGGTCAGCATCAGCATGGCCATCAGATTGCCGCCGGACGCTGTCTCGACGATCTCCGTCATCACCAAGCCGATGCCGGTCAGCGAAACCGCTCCGACGATAATGCCGGCGGCTGCCGTGGCGATCCCGACCGAGGTCATGTTGCGCGAGGCGCTCTGCAAGGCGGTAATGAGGTCATCGAAACCTTCGTGCATTCGCGCCGCCAAGGCGTGCTCGCCGCGAAACGCTGCAACCAGAGGGCGCTGGGTGACCATCATGAAAATGAGGAACAGCGTGCCCCAGAAGGCGGACAGGCCAGGCGACATTTCCTCCACCATCAGGCACCAGATCAGGACGATGACCGGCAGCAGGAAGTGCAGGCCGGTCCTCGCGGTATCGAAGAAGTCAGGCACTTTGACGATTGCCTTGGTGACATCGTCGAGAGCAAGGTCCGGATGCTTCGCCTTGTATCGGACAAGCGCGACGTAGGCCGCGAGCAGCGTTGCGCCGAGGATCCAGGTTGCCGCGTTTCCGAATACGGATTTGGTCCAGCCGATGCCCCAGTAGACAATGCCGCTCAAAATGATGATGCCGCAGACGGTCATCACGGCGCGCAGCAACGAATGGTGGATGGGGGCGGTGGAGGACCGCGGCAGGCCGCGCAGCCCGAGCTTGGCCGCCTCGATATCGACGATGTAGAACAGTGCACCGTAGGTGAGGAACGCCGGAAGGAAGGCGTGCTTGACGACTTCCGCATAGGTAATGCCGACATACTCCGCGATCAGGAACGCCGCCGCGCCCATGACAGGCGGCATCAGTTGCCCGTTGACCCCGGCCGCAGCTTCGATTGCGCCTGCCTTCACGGCCGAATAGCCAACCCGCTTCATCAAGGGAATGGTGAATGTGCCGGTCATCACCGTATTGGCGATCGAAGAACCGGAAATCATTCCGGTCATACCCGAGGCGACGACGCCCGCTTTCGCCGGCCCCCCGCGAAACGTGCCGAGCATGGCGAAGGCAAGCTGGATGAAATAATTTCCGGCGCCGGCCTTTTCCAGGAGGCTGCCGAACAGCACGAAGAAGAACACTACGTTGGTCGATACGCCAAGCGCCACCCCGAAAATGCCTTCCGAGGTGAGCCACATCTGCGACGCGACGCGCGAGAGCGACGCGCCCTTATGCCCCATCATGCCGGGCAGCCATGGCCCTGCGAAAATATAGACCAGCATCAGAGTAGCAATGATAGCGAGTGCTGGTCCAACGGCGCGCCGTGCGGCTTCGAGCAGCAGGACCACGCCGACCGTCGAAACCACGACGTCCGTCAACGTGGGCAAGCCCGGACGCAGCGAGATCTCACTGTAGAAGACGAGCAGATACGTCGCGGCGGCCACGCCGAGGGCCGCCAGGATCCAGTCGGTAATTGGAATTCGATTGCGCGGAGATGATTTCAGCGCCGGGAAGGTGGCGAAGGCGAGCAGGAACGCGAAGGTCAAATGAATGATGCGAGCCTGGCCGTCATTGATCACGCCGAAATGCAGCTTGTAGGGAAGCGGCGAAGCATACCAGAGCTGAAACAGCGCCCAGGCGAGCGAGATTGTGAAGATGTATGCCTTGCTGAAACCGGTTGGCTTGCGTCCGCCGGTATCGGCTTCAGCGACCATCGTTTCAAGCGTTTCTCGCACCGGCGCGGGTTGAATGCTGTCCGTCATCGCGTCCCCCACCTAACACACTGTCCAAAAGCGAAAGGGAGCGGCTCTTCTCCGCTCCCTCCGCCGAAAATCACATCCAGCCTTTTTCCTTGTAGAACTTGATTGCGCCAGGATGCAGCGGCGCCGACAGCCCGTTCTTGATCATGTCCTTCGGTTCGAGATGAGCGAAGGCGGGATGCAGCTTTTTGAATTCGTCGAAGTTGTCGAACACCGCCTTGACCAGGGCGTATACCGTGGTGTCGGCGACTTTCGCCGAGGTTATGACGGTCGCCAGTACGCCATAGGTCTCCGTCGGATTCGGATTGTTGGCGTACATGCCGCCCGGGATGGTCGCCTTTGCGTAGTACGGATGCTCTTTCACCAGCGCATCGACCGCCGGCCCGGTGAGCGAGATCAGTTTGGCACCGCACGCGATGGTCGGGTCCTGGATCGCCGCCGAGGGATGACCGACGCCATAGAAGAACCCATCGATCTTATTGTCGCACAGCGCCGTGCCCTGCTCGTCCGCCTTGAGTTCGGCTGCGAGCGAGAAGTCATTCTTGGTCCAGCCCATCTGCTTGAGCAGCTCTTCCATCGACGCCAGCGTGCCCGAGCCGGGATTGCCGAGATTGAAGCGCTTGCCCTTGAAATCCTCGAACTTGGTAACGCCGGCGTCCTTGCGCGCCAATACCGTGAACGGCTCCGGGTGCACCGAGAAGACCGCGCGCAGATCGGGATTGCCGTTGCCCTTGAACTGGCCTTCACCCTTGGCGGCGCCAAATTGAATATCGGATTGGGCAAGCCCAAAATCGAGTTCGCCGCTCTTGATCGCGTTGGCGTTGAACACCGAGCCGCCAGTCGACTCGACCGAGCAGCGGAGCCCGCTTTCCGCCCGGTTCTTGTTCATCAGCCGGCAGACCGCGCCGCCGACCGCGTAGTACACGCCGGTAACGCCGCCGGTGCCGATGGTGACGAATTTCTGCTGCGCCGCAGCCGGCATGGATAACGACGTCAGTGCGATCAGCGCCGACGCTACCAGGCTCGCATTGGTTCGAAACTTCATAGGCATTTCCTCCACTCCTTCACGTGATTATCTGCCGCACCTCATGACGCATCGATCGCGGCATCGATGGCGTTTCCCAGCCGCTCGACGATTGCGTCGATCGCGCCGCTGTCGATGATGAATGGCGGGGCCAGCAGCACGTGGTCGCCACGCGCGCCATCAACGGTCCCCCCCATCGGATAAACCATCAGTCCGCGGGCCATGGCTTCACGTTTGATCTGCGCATGCAATTTACGCTGCGGATCGAATGGTTCCTTGGTCCCGCGGTCGGCTACAATTTCGAGCCCCTGAAACAGCCCGCGGCCGCGTACGCTGCCGACAAATGGATGATTGCCGAACCGCTCCTGCAGACGCCGCGCGAGATGCTCGCCCTGCTGGCGGACATTGGCGAGCAAGTTGTCGCGCCGAATGACCCGTTGCACCGCAAGGGCGGCGGCGCAGGCGAGAGGATGACCGGTATAAGTGTGGCTATGCTGGAAAGCGCCGGAACCGTCGGCAATGGTCTTGAAAATCCTGTCTTGCAGCAATATCGCGCCGATCGGCCCATAGCCGCCGCCCAATCCTTTTGCGATCGCCAGAATATCGGGGCTGACGCCTTCCTGCTCGCAGGCATGCAAGGTGCCGGTTCGGCCCATGCCGCACATCACTTCGTCGAGGATGAGCAAAATTCCATGGTGGTCGCAGATCTCGCGCACGCGCTTGAAATAGCCTGGTACCGCCGGCACGGCACCCATCGTGGCGCCAACCACGGTTTCGGCGACAAAAGCGATGACGTTCGCGCCGCCCAGCTCTCCGATCCTGGCGTTTAGTTCCTCGGCGAGCCGTTCGCCGTAGGCCTCGGACGTCTCGTCCGCACGGCGTTCGCGATATTCGTAGACCGGCGACACATGATGAGTTTCGATCAGCAGCGGCGAAAATGGCCGGCGCTGCCATTCGCGGCCGCCGACCGCGAGCGCGCCCAGCGTTACCCCGTGGTAGCTCTGACGCCGCGCAATGAGATAGCGCCGCTGCGGCTCGCCGCGCTCGACGAAATATTGCCGCGCGAGCTTCAGCGCCGCTTCGATTGCCTCCGATCCGCCGCTGACGAAGAACACATGGCCGAGACCTTCGGGCGCATGGGCGACAAGGTCGTCGGCAAGCTCTTCGGCCGCTTGCGAGGTGAAGAAGCTGGTATGCGCATATTCAAACTTGTCGAGTTGCGCGCGCATGGCCGCGATAATGTCGGGATGCGAGTGGCCGAGACATGAAACCGCGGCGCCCCCGGAAGCGTCGATATAGTCTTTGCCTGCCGCATCGCGGATGTAGATACTCTTCGCGCTCTCCGCGATAGGATAATTATGGTTGATCTGCCTGTGCAGGACGTGGGTCACGATCGTTTGCCCCGTTTCTTTGTGGTCAGGACGTATGTGTCGAATGCCTCGAGCTGTTCTTCGCTTGCTGCGAGTGACTGGATGGTCTGGCTTCCCCTGCGCGCGGCCACCAAAGCCGTAAGGCACTCGATCGCGGCGAAGGCCGGAGCCATCGTGTGAAAGAACGACGGCGTTTCGGTGCCAACGATAAGCGTCTCTTTGGCTAACGTTGCGAGAGGCGAGACCTCGCTGTCAGTAACGGCAATGACCCGCGCGCCGCGCTTGTCGGCGTAGCGCGCGGCCTGCAAGGTTTGCCGCGTATAGGGTTTGACTGAGATTGCCAGCAGCACGTCGGCTGGGCCGATTGTCCGCAAGGTATCCGTTGCAATACCGCCGGGTCCATCAACCAATACCGAAGCTGCGCCGAACAGCGAGCGCGCATAGTGAAAACTGTAAGCGA
Source organism: Bradyrhizobium sp. (assembly GCA_036497205.1). Classification (GTDB taxonomy): domain Bacteria; phylum Pseudomonadota; class Alphaproteobacteria; order Rhizobiales; family Xanthobacteraceae; genus Bradyrhizobium. The sequence goes on from DASXJV010000034.1 coordinate 21,874, forward strand.
CCGAAAACGTCGAGCGCAGCCCGAGACAAAACACGCGTTTGGATCTGGCGACGATTTCTGCCGCAGCCCTGAGCCGATTGATCGCCGATGGCGTCGAGAGTTCCTGCAGGTGACTGGTCAGCGAGGAGAAAATGTCCTGGATCAGCGCCTCATCGCCCTCACTGTCTCGGCGCTGCAAAAGCTCCTCGGCGCGCCCACGATAGCTCTCGGGCCGCTGACGGACCGCCTCCGCATGAAGCCTGCGGATTTCGTCATAGCCCTTCAACCTGAACCGCTGAGCCAGCCGCGTTAGCGTTGCAGGCGGGATACCGGCCCGCCGTGCCTGCTCACGCATGGTGAGCAGCGCAACATCGGCCGGATGATCTATCACCCATCGCGCCGCTTCCTTCAGTTGCGGCGGCAGCTCATCGAACCCCGCCGTTAACTGAGCGAGCAGCTGGTTGATCGCCAAGATTTCACCCTCGGATCGTCGCGAGAACGAGCAAGCTAGATCAAGAACCTTGAGGATGCAACATATGTTTCAGTTGTATGGAAGTCGGTTCATCCGTTCCAAGAGCTGCTCCCGTCAACCTCTCCGGGAGTGAGACGGAGGTTTGGTGGGGCGTCTTCGTGTTTATGGGTCCGCGCCTACTTGGCCGCGGCAGCGGTGCCGTGCACGAGCTTGCCGATCATCGCCTCGATCTCGGAGCTCACGAGCTCAGGCGCGGCGTTCTGCACCATGTGACCGACATCCGGCAACACGATCAGTTTCGCATTCGGCACCGCTTTCGCGAACGGTCGTGAGTGGCGGTTCGTCGACACGGTCTTGTCGATTTCGCCCGTGATCACCACCGTCGGCACGCTGATACGTGGATAGCGCGGCGCCTGCTCCGCTACGGCCGCCTTCAGCGTTACGAGATCGCGGGCATTGGCGAGGAACTCACGCGGACGCAGCAATAATGGCGTCGCGGTGTTGCTGACAAAATCATCCGGCATGATCTGCGGCAAGAACACTCCGCGCGCGCCGGGCTCGGCCAGAAAGAAGCCAAGCGGAAGCGTGACCGTATAGGCTAGCAGCGAGCCAACCACGGGGGTGGTGACGACCTTGTTGTACCATCCGACGCCGCCGGGCCACGGATATGCCACCGGCGCCAACATCACCAGACCCGCGACGCGTTGCGGAAAATCGAGCGCCATTAGCGCGCCGAGCGCGCCGCTCCAGGAATGCACAACAAAGATTGATTGGCCGACGCCCAGCTTTTCGAGCGCCTCATCGATCATTTTGCCCTGGATCGCCGGCGTCGAATCCTCCGCACGCGCGCGCGTGCTCCAGCCATGCCCGGGACGGTCGATCAGGATCACCCGATGATTTTTCGCGAGCATGTCGCCAAGCGGTCGCCGCATCACCTCCAGATTTGAGCTCGCGCCATGGATCATCACAATTGGCGGACCGATGGCATCGCGCGGCCCGATATCGACGACGTTGACTTTGGCGCCGGCGACCTCGATCGTCTTGCCTTGCGCGGGATAGGCGCGCTGCAGGGCAAGGACACCGGCTTGCGTGATCAGCGCCAGGATCGCGAGCGCCGCCACGACAACTACTGATACCATTGGATTGTCCGGATGAGTTTGGGCACCAACGGGTTACGGTTTTATGGCGGTCCCGCTTTCGAGGCCAATGACCGGTTTTCCCGCCGTGCGGCACCCCCGCTTCATACAATCGTCATCGGCAGCTTTATATAACTGTCATCAGGACTTTTGCGATGTGGCGAGCGCGCGCTCATCGAGACTGTCGTCACTTGGACCTATCCACACAATCCACAGGAACAGGGATCAAGCGCCAAAGGTTTATCCCACAGCTCAATTGGAGGATTTTCGATGATTTCCAGATCAGAAGCCGCCATCGACCAAATCGTGGCCACTTGCAACGGCGACATCCACAGTGCGCTGAAAGCGCTCCTGCTGGTCAACGAGCACCTGGAGGCCGAACTTCAGCAGCTCTACGCGGCGGTGGCAGTTGGCCGGCCCTTCGAGCGCGGCAGCAACGCTCTGCACTAATGGATGCTCTGCACTAATGGATTATATGTCATCGGACTTCATTCGCGCGATCAAAGTGATCAACAGATAGATCAGATGTCGCGGCCTTCGACCTTTTCGCTCAGGGTCTTGACCAGTTCCGGCACCTTCTCGAGGTGCGGGTTGACGGCGAGTGCCTTGCGGAACGCGTCGAGCGCACGCTTCTCGTCGCCGAGATCCTGCATAATCATGCCAAGCCCGGCCAGCGCGCCGAAATGGCGCGGTTCGCGGACCAGTACCTGCTCGATATCCTGAAGCGAATGGGTGTAATCGTTCTTCAAATAATACAGCGTTGCGCGCCTGTTCCATCCCTCGACATAGTCCGGACGCAACTTGACCACGGCATCGAGCAGCTTCAGCGCGATATCCACCTGTTGCGCGTCCATCGCGGCCTTGGCGCGCATCATCAGGAGTGCCGCGGTATCGCTCGGGGTCTGCATCCACGCCGCCCAGATCCGGGCTTCAACATGCTTGGCGCTGGCCTCATCCGGCGCCGCCTTCAGCGCGCCGAACAGAAAGTCCAGTCCGCGCGTGCGGTCGGCGCCGACCTTCGGCAGCTTGCTCGGCGCTTCCGGCAGTTTTTTCTGCTGCTTCGGCGCGATCCTTGGATCCTGCGCAAATGCCGGGATCGGCGCTGCCGCGCTCATTGCGGTGAGCAGGAGTGCAGTCAGGCAGTTGCGCGCGAGAGGGAATCTCAAGGCCATCGCCAAAGTCTAGACGCAGGAAAACCCACTGCAAAGCAGCAAAGGCGTCAAAGACCCGTGAAGGCGGAAATTTTCGTAGGGCGCCAGATTCAAGCCTGAATTCAGGCTTGCTTCAACCTTGGCGCGCCTTGAAGCGGCGCTGAACCTTGTTGATCACGTAAACCCGGCCCTTGCGGCGGACCAGACGATTGTTGCGGTGGCGACCACGCAGCGATTTCAGCGAGTTACGGACCTTCATGGGACAATCCTGATGCTTTGAAAGGCCGTGTTTGACAGGCCGAAAGTGGCAAAACGAGCTTTTTCCCGCCAGCGGCCATACCGCCCAGGACGTCGGGTTTCTAAGCCATTGAACGGTCTGTTGTCAATCCAAACGGGAGATCACGCGGCGTCCGGCTAACAGCCACAATGGAACCGATTTTGCGGCTAATAGACAAAATAAACAAATTCAGTCAAAGGTTTGCACCCGACGGGATTCGTCCGCATCTCAGGCATCAGGCTGTTTAACCGAGCTGCGTCGCGCGCAGAGATGGGGATCCCGACATCTATGACGACGGTTCGCCGGCCAACGACAAAGACCGCGGTATTGGCCGCTGCGGATTGCACCCCTCCTGTTGCCACGAATGAACGGCTGATGCTGCCGTCAGGCGTGAGGCCATTTCAGCTCAAATGGCCCTACATAATCGTGATCGGCGCCTTTCATGCCGCAGCCCTGCTGGCCTTTATGCCGGGCTATTTCAGCTGGAGCGGATTTATCGTCGCAATGCTGGGCACGCATCTGTGCGGGCTATTTGGCATCAACCTTTGCTACCATCGGCTTCTGACCCATCGCGGCCTGAAATGTCCGAAATGGCTGGAGCACGCGATGGTGGTCATCGCGATGTCCTGCCTACAGGAGACGCCCGCACGCTGGGTCGCCATACACCGTCGGCATCATCAATTCGCCGACGAGCAGCCGGACCCGCACAGCCCGCTTGCAAGCTTCTTCTGGAGCCACATCGGATGGATTCTGGTCAACCAGCCGGAACTCTCGCGCCTCGGAATCTACGAGCGCTACGCCAAGGACATCCTGCGGGACCGGTTTTACGTCGCGCTCGAGCGCCATAACTGGCTGGTCTGGATCAATCTCGGCCAGATGCCGCTGTTCTTCGGTGCCGGGTTCGCCGTCGCATGGGTATTTGGCGAAACGCCGGCGGATGCGGCGGAAACCGGATTGAGCATCATGATGTTCGGCGTCTTCGTGCGCACGGTCCTGGTATGGCATATTACCTGGGCTGTTAATTCGGTGACGCATCTGTGGGGTTACCGGAATTACGAGACCGACGAGGACAGCCGTAACAACATCGTCGTCGGCCTCATCTCCAATGGCGAAGGCTGGCACAACAACCATCATGCCGATCCGCGATCGGCGCGCCATGGTCATCGCTGGTGGGAAATCGACAATACCTATCTCACCATCCGCTTTCTGGAGTGGATTGGACTGGCCACCGATGTCGCGCCGCCAAATGCTCATCTCGCAGCACGGCCCGCGGGAAGCAGGCTGACGACACGCGGAACGACGGGCGTGCCTGCCGAGTAAAGGTTGCGCCGCGGCGTCGCCCGGAAACCCGACCATAGTTTCGCCGGTGGCGACGTTCTCGTCGTTCTGGTAGGCACCATGACGTTGATCAGAACCCAGCGTGAGTTCCTGTTTCGATTTGACGATGCCGGTCGGCTGAATGGTGTCGCCAGGCCCGAGCGGCTTGATCTATCGGGTTTCGAGCCGATGGTGAATAGCGCCGGCAGGATAGGCCCAGTCGGTAATCATCCGGGAGATCAGCCCAAAATTGTTCATGCCGTGCATGATGATGCCGCCGAAATTGGTCTTGCCGAAATTGCCCTTCATATAGTCGTCGTCGAGATGCAGTGGGTTGTAGTCGAGCAAGGCGTCGCAGAACAGACGGATGGATTCGCGCGATACGGCGAATTTCGGCCTATCGACGATGTCGCCGGCGCTGAGGCTTTCGAACGTCGCTATCATGATTTCATTCCCTCGCGCATCACTGTGGCCGGACGGTCCAGAAGTCGGTCTCGAAGGCGTGCGCCTGCGCCAGGTCATAATCCCTGTTTCCGTGTCTTGCCAAATTTGTTATATTGTATAATCAATTTGCCAAGCTGTACTATCAGGCGGCCGCCGGGAAACCAAGATGTCCAAATTGAAGCTGCCCAATATTGAAGACGTCGTTGCGATCGACATCCACACCCATGCGGAAGAACCCTGCGGCATGCATGCCGACGACGGCTACGACGATTTCCAGGCGCAAATGGCCGAGTATTTCAAGTCGCCCAACAAGCATCCGCCGACGGTTCCGGAAACCGCCGCTTATTATCGCGCGAAGAAAATCGCCGCGGTGATCTTCCCCGTTGATGCCGAGCGTGAGACCGGATTCCGCCGCTACAACAATTACGAAATGCTGGAAGTCGCCGCTGACAATTTGGACGTGCTGATACCCTTCGTCAGCATCGATCCGCACAAGGGCAAGCTCGGCGTTCGCGAGGCACGCAAGCTGATCGAGGAATTCGGCGTCAAAGGCTTCAAATTCCATCCGACCATGCAGGGATTTTATCCGAATGACCGCATGGCCTACCCACTTTACGAAGCCATCAACGATGGCGGCGCCATCGCGCTGTTTCACACCGGGCAGACCGGCGTCGGCTCCGGCATGCCTGGCGGCATGGGGATGCGGCTGAAATATTCCAATCCGATGTACATGGATGACGTCGCGGCGGATTTCCCCGACCTGAAGATCATCCTCGCGCATCCGTCGTTCCCGTGGCAGGAAGAAGCACTGTCGGTCGCGACCCACAAGCCGAATGTCTACATCGACCTTTCCGGCTGGTCGCCGAAATATTTTCCGCCGATCCTGGTGCGCTACATCAACTCGATCCTGCAGGACAAGATGCTGTTCGGCTCGGATTGGCCGGTGATCACGCCCGACCGCTGGTTGACGGATTTCGCCAAGCTCGAGATCCGCGACGAGATCAGGCCGAAAGTGTTGAAGGCCAACGCGCGCAAGCTTCTGAATATCTGATTTGATTGTGAGCGCGTTGTCATGGCGTCCGTATCGAACTCGCGCTATGGACGGCAGCTCTTCGCAAAACCATACTGTGTTCCCAAGCCTCCGAAAGGTCAGATGCATCCGATTTCCGACATGCCCACCATGAGTTCCCTGTGACCATCAAAGCCGTTGTGTTCGATGCGTATGGCACGCTCTACGACATTCAGTCGGTGGCTGCCGTTACTGAAGAGGCGTTTCCGGGCTATGGCGAGATCGTCACACAGATCTGGCGCATCAAGCAGCTTGAATACACCTGGCTGCGTTCGCTGATGCGGCGCTATCAGGATTTCTCTGTCATCACGCGGGATTCGCTCGCCTATACGCTGCGATGCCTTGGACTGAAACACGATCCGGCGGCGTTCGAGCGCATCATCGACAAGTATCTACATCTCGATCTTTATCCGGATGCGGCGGCGGCGCTGGCGGCGATGCGGGATCGAAAACTTGCGATCCTTTCCAACGGCAGCACCGGTATGCTCAACGCGCTGGTGCGCAACAGCGGTCTCGACCGCGTGCTTGATGCGACCATCAGCATCGACTCACAGAAAATCTTCAAGCCTGCTCCGGATGCCTACACCCTGATCGAATCGACGCTCGAGGTGCCGCCCGCCGAAGTGTTATTCGTGTCGTCGAATCCATGGGACGTCTGCGGCGCCAAGGCGTTTGGGCTGAACGTCGCCTGGATCGAGCGGGTGACGCCGGAAGCGATGGCGCTGGCCTGCGTCAAAAACGATTCTGTCGCCCCGCTCACCATGTTCAAGGCGATCCGGACGCAGATGGACGAACTCGGACTCGAGCCAGACTATCGCATCCACGTGCTGTCAGAACTGCCCGGTCTGGTCGCCACGCATGAGCCTTGAATCGGTCCGCGCGTTTTTCGCCGAGAAGGCCCCGGATATCACGGTGATCGAATCGCCGATCAGTTCGGCAACGGTGGCGCTGGCGGCCGAAGCCTATGGCGTCGAGCCGGCGCGGATCGCCAAAACGCTGAGCTTGCGGATCGGCCACCGCGTGGTGCTCATTGTCGCCAGCGGTACGTCGCGGATGGACAACAGGAAGGTCAAGGCGCTGTTCGGCGGCAAGCCAAAAATGCTCGGCGTCCAAGAGGTCACTGAGATTACCGGCCATGAAGTCGGCGGTGTCTGTCCGTTCGGCTTGAAAGCGCCGCTATCGATTTATTGTGACGTGTCGCTGAAAGCGTTCGACACGGTGGTGCCGGCGGCAGGCTCGACCCACAGCGCGGTGCGCATCGCGCCATCGCGGATGGCTGAACTGGTCACGGCAGAATGGGTCGATGTCTGCGAGAATCGCGCGTGAGGATATCGCTCGTGCGACGCTTCCGGGGGGACCCCGTCTCCACCGGCAAACGAAGTAATGGACGGCGCTTTCCCGAAGGCGTAATTTATTGAACCTGCTGATGGTCCGCTCTTGTGCGAGACTGCCGTTGGCCGAGCGCGGATCGACGCATACGCGGAGGTCCGAGATGAAATCGCACCGGCTTCCTTTCGAAAATCGATGGACGGGCGGCGAGCGCGCGTGGCATTGGTATTGCGAGCTTGAACGGATAGGCGTGCCTAACGTGCGGGCAATGTTCGCCGATCACGAGATGCATCATCCTGATGACAACTCAGTTGTGTTCGACGTTCCGGCCGGGTTCGTGCGGGACTGGCTTAGCTTTCATGATCGACACGATGGTCGCAGGCAGACCCAGTGGTTGGCCACGGTCACGATCCTGGCGTTTGTCGGCGCTGTCGCATCTATCGCTGCGGTCCTGCGAACATGGCAGTAGCGGAAGCGGAAGGCCAGTCTATTGGCCGCTGTAGGATCTTGGCCGATCGTTGCGGCCTCTCGGGTCAGGCTGCTGGGGCCCGGTAGCGTGTGACTCAAACACCGAGCGGCACGGTCCAGAGAGCTGCGGGGTGTTTTGCCGCAAGCACGCAACGATCCGATTGGCGTCCGGGATCTGTTCACCGCAAAGTCGGAAGACGTCAGGGGTGCATGCAAGCTGTTGTTCCAGGGTTCCCCGATACTCCTCCGAAAAAGCAGGATTTTGAATGGCGATGCCACAGGCGGTCGACATCGCAAGGCCCAAGACCACATTGTACACTCGCATGTCCGATCCTTCTTTCGGCTCGAGTTGGCGTGGTTCCCCCATCACGCCGCAGGCTTCAAAATAAATGAGGCCGGGGAAGGTTCACGCCGTACAAAAAATGTGAAGGTCAGGCGTTTGCTTTCTGCTCTCCCATTGTGGAAGAGGGAAAAAGGGCGATGGCGCGCGATCCCCTACTCCACCTTGCCGATTTTCTTCACCGCCGCGATCAGGCGCGCGCTGTCTTCCGTGACGAATTTTGAAAATTCCGGCGCGTCCAAATAAGCCACCGGACTGCCCGCGGTTTCAAAGGTTTTTGTCACTTCAGGACTTTTCACGGCTAACGCCATCGCCTCGCGCAGCCGCGTCATGATCGGCGCCGGCAGTGCGCCTTGGGCAAACAGCCCGGCCCAGATGTAGAACTCGACATCCTTGTAGCCGAGTTCCCTGAAGGTCGGCAGATCGGGAAAACTCGCGATCCGCTCCGCGCCCCAATTCGCAAGCACGCGCATCTTGCCGTCATCGACCTGCTGCTTGAGCGTGCCTGGAGCTGACGCCAGCGCCTGCACCGTGCCGCTGAGCAACGCGGTCAGTGCGGGACCGGCGCCGCGAAACGGAACGTGCAGCAATTTGATGCCGGCGCTGGCCGCAAACATCTCCATCGCCACATGCAGCGTGCCGTAGGGACCCGACGAGCCGTAGGGAATTTCGCCGGGTCGCTTTTTTGCGTCGTCGACGAATTCCTGCAGCGTCTTCCACGGCGCCGACGCCGGCACCGCGAGCAAAGTGGGATCGGCGAGCACGCGTGCCACCGGCGCGAATTGCGAGACCTCGTAAGCCACGGGGCGATCGAACAGCCGGTCGGCTTCCGGCAGCACCGCCAGCGAGGACAGCGTCATCAGCAATGTGTAGCCATCAGGCTCAGCGCGCGCCGCCGCCGCGTTGCCGATCGATCCGCCGGCGCCGCCGGCGCGGTTGTCGACGATGACGGGCTTGCCGAGAATTTTTTCCAGCGCAAGCGCCACCGGGCGAGCAGCGAGATCGGCTTGGCCGCCGGCCGGAAACGGCACGATCATGGTGATATTGCGCGTCGGCCACGGCGCTTGCGCGAATACAGTATTGGAGAGCGCGATCTGCGACAGCGGCAGCACAGCTGTGGCCTTCAAAAGTTCACGTCGGTTCATCGGCAGTTTCTCCCCGGAGGTTTTTGTCTTTGTGGAGCCAGCCTAGCCTGAACCGCAGGGTGGGCAAAGGCGCCGTTCGCCATGTCCACCATTCATCGCTACTTCCGCTTCTTCGCGCCCGAAAAATGCTTCGCCAGAAAGTCCGCCAGCACCTCGACGCGGGCCGGACGCGGGCCGCCGGGGGGCGTCACCAGGTGCACCGCGCCCTCGGTCTGCTTCCAGTCTTTCAGAATCACTTCGAGCTCGCCCGACGCAATGGCGTCGCCGACGATAAAGTCCGGCAGATCGGCGACGCCGAGCCCTGCCAGCAACGCCGGCATCAGTGCTTCGCCATTGTTGACGCGCAGCGGCCCTGCGGGGCGCACGCTCGCCTGCTCGCCCGCGGCGTTGGTGTAATGCCAGACGCCCGGCGTGGAGAGATAGGCATAGCCGAGACACTTATGCTGCGCCAGATGCATCGGATGCGTCGGCTGGCCATAGCGCTTGAGATAGGCAGGCGCCGCCACTGTGTAGCGCGGCATCGCGCACAGCCGCCGCGCGATCAGTGAGGAATCCGGCAGGCTCGCGATCCGCAAGCCTGCATCGAAACCCTCGCCGATCAGATCGACCATGGCATCGCTGAGGTGAAGATCGATCGCGACGTCGGGATATGCCTCCAGAAACTCCGGCAGGATCGGCGCCACCGCTTTCACCCCGAACGTCATCGGCACCGCGAGGCGCACCAGCCCGCGCGGCGCCACCGACTGCGCCAGCGCCTCGTTCTCAGCCGCCTCGCCATCGACCAGCAGACGCGCGGCGCGCCCGGATAGTTTCTGCCCGGCATCGGTCAAGGCGAGGCGCCGCGAGGTCCGGTTGAACAGCCGCGCACCGAGCCGCTCCTCCAGCCGGCTGACCGCCTTCGACACCGTGGCCTTGGAAAGGGCCAGTTCGGCCGCAGCCGCGGCAAATGACCGTAATTCCACAACTTTTGCGAAAATCGCGAGGCCTTCGAAATCGGGAAGTTTTGTCATTCGGGCCCTCCTGGAAGAACAATAATAGAAACAATGTGTTTCTATAGTTTCTATTTATGCTCCAACTGGAAGCGCATATCCAGACGTCATCGGAATTCAGACAGCGGAGAAATCCAATGACCAAATCGCTCACAGGCAAGGCTGCCCTCGTCACCGGCGGCTCGCGCGGCATCGGCGCGGCCAGTGCCCTAGCGCTCGCCGATGAAGGCGCCAACATCGCCATCAGCTACCTCGCCTCAGCGGATAAGGCCGAAACCGTCGTGAAAGAATTGAAAGCCAAGGGTGTGGAAGCGCATGCTTTCAAGGCCGACCAGGCCAGCGCCAGCGAAGTCGATCAACTGGTAAAAGACGTCGCCAAGCATTTTGGCCGTCTCGATATCCTCGTCAATAACGCGGCGGTCGCGGTCAATGGCGCGGTCGACGATCCCAACAGCGACACCGCGGCATTCGACCGCCAGGACGCGATCAATGTCCACGGCGTGGTTAGCGCGATCCGAGCGGCGTCAAAGCTGATGGGAGAAGGCGGACGCATCATCACTATTGGTTCGGGCATACCCACCCGCGCATCGTTTCCCGGCCTCGCTGACTACGCCGCCACCAAGGCTGCGATCGTCGGCTACAACAAGGGCGCGGCGCGCGACCTCGGACCGCGCGGCATTACGGTCAACGTGCTGCAGCCCGGCTCTGTTGACACCGACATGAATCCAAAGGACGGCGGCGCGTTCGCCGAAGCCCAGCGCATGCAGCACGCGCTGCAACGCTACGGCACAGCGGAAGAAATCGCCGCCGGCATCGTATTCCTCGCCAGTCCCGGCGCGTCGTTTGTGACCGGCGCCGTGCTGAATGTCGATGGCGGCTTCGGCGCCTGACCCAAGCAACTCAACGACGCCGGGCGCATGACGCGCCCGGCACATCCAAAGAAATTCAAATCAAAGGAACGTATCATGATTGAACTCAGACCCTTCAACAAGCTTGGCAGCGCCGATCACGGCTGGCTGAAAGCCAAACATCACTTCTCGTTCGGCAGGCACTATGACCCCAGCAATATGGGGCACGGCTCGTTACGGGTGTGGAACGACGACGAGATCGCGCCGAACAGTGGCTTTCCTGCGCACCCCCACGCCAACATGGAGATCATCACTTATGTCCGCGAGGGCGCAATCACTCATCAGGACAGCCTCGGCAACAAGGGCCGCACCGAAGCGGGCGACGTGCAGGTAATGAGCGCCGGCAGCGGCGTGCGTCACTCCGAATACAATCTCGAGCCGACTAAGACCAAGATCTTCCAGATCTGGATCGAGCCGACCACGGAAGGCGGCCAACCGACCTGGGGCGCCAAGCCGTTCCCGAAGTCGGATCGCTCCGGCAATTTCGTCACCATCGCCAGCGGTTTTGAACGCGACAAGGACGCGCTGCCGATTCGCGCCGACGCGCGGGTGCTTGCCACTACGCTGAGGGCCGGCGAGCGCACGGAATATGCGCCGGGCAAAACCCGCAACCTCTATCTGGTTCCGGCGGCGGGGCTGGTCGATATCAACGGCGTGCGTGTCAACGCCCGCGACGGCATCGCGATCCGCGACGAGGCGCGGCTCAAGATCACCGCGCTGGAAGATTCGGAACTGGTGCTGGTCGACGCGGCCTGACCTCATGTTTTGTCATGGCCCGCCCTGTGCCGGGCATCCACGGCTTACTTGACGAACGATCAAGATGTGGATGGCCGGAACAAGTCGGGCCATGACGACTAAATTCGAACTTCTCGCATCAAACTCAAGGAGACCAACCATGACAAAAGTTCTTGTGCTGTACTATTCGGCCTACGGTCACATCGAGACGATGGCGAATGCCGTCGCCGAAGGCGCACGCAAAGCCGGCGCGTCAGTCGATATCAAGCGCGTGCCGGAACTTGTGCCGCCCGATGTCGCGAAAGCGTCGCACTACAAGCTCGATCAGGCGGCGCCGGTGGCGAAGATCGAAGACCTCGCCAACTACGACGCCATCATCGTCGGCACCGGCACGCGGTTCGGCCGCATGTCATCGCAGATGGCGAACTTCCTCGATCAGGCTGGCGGCCTCTGGATGAAAGGCGCGCTGCACGGCAAGGTCGGCGGCGCTTTCACCTCGACCGCGACCCAGCACGGCGGCCAGGAAACCACGCTGTTCTCTATCATCACCAACCTCCTGCATTTCGGCATGACCATCGTCGGCCTGAATTACGGCTTTGCGGGCCAGATGAAGCTCGACGAGATCACCGGCGGCTCGCCCTATGGCGCGACCACGATTGCCGGCGGCGACGGCAGCCGCCCGCCCAGCGAAAACGAAATTGCGGGCGCGCGCTATCAAGGACACGTGATCGCGGAAACGGCGAAAAAACTGCATGGCTGATACGATGCAGGCGGCATTCTCTTTGCCGAGTGCCGCCCCACCTGTTCGTGGGAATCACGGACTTCGCCATGATCGAAATTCTCTTTATCTATCAACTGGCACGCAATCCGGTGCAGGCGACTGCACGGCGGTGGTGGTGCCGCAGTCTCTTCCGCGTTTCGCGCGGCAAGCGTCGATGCCCGGAATGCACTAATTCGTGATGTCTGCGAACCGGCCCCGCATCGCGAAGGGCGAAGTCGATGCCGCCTTCAGCAAGAACGCGGCGAAGACAAAATAACGCGCCCATCCCCAATCGCTGTGAGTTCGCATATAAAGGCCGGGCCGAATCGCGCCCGGCCTTTTCATATGAGGGGAATACCGATGACAGAATGTTACGGTGACGCATGAGCAGCGACCCGCAAACCCCGTGGCCGGAATTGCCGACCGCGGGGTGGCGCGAGACCTATGCGACGCTGCATCTTTGGACCCAGATCATCGGCAAGATTCGTCTCGCGCGGGCACCCTGGCTGAATCACTCCTGGCAGGTCGCGCTTTATGTCACCGCGCGCGGGTTGACGACCTCGCCGATACCCGACGGTATCAGCACATTTCAAATCGAACTCGACTTCATCGATCATCATCTACGGATTTCGACCAGTGGCGGCGCAACGCGGCAGTTTGCCTTGGCCGGAAAATCGGTCGCGAGTTTCTATGCAGCGGTCATGGCTGATCTCACCGAACTCGGCATCCACGTCGCAATAGACGAGATGCCCAACGAATTGCCGGAGCCGATCCGCTTCTCGCAAGACGACCGGCATGCCTCTTACGACCCGGAAGCGGTGCGGCGCTTTTTGCGGATTCTTGTGAACGTTGACCGCGTGTTCAAGCAATTCCGCACCGGCTTCCTCGGCAAGGCCAGTCCGGTGCATTTCTTCTGGGGCAGCTTCGATCTTGCGGTGACGCGCTTTTCGGGACGACGTGCACCGCGTCATCCCGGCGGCGTACCCCATTTGCCGGATGAAGTGGCTTGCGAAGCCTATTCTCACGAGGAGAGCAGCGCCGGCTTCTGGCCGGGCAGTGGCGCGATCGATTATCCCGCGTTCTATTCTTATGCCTATCCCGAACCGGCAGGCTTCCGCACGACGCCGGTGCGGCCCGACGCGGCATTCTTCAGCGAGGCGCTGGGCGAATTCATCCTGCCCTATGATGCCGTGCGCACGGCTCCGCAGCCGGATCAGGCGCTGCTCGATTTCCTGCAAAGCACCTATGAAGCCGCGGCCAATGCGGCCAACTGGGATCGCGACGCGCTGGAATGCGCGCCGGGCCGACCGGGCGTGGTGCGGCAGATTTAGCGGGTGCCGCGCCTCTGGCGGCGGCGCATCTGCTTGCACGGCTCATCCGCTGAAGACGGATGAGCCGCTTCGCAGCGAAGCAGAACCGTCTCCGGCCGCCTGGATTATAGCGGCTTGATCTGCACCTTGCGGAACTTGACCACGCCCGAGCCGTACTGCAGCGCGAACGGGCCGCTCAAGTGTTTGCTGTCCTGCACGTCGGCGGTCTTTTGACCGTTGAGCACCACAACGAGATGCGGGCCCTGCGCGGTGATTTCGTAAGTGTTCCATTTGCCGGCGGCCTTTGGCATCGGATCGACCTTGGCGACGTCGACGATCGCGCCGGTGCCGTAGGTCGGATCAGGCCGCTTGTCGAAGATGTTGACCTCGTAGCAGATCTTGGCATCGATCTTCTTCGGCTCGTCGCACCGGATGAAGATGCCGCTGTTGGCTTCTTCGTCGGTCCAGAACTCGGCCTTGATCTGGAAATCCTTGTAGGAATTTTTGGTGACGAGATAGGACAGATCCTTGCCGTCAAGCTTGTCGGCGGTGAGTGCGCCGTCTTTCATCGTCCAATTGGCTTTGCCGACCTCATCCCAATCGCCCATCTTGGTGCTGTCGAGCAGCGTGACCCATCCGCCTTCGCTCTGGCCCGAGGCCGAGTTGGAAAACTGGAAAGCGGCGGCTCCGATCAGCAGCCCGGCCGCGAGTATCGACAAATGCTTCATGAAGGTATCCTCCCTGCTGGTTTTAATTGGACGGCACGTTAGCACCGAGACGTGCGAGGTAAACTCTTTTTCATGCTGCAGTTGCGTTTGTGTGCGATCTCGCCTGCCACGCATGCGCGCGCGCCTCTTGCTCGGCAGGCATGAGGCCGGCTAGTGTCCCGAATCCGGAGTTCGCGAGTTCAACCGCGGCGGAACAGAAATAAGGAATGACCACCTCATCCTGAAGAGCGGCTACGCAGGCAAGCGTCGTCCGCGGCGCGCACGATCTATACTTGGTGTCGTAGGCACGTTTCTTCGAGGCCCAGATGGTTGGTTTCACACGGCCGCCCTGTGACGCCGGCGTTATCGGCGCCACGCCGGCTTTTCCCGCCGGCCTGTCGGAGAGGAGCAAGCGCCTGACGCTGGTGGCGACGATCCTCGGATCGAGCATGGCGTTTGTCGATGGCTCGGTCGTGAATATCGCCCTCCCCGCCATCCAGCAGGCGCTGCATGCGAACGCGGCATCGACGCAATGGATCGTCAATGCCTACCTCTTGCTGCTGGGCGCACTGGTGCTGGTCGGGGGCTCGGCTGCCGATCTTTACGGCCGTCGACGGATTTTTCTTCTCGGCACCGCGGTATTCACCACGGCCTCCATTGCATGCGGACTTGCACCGAACATCACGCTGCTCGTCGTCAGCCGCGCGGTTCAAGGTCTCGGGGCTGCGCTGCTCACGCCGGCCAGCCTCGCAATGCTCGGCGCTACTTTCGACCAGCACGAGCGCAGCCATGCGATCGGGATGTGGGCC
The DNA here is from genome assembly GCA_036497205.1 of Bradyrhizobium sp. Taxonomy (GTDB): domain Bacteria; phylum Pseudomonadota; class Alphaproteobacteria; order Rhizobiales; family Xanthobacteraceae; genus Bradyrhizobium. The sequence goes on from DASXJV010000034.1 coordinate 37,219, forward strand.
GGCGTTGGCGCCCTCACCTCGGCGGCCGGCCCGGTTCTCGGCGGCTGGCTGGTCGATCATGTATCGTGGCGGGCGATCTTTCTGCTCAACGTCCCGCTGGCGATCGCCGCGGCCGGGCTCGCGATCTTCTTTGCCTGCGAGAGCCACGATGACAAAGCGAAGCGGCTCGACTGGATAGGGGCGGTCGCGGTCGCCATTGGCCTCGCCGCTATCACCTGGGGACTGAGCGCCATTCCGGCGTCGGGATTTCACGACAGAACCGTCCTCGCCGCGCCGGCAGCGGGAGCCGCGTTCCTCATATGCTTCGTTGCGATCGAAGCCCGATTCCACGAACGCGCGATGATGCCGCTGTCGCTGTACCGCTCGCGCAATTTTTCCGGCACCAACACGCTGACACTGCTGCTCTACTTCGCGCTCGGCGGGGCATTATATTATCTGCCGTTTGGCCTGATCCGGCTCGGCGGTTATTCCGCGACGCAGGCCGGTACGGCGTTGCTGCCCTTCGCCCTGATCATGGGTTTCGGCGCGTCATTCGCGGGCACCCTCTCCGACCGTTTCGGGCCGCGGCTGTCGCTGACCGCCGGGCCCCTCATCGCGGCTTGCGGTTTGACACTGCTCGCTTTCGCGGATCTCGGGAAATCGTATTGGGTCGGCGTATTTCCGGCGATCTGCGTGCTCGCCGTCGGCATGACCATCACCGTTCCGCCGCTGACGTCGACGGTGATGGCATCGGTGGGCGAAGCTCGCGCCGGCATCGCTTCCGGCGTCAACAACGCGATTGCCCGAGTGGCCGGTCTCTTTGCGGTCGCAGCACTCGGCGCAGTGTTGTTCGCAAGCTTTTCACATCATCTTGAACCGCTGCCGCCCACGCAGGCCAACGAAGCGTTGAATGCGGTACTGGCTGGCCAGGCCGGCGTCACGGAGGGCGCAATCGCCGCGTTCGACCGGGCGTTGCGCACGGTGATGCTGGTGACCGCACTCTGCGCCGCGCTTGGCGGCGTCGCTGGCTGGCTGTGGATCCGGCCGGCAGGCTCGGAATTGGCGAACTGAGGCATCTTCAGCAGATCGCATCGGTCATAATTCCAAAGGCGCATATCATCTGTTGTTTGGAGGATGCGATGCATCAGGCGGCGAATGTGCAATTCGAACGCGCGGCTTGATGAATCTGATACGCGGGAGCGGCGCTGGCAGCATCGGCGATTTCGACAGCTTGCCGCTTGCTCTTCCGCCATCGCTTTGAGACCATGCCGACGATAAGATCCGCTTCGCGCGCGGGCTTTGAGGAAGTCCCATGCCGAAATGCAGGCCGACCGTCTCACGCGCATTGGCGCGGCGCTGCTTAGGGCTGCTGGCGCGTCGGACGGTGTTCAACGTCGCGGCGTTCCGTCCGCTGAAGGACTTCATTGACGCACGCCGAGTGGGGGATCGGGTTCATTCGAGGCCGTTCTGCCCCGAACCCGAGGCGGTTGATGAATTAATGATTTCTCATTACGAGCTAACCATGGGGTCTCTGCTAGGCTTGGGGACGACCTCCTCTTCCCCGTTGGAAACTGCTATCGCTCTCTACGTTCCGTTTTCAGAAACGTTCTGCTTCGCCAGGGCACCTGGGTGATCCGATGAAATTCAGTAGCGCAGACCTATCGACCATTCTAAATCGCATTCTCGACACAGCGGCGGACAACCTCAGGGTCGCCAAGATTTTGATCCAGTTAGGTCTGGACCCCGATAACATTACCTACGACGCAATATTCAACCGCCTTCTGGAAATCGTGCTGACCAACATCACCCTTGCCAACCTGTTTGCGCTGGTTGGCGCAATTTTCTTTGTCGCCACTTTGCTGACGCAGACGATGGTGCCGCTTCGCATCGCGAACATGGTCGGCTGCGCATTCTTCGCCGGCTTTGGCGCGCTCGCCGGCAACGTCGCGACTTTTCTCTTGTATCTGCTGTTGCTCCCGATCAATGCGTTTCGCCTGCGGCAAATGCTCACCCTCGTCAAGAAGGCACGTACCGCAACCCAGGGCGATACGTCGATGGAATGGCTCAAACCGTTTATGACCGAGCGCAAATATCGCAAGGGCGACATCCTGTTCAGGAAGGGCGACACGGCCGACGAAATGCTTTTGACCGTTACCGGAAAATTCCTGGTGACTGAAATCGGCGTCGAACTGCCGCCGGGACGCCTGATGGGCGAACTTGGCTTCCTTACACCTAATAATCGACGGACGGCGACGATCGAATGCACCGAGAACGGGCATGTGCTGACCATCAGCTATGAAAAGCTATTGGAGATCTACTTCCAGAATCCGCAATTCGGCTATTACTTCCTGGTCCTGACCAGCCAACGGCTGCTGGATAATATCTCGCGCCTCGAAGCAATTATCGCACAAAACAAGATCGCGCAGCAGACTACGAACGCGGGCGGCACGAACTGAGCGTCGATGTATTTTCTGGCGCGGGCGGTCCGCGGGCGTGCGATGTCGGCACGCTCGTATGGTTGAAATCAGATCGCTACTCCGCCGCGGCGCGGACTTCCGCGCGTTCGGCCCTCACCGCGCAGAACTTGAATTCGGGAATTTTTCCGAACGGATCGAGCGCCGGATTGGTCAACAGGTTGGCAGCGGCCTCCGCGTAGCAGAACGGCATGAACACCATATTTTCCGGAACGTCGCGATCGGAGCGCACCTTGACCTCGACCGCACCGCGCCGTGTCTCAAGCCGCACCAGATCGCCCGGCCAGACCTTCATGCGCCGCATGTCCTTTGGCGACATAAACGCCATCGCCTCTGGCTCGATCTGATCGAGCACGCTGGAACGCCGCGTCATCGAACCGGTATGCCAATGCTCAAGCACGCGGCCGGTGGAGAGCACCATTGGATATTCGGCGTCGGGCAATTCGTCCGGCGCGGTCACCCGCGCCGGCACGATCTTGCCGCGCCCGCTTTCGGTCGGGAAACCCGTGGTGAAGATGATCTCGTTGCCGGGCTTATCGGGAGCGTCGACCGGGTAGGTCACCGCGCCCTCGCGCACCAGCCGCTCCCAGGTGATGTTTTGCAGCGACGGCATCACCTGCGTCATCTCGGTGAAGACGTCGGCCGGCCCGTCATAGCGCCAGTCCAGCCCCATGCGCCTGGCGATTTCCTGGATGATCCACAGATCCTGCCGCGCGTCGCCGGGCGGCTTGATCACCTCACGCGCGAGCTGCACGCGGCGGTCGGTATTGGTGAAGGTGCCGGATTTCTCCGCAAAGGCCGAAGCCGGCAGAATGACGTCAGCATGAAACGCGGTTTCGGTGACGAACAGATCCTGCACCACGAGATGATCGAGCTTGGCCAGCGCCTCGCGCGCGTGCTGCAAATCGGGATCCGACATCGCGGGATTCTCGCCCTCGATATACATGCCGGTGATCTCGCCGGCGTGGATCGCGTTCATGATCTCGACGACCGTGAGGCCGCGAACCGGATCGATGTCCTGGTGCCACAGGCGCTCGAACGGCTCGCGCAGATCGGTGCGCCCGACCGGCTGATAATCCGGCAGGAACATCGGGATTAGCCCCGCATCGGAGGCGCCCTGCACGTTGTTCTGTCCGCGCAACGGATGCAGCCCGGTGCCGGGGCGGCCGACCTGGCCGGTAATCAAAGCGAGCGCAATCAGGCAGCGCGCATTGTCAGTGCCGTGCACATGCTGGCTGATGCCCATGCCCCAGAAAATGATCGAGGCGCGGGAGCGTGCATAGATCCGCGCCACTTCGCGCAAGGTATCTGCCGGAACACCGCAGATCGGTTCCATCTTCTCCGGCGTGAATTCCTTGATGCGCTCCTTGAGATCCTCAAAACCCTCGGTATAACCGGCGATATATTGCTCATCGGTGAGGCCCTCGGTGATGATGGTGTTGATCATCGCATTCAGCATCGCGACGTCGCTGCCGGCCTTGAACGCCAGATGCTTGTAGGCGTGGCGCGACAGCGATTGCCGGCGCGGATCCATCACGATCAGCTTGGCGCCGTTTTTCGCCGCGTTCTTGATGAAGGTCGCGGCCACCGGATGGTTGATGGTCGGGTTGGCGCCGATCACGATGATGACCTCGGCGTCCATCGCCGCCGCGAATGGTGCCGACACCGCGCCTGAGTTCAGGCCTTCCATCAAGGCCGCAACCGATGAGGCGTGGCAGAGCCGCGTGCAGTGATCGACGTTGTTGGAGCCGAAGCCGGTCCGCACCAGCTTCTGGAACAGATACGCCTCCTCGTTCGAGCCCTTGGCCGAGCCGAAACCGGCGAGCGCCTTGACGCCCTTTTCATCGCGGATCTTGACGAGACCCTTGGCGGCGATATCGAGCGCTTCCTCCCAGGAGGCTTCGCGAAAATGCGTGAACGGATTGGCCGGATCGACCTGGTCGTTGGAATCCTTCTTCGCATTCGCCAGCCGCACCAGCGGCTTGGTCAGGCGATGCGGATGATGGATGTAGTCGAAGCCGAAGCGGCCCTTGACGCAGAGCCGGTTGTGGTTGGCCGGGCCGTCGCGGCCCTCGGCGTAGATCACCTTCTCGTCCTTGACCTGATAGGTGACCTGGCAGCCGACGCCGCAGAACGGGCAGAGCGAGTCCACCTTCTTGTCCGGATAGGTGACGCGGGTCTGGTTCTCGTCGAGCATTACGGAGGGCATCAGCGCGCCGGTCGGACAGGCCTGCACGCATTCGCCGCACGCGACACAGGTCGATTCCCCCATCGGATCGTCGAAGTCGAACACGATCTTGGAGCCATGATTGCGGTAGGCCATGCCGATTACGTCATTTACCTGAACCTCGCGGCAGGCGCGCACGCAGAGGCCACACTGGATGCAGGCATCGAGATTGACGCTCATCGCCGGATGGCTGGCGTCGCCATGCCAGCGCTCGGCGGCCGGGAAACGGCTTTCGGTCACCTCGACCTTTTCGGCCCAGTGCCAGAATTTCGAATCGGGATCGTGTGAAGTTTCGCGCGCCGGCTGATCGGCGACCAGAAGCTCCATCACCATTTTTTGTGCCGCGACTGCGCGCGCGCTGGCCGATTTCACCTTCATGCCGACGCTCGGCGTGCGCTTGCAGGAAGCCGCCAGCACGCGCTCGCCCTCGACCTCCACCATGCAGGCGCGGCAATTGCCGTCCGGCCGATAGTCCGGTTCGGGCGAATAACACAGATGCGGAATCTCGCGGCCCTGGCGTTTTGCGACTTGCCAGATGGTCTCACCGTTGACGGCTTCGACCTGCTTGCCGTCGAGTTCGAACTGGATTTTGGTCATTCCGCTGTCTCTTTCGGCACGAATTCTTCCGGGAAATATTTAATGACTGTCGTCAGCGGATTCGAGGCCGCCTGGCCGAGACCGCAGATCGATGCATCGCGCATCGCCTGGCTCAATTCGTCGAGCAATTCGCGGTTCCAGACGGGTTTTTCCATCAGCAGCGCCGCCTTCTGGGTGCCGACGCGGCAGGGCGTGCACTGGCCGCAGCTTTCGTCCTCGAAGAAACGCATCAGGTTCAGCGCCGCGCCTTTCACGCTGTCCTGCTCGGACAGGATGATGATCGCGGCCGAACCGATGAAGCAGCCGTATTTTTCCAGCGTGCCGAAATCGAGCGGTATATTGTCCATCGATGCCGGCAGAATGCCCCCTGATGCGCCGCCCGGCAGGTAAGCGTGGAAGGTGTGTCCGTCCGCCATGCCGCCGCAGAACTCGTCGATCAGTTCGCGCACCGTGATGCCGGCCGGCGCCAGCTTCATGCCCGGATTTTTCACCCGACCGGAAACCGAATAGCTGCGCAGCCCGTGGCGATCGTTGCGGCCATGGCTCTTCCACCACTCCGCGCCTTTTTCGACAATGTCGCGCACCCACCACAGCGTCTCGATGTTGTTGATCAGGGTGGGCAATCCGAACAGCCCGACCTGGAACGGGTATGGCGGCTTGTGCCGCGGCAATCCGCGCTTGCCTTCGATGCTTTCCAGCAGCGAAGACTCTTCGCCGCAGATATAGGCACCGGCGCCACGCCGCATGTGCAGCAGCGGACCACCCGGCGGCAGTTTGGCGATTTCACGCGTCAGAATTTCGCGCGAGGCCGGATATTCGTCCCGGATGTAGATGTAGACGTCGGGCGCTTCGACGACATGCGCACCGATCAGCATGCCCTCGAGAAAGCGATGCGGATCGGTCTCGAGATAATAGCGATCTTTGAACGTTCCGGGCTCGCCCTCGTCGCCGTTGATAGCCATCAGCCGAGGTCCGGGCTCGCCGAGCACCGCACGCCACTTTCGTCCCGTGGGAAAGCCTGCGCCGCCGAGACCGCGCAGGCTGGCGTCGTCGAGCGCCTTTAAAAGATCTTCCTTCGCCAACTCGCCGGAGCGCAGGCGCTTCAACAGCGCGTAGCCGCCGCCGGCGACATAGGCGTCGTAGTCGATGTAGTCAGGCAGCTGCGCGTGGGTGTCGCCGCCCTTCGCCGCCGCAAGCACGCTTGCAACACCGGCGTGATCGACAAAGTGATGACCGACCTCGGCGGCAGGTGCGGTGTCGCAACGGCCGACGCACGGCGCGCGCACCACGCGAATGCCGGGACCGGCAGTTGTCTGCAACTCATGCAGCAATTTTTCCCCGCCCAGCATGGCGCAGGTCAGCGAATCACAGACGCGAATGGTCAGCGGCGGAATATTGGCCTCGCCCTCCTTCACCACATCGAAATGCGCGTAGAAGGTCGCGGTCTCGAACACTTCCGCGAACGCAAGCTTCATCTCGTCGGCAAGCGCCGCGAGATGGGCTGCGGAAATCTGATGATATTTGTCCTGGATAAGATGCAGGTGCTCGATCAGAAGGTCGCGCCGCCTTGGCCGGTCGCGGAGCAAAAGCGCAATCTCTTCAGCGGCTTGGGGATCGATCTGGCGGCCCTTGGGGGTCGATTTGGCCCGCTTTCGTCCCTCGCCGGGATGTTCGAACGAGCGGACCTGTTGCACATCATGACTCATTGAAGCGTCTCGTTCTCACCCTGGGTCGGGCGACTCTAATCCGTGGCATGCCACATGCCAAGAGTAATATACTGGCTCATAAGGATTTAAGGGGCGCAGCCGCCGCTGGCACCCCTTGATAGACCTGGTCGCGGACAATCCTCAGGGCCTCGCCCAAGAACCAGCCGTCGTCGCCGCGAGAGGCCGCGAGCATGTAAAGCTCTGCTGATTCCTATCTACGGCTCCGTGATAGCGGGCGACAAACCGTCAGTCTTTTCGATCAGAAACACGATTCCGTGCTCCGCGCGTTCGGTGATCTCTACCTTATCGCCGGTTTCCCGGATCAGATTTGGGATATCGATGATCGATAGCGGATCGGTGCAGTGAACTTCCATACGGTCGCCCGGTTTCAGCGCCTTCAACGCCTTTCGTGTCTTCAATGCCGGCAACGGACATTTCAGGCCGGTGAGATCGAGCTTTGTCGTGGTCATGGCCCATACATGGCGAGGGGAATTCACATCGTCAACGGACATCGCCTGAGGCCGAACGTCAAATCAGACTCGCATATGACAAAAACCCAACCGTCTGGCCAGGTTCGACCTGCGTGATCTCCTCGCCGAGTTCGACCAGTCCGTCGGTCTCCACCAGCGACGACAGCAGGCCAGCGCCCTCGCGCGGAAATTTAACCGCTTCGAGCGTTCCGTCGTCAGCCTTGCGAAGCGTGACCCGGACATATTCGCGGCGGGCAATTTTCTTTTTATAGATGAAAGCCGCGCGGACCGGCATCGGGAGGAGGTGCTGTTGCGAAGCGCCCGCCAGCGCCAGCACGGTCGGGCGCACCACATGAACGAAGGTGACAAAACTCGCCACCGGATTTCCCGGCAATCCGATGAACGGCGTGCCGCCGATAATCCCCATCGCGACCGGCCGTCCGGGCTTGATCGCCATGCGCCACAGCACGAGGGTGCCTACGCTTTCGACACCAGCCTTGACGTGGTCCTCTTCACCGGTCGAAACGCCGCCGGTGGTCAGAATCAAATCGTGTGCGGCAGCCACCTTCTTCAGGCCGAGTGCGAGCGAAGCCCGATCGTCACCGAGAATACCGAGGTCGCTGACTTCGCAGCCAAGGCGCGCCAGCATCGCCATCAGCATGAAGCGATTCGAATCGAACAGTTGCGCGGCCTCGCGCGGCGCCCCCGGCGATACCAGTTCGTTGCCGGTCGAAAACACGGCGACGCGGAT
>DASXJV010000035.1:0-17837 GCA_036497205.1 Bradyrhizobium sp.
GAGCGGGCGCGGACATAGCCGCGGCTTTCGGGCCGTTGTTGCCAGGAGGCGACCGTCATGCCGGGTTCGGTTTCGAGCTGCCCCTGTACACCCTCCGCGTAACTCGCGGGCGTAAACGTCAGTTGCAGATCGGAGCTTTCGGTGGTCTCGCCGGAGTGCCAGAAGCAATAGACCATGGTCGGCGACAGCGAGAGCAGACCGCGCCGCGTCGTGGCCCATTTGATCGCCTCCATCGCCAGACTGAGGCCGCGCCTGCGCTCGTTGATGGTTTTGATGTTCTTGACGCGGGCGACCGATCGTGGCGCGTAATGGTCCTGCAATCCCTCGCCGACGCCCGCCAGCGCATGGCGTACCTCGATGCCGAGCGAGTGCAGCAAATCGGGCGATCCGACGCCCGACAATTGCAATAGTTGCGGCGAGTTGTAGGCGCCGCCGGCGAGGATCACTTCCTTGCTGGCGCGCACTTCGGTCGGAGTGCCGCCCTTCCCTCCCTTGACGTAGCGCACGCCGGCCGCGCGTTTTCCCTCGAACACGATCTCGGTCGCATGCGCATGCGTCCGCACATGGACATTCGGCCGTTTCATCGCCGGATGCAGAAAGGCGGTCGCCGCGCTGACGCGCAGGCCATTTTGAATCGTGCGCTGGGCGTAGGATACGCCCTCTTGTATCACGCCGTTGTAGTCGGGGTTGCGCGGAATGCCGAGTGACATCGCGCCGGCCATGAACGCCTCGCAAAGCGGATCCCTCCAGTCCATGGTGGTGACGGTCAGACTGCCGTCGCGCCCGCGATAAGCATCCTCGCCCTCGCCGACCCGGCGCTCCAGCCGCTTGAAATACGGCAGCACATCCGGATAGCCCCAGCCGCGATTGCCGAGCTGCGCCCAGGTGTCGAAATCCTGGCGCTGGCCACGGTTGTAGATATGACCATTGATCGAAGATGAGCCACCGAGCGTCTTGCCGCGCGGCGCGTAAATGCTCCGGCCCCCAGTCCACGGACCCGGCTCCTGCTGGTAGGCCCAGTTGATGCTCCTCATGTGAAAGGTCTTGATGAAGCCCGCCGGCAAATGGATGTAGGGATGCCAGTCGCGGGGGCCCGCTTCGAGCACGCAGATGCTGGCGGTAGCATCTTCGCTGAGCCGATTGGCGAGCACGCACCCGGCGGAACCCGCGCCGACGATCACATAATCGAATGTATCCATCACACCAATTCTGGCGGCGGCGACGTGCTACCGCGGCTTTTCATTCAGTTGATAGTCTAGATGCGCCTTCACCGTCGGCCATTCGCTGGCGATGATGCTGTACACTACAGTGTCGCGCAGGGTTCCGTTCGGCGCAATCTGATGGCTACGCAGGATGCCGTCGAGCTTGGCGCCTAACCGCTCGATGCCGCGCCGGCTCGCATGATTGAAGAAATGCGTGCGGAATTCAACCGCAATGCAACCGAGCCTTTCAAACGCATGGGTGAGCAACAGCAATTTGCACTGGGTATTGAGGGCGCTGCGCTGCACACGCTGGGCATACCACGTCGAGCCGATCTCGACGCGCCGGTTTGGCGCATCGACGTTCATGTAAGTGGTCATGCCCGCGACCTTGCCGTCGGCATCGAAAGCCGTCCAGGGCAGCATGGACCCTGCCGCCTGCAGCCCCAGCCGGCGATCGATCTCCTTGCGCATGTCTTCAGGCTTCGGAACGAAGGTGTACCACAGCTTCCACAGTTCGCCGTCTTTCACCGCTTCGCTCAACCCATCGCAATGGTCTTGCGACAAGGGTTTTAGCCGCGCGTGCGGGCCGCTGAGCGAAACCGGTTCAAGCCAGGGCATCAGTCGCTCCGTTCCTTACTCCGTCATTGCGAGCGTGAGCAACCCAGAACTCCGTCATTCCGGGATGGTGCGTTAGCACCAGACCCGGAATCTCGAGATTCCGGGTTCGATGCTTTGCATCGCCCCGGAATGACGGCTTCGGGAACTTCCGCGGCTCTTTGGATTGCTTCGCTTGCGTTCGCAATGACGAAAGTGGTCGTCATCACTTGTTCAAAAAGTTCAGCGGCAGGCCGGGGCGCGCCCAGTCCATCGCGATGAGTTCGCCCTTGCCTGACAGCGTGATGTAGGCGGTCTTCAGTTCGGGGCCGCCGAAGGCGATGTTGGTGGTGACGCGGTCGCCGGTCGGCACCTGCTCGACGACCGTGCCATCAGGCGCGATCACCGAGATGCAGCCCGAGATCAAGGTCGCGACGCAAACATTGCCCGAAGCTTCCACTGCCAGCGAGTCGAACATCTGGTAGCCGCCGAGGCCCGCGATCGGCTTGCCGCGTTCGCCGCGATAGATCACGTCGCGCGGCTTGACCTCGCCGGGCGCGGAGAGATCAAACGCCCACAGCCGCGCCGTCGGCGTCTCCGCGACATAGACGGTGTTCTCGTCCGGCGACAGCCCGATGCCGTTGGCGGGCAGCATGCCGAACACTGCTTCGACGACTTCCTTGGCCCCGGGCTTCATGTAGTAGAACGCGCCGACATCCATGTCGCGCGCTCGGCGTTTGCCGAGATCGGTGAACCAGAGACCGCCGTGCTTGTCGAACACCAGATCGTTCGGCCCCTTCAGCGGATGCTCGCCGCATTTGTCGAACAGGGTTTCGACCTTGCCGGTCGCTAGATCGACACGCTGGATCGAGCCTCCGACATATTCATGCGGTTCGGGCGCACCCGGCATCATGGTGCCGCGCGACGGGATCCAGCCGAAGCCGCCGTTGTTGCAGATATAGCATTTGCCGTCGGGCCCTATAGCCGCGCCATTGGGGCCGCCCGGAATCTCCGCGACCACTTCCTTGCGTCCGTCCGGCCAAATCCGGGTCAGCCGTCGGCCGCGGATTTCGACCAGCACCACCGAGCCGTCCGGCATCACCACCGGCCCTTCCGGAAATTCGAGATCGGTGGCGAGAACGCGAACATTGGGCATCGGAATCCCCCTGCTTTTCTCAGGCGCAAAGCGGGTTCCAAGCTCATTCCGCGCGCGCAACAATCTTTGTTACGCGATGTTATGGCAAAGTCGATATCGGTTGCCAAGCAATCACCGATATGAGGGTGCGCAAGGCAGCCCGGCGATGCCGGCTATTGTCTAACCGGTATCCAAATCTCGAGACCGCCATTGCCGGTGAGCGGGTCGAAATTCTCGTCGTAACGTTCGAAGTTGGGCGCGTCGGCCGCTTTCAGTCCCGAAGCCGGCAACCAGTGATTCCAGACCGTGTTGACGGTCCGGCGAATGGTCGAGATGTGGTCGCGGTGGGTGAAGACCGCGTATCTCTGTTCGGCGATGCGAACGCGGCTGAATTCGCGCGGCAAGTCGGAGAAATCCGACACCTCGACACCGGCGATGTAGTCGAAATTTCCGGCATCGTCGCCGTTGCAACAGACGCCGTAAGCCACCGGCCCGATCCGGCCGGGAATGTTTTGGACAGATTGATGAAAGCGCTGCCACTGGCCGGGGATGCCGGCGCTGTTCTCGCAAGTGTAACGCTCACCGAGTCCAGCGATGAGAAGCGGCTTGCCGGTCTGGAAACGCGGCGCTTGAAGATTGTCGATAACGGTTGAGTCCATGACGATCGGCTCCTGAAGTCTGAGGTGATCGAGACGCGTTGAGCTGCGGACCGCTTCAGGTGTAACCCCGAAATGGTCGCGGAACGCGCGGGTGAATGCTTCGTGAGAGCCGTAGTCCGCATCCAGCGCCACGTTAAGTATATCGGGTGCGCCGCCCGCGAGCGCACGCGCCGCTTCGCTGAGGCGCCGGGCACGCACGTAGCGCATGACCGACAGCCCCGTCGCAGCGGCGAACGCCCGCACCATATGAAAGCGCGAAATTCCACCGATCGCCGCGATCTCATCGAGGGTCAACTCGCCGGCAAGATGGCTTTCGATATACCAGAGCGCCTTCTGGGCAGGATTCATGGACCATGGCCTTCATTCCGAAGCGCTTTTATCATGATCGCTTTGCGGGCGCTTCATTTGACACTCCTTGCTCTCGTTCGCTTTTGCGAAACCGGGAACCGGGCGAATGAGGCCGCGTCCACTTCCTTCTAAGGAAAATCAGTAGCTAGGGCATCGCTGGCAAAAACAGCAAATGCCCGCACCAAGCGCGAAGTTCCGCCATTTGCTCGTCCTTCGTTTGATGGTTTGGTTTTCTTGATGATAGGTTGAACGGCGGAGCCCTTACGCAGGGGGAATACATGGCGGACAAACCACAACACGCGACAGATGAGGCGCAAATCCGCGCGCTGATCGAGCAATGGAGCAAGCGATACGCGACGAAAAACAGTCATGCACGAACATCATTCGCTGCCTGCCAGGTAGAACGACTACGGGTTCGCCGCTTTGCCGCCTTCGCCGCTTTTCTTCTGATCGCCAGCCTTCTTCTGATCCTCAGCCGCTTTCTTTTGCGCCGCCTGCAGGTCGTCCACGATCTTCTGCAGGCCCGCGACGCTGCTTTTCAAACCCTCGATCTGCCGGTTCGCGGCATCGAGCTTCTGCTGATGGTCAGCGCCGAGTTTTGTGATCGTCTTTTGCAGGAAATCGACATTGCTCTGCAGGCAACTGGTCCGCCGCTCCATGGTCTTTTCGACGGTGCAGATTTCAATGCCGGGAACATCCTGGGCTCGCGCCTGAGCTGACGTCAGCGTGCAGGTCAGCAATGCCACCGATACGAGAAGAACGATCCGGCCGGTCATCAAAATCCTCATTAAATAATTCTCATAATTCTCGCCACAGTCAATTTGTTGCGAGCGAAGTGCAAGGTGTCAAAGATAACACACTGAAACCTCATTCGCGCGTTGAGGTTTTGCGAAGAACACCCCACCTAAAGCAACGGATGGGGCACAAAGGCGCGGAACGCGGGCACTTGTGCGCCTTTCTCAGGAGAATCAAAAAAATGGCAACGCGCGAACGACGTCTGGCTGAATTCAATGGCGCAGGAGAACCGCCACCGGATGTGCCGGTCCAGGTGTTATGCGAGGACCACAGCGGCACTTATCAGCTTCCGTTCGCCTGCCGTTGGGTCGACGGCGAATGGCGCAATCACGAGTCCGGCGGCATCGTCGAGGCGACGGTGGTGGGCTGGCGCCTGCACCGCCCCTGATTCAAACGCAGCCCTCGCGGCGCTGTCCCAAAATGCGACGGAGATCGACCGTATTTTAAGGTTCAGAACGCGCACGGAACGAACCGCGCCCGAATCAGCGGTCGAGATCCGTGCTCCCGTGTTCACGGCTAGATATCGGCCTCAGTCCCATACGCCGCACCACATCCAGCACTACAGAGTGCCAACCGCGGCAAACGCTCGATGACAAACGTTAATTCTCAGGGTTACCGCAGGTAGCGCTACTTCCAGGGCGTCACCGGCGGCACCTTCGATCGCCGGCGGCATATCGACGGCCTTAAAATCCGCCGGGCCGACCGCGGCGCCGGATTGCGCGTTCACAGCATCATTGCGCTCTGCGTAGTGATGCCTTGGCATCGTTCCGCCTAGGCTAGCCCCCATTTGCGGGCTACGCTCGTCCCGTGATCGAGCACGCCCAATCAACAGCCGTGCCGGGAGGAATGATCATGAAATTGATATCGGCATATTTCCGCAGCCTTGCCCTCGGCCTTGCCGGCGCTCTGTTGCTGGCCGGTGCGGCAAGCGCCGCCGAGGTCCAGGTGATGATCTCGGGCGGGCTGACCGCTGCTTATAACGTGCTGGTGCCGGAGTTCGAGCGCTTGACCGGCAACAAGGTGCTGACGGCTTATGGGCCTTCGATGGGCACCACCGTCAATGCGATCCCGGTCCGGCTGGAACGCGGCGAAGGCGCCGATGTCCTTATCATGGTGGGTAACGCACTCGGCGACCTCGTCAAGCAAGGCAAGGTCATTGCGGACAGCCGCGTCGATCTCACGAGGTCGCCGATCGGCATCGCGGTGAAATCGGGCGCGCCGAAACCGGACATCAGCTCGGCGGAAGCGGTGAAGCGCGCGCTGCTGGCGGCGAAATCGATCGCCTGTTCCGACAGCGCCAGCGGCGTCTATGTCTCGACCGAGATGTTTCAGCGCCTCGGCATTGCCGATGCCATGAAGGACAAGGCGAAGAAGATTCCGGCCGAGCCGGTGGCCGGCGTGGTGGCGCGCGGCGACGCCGAGATCGGCTTCCAGCAGATCAGCGAAATGCTCCCCGTTCCAGGCGTCGATATCGTCGGGCCATTGCCGGCGGACTTGCAGAAGATCACGGTGTTTTCAGCAGGGATCGCCACCGTCTCCAAGGAACCCGGCGCCGGAAGAGCTTTGATCAAGTTTCTCGCTTCCCCCGCCGCCCGTGACGCCATCATCAAGAGCGGTATGGAGCCGATCGCGGTGGGCACGACGAACAAGAGCCCCGCTTCGATTGAATCGAAACGGGGCTCTTGACGCGTTTTCTTAACGCGAATCGGTCTCCACTTCGCTTGAAAAACGCTCCAGCCGGACACGAGCTCGCGCTATTTGGCCCGGATCGGCGTGTCCTTCAGCCCGTTGTTGTCATAGGCCTTCCGCAGCGTTCCATTTGATGTGGCGTCCGTCATGAATTTGGTGACGAACGCCAGCGCCAGCGGATGATTGAGAGGTACCGCGACCGCGGTCACGGTCTGCTTGAAGGTTTCATCCAGCACCCGCGAGCCCGGGATTTTCTTGGCCATGGCGTTGAGCTGGTCGCGCGACAGCGCGAACGCATCGATCTCGCCGCTCTTGAGCAGGCCGAAGATTTCGTCGTAGGTCTGGTAGCCCGTGACCTTCGCGTTCTTCAGATGCGCGATGGCGCCGCGCATGGTGGTGGTATTGTTGACCGCCGCCACCTTGACGCCGGGCTGATCGAGCGTCTGAAAATTCGTCGCCGGCGAACCTGCTTTCACGATGTAGGTCGCATCCGCAACCTCATAGATGGGACCGAACGACATCCTGGTCTCACGCTCCGGATCCTTCGGCAGGAAGGTGACGTCCCACGTGCCCTTCGATGCGGCGTCCGTGATCTGCCCCGAATTCGGGTATGCGACAAATTCGACGGGCACACCGAGCTGCGCCGCCATCTCCTTGCCGAGATCGACCGGCACGCCGGCATAAACTCCGGCTTCGTTCTTGGTGGACCAGAAAGCGCCGCCAGCCGGGCTGATCCCGATCGCCACCCGCAGCTTGCCGGTCGGCGCGATCTCGTCCTTCAAGGCATCGGCGCTCGCAGGATTGGCCATCATCATCAAGGCACCCAGAACAAGGCCGGCGACGCGCGGCAAAATTCGACTGGACATGGATTCTTCCTCCCTATCGGCTCCTTATCGAGCCTTCGCCGGCCATTGTGGTCAATTGGCGGAAGCATTGAAACCCAAATAGTCGGCCGAACCGATAAATGCCTCGACGTGTGTCCTTAAATTTGACTGCTAACTCTTGGCGGATGCGGCTCTTTACCAGAGCCGCCGACGCGCTCCTTCACACGTTCGCGCAACTGCTGGAACGTTACATAGAGCATCGGCACCAGGAAGATCCCGATTGAGCTTGCCGCAAGCATCCCGCCGAACACGGCGGTCCCGACCGCCCTGCGGCTGATCTCCGCGGCGCCTGTGGCAATTACCAGCGGCAGCAGACCAAGGATGAACGCGATCGAGGTCATCATCACAGCTCGGAACCGCATCTGCGCACCGAGGATCGCCGCGTCCTCGATCGCCAGCCCGCTCTCGCGCTGCTCCTTGGCGAACTCGACGATCAGGATGCCGTTCTTGGCGGCCAGCGCTATCAGCACCACGAGCCCGATCTGGCCGTAGAGATCGAGGTTGAGCCCGGCAATCTTGATGCCGAGGTAAGACCCGAAGACGCCGACGACCACCGACAGCAGTACGGGAATCGGGATCATCCAACTTTCATAAAGCGCGACCAGGAACAGATAGGCGAACAGCACCGCAAGCCCGAGAATGATGCCGGTTTGGCCGGAGGCCTGCTGCTCCTGATAGGCGGTGCCGGTCCATTCGAAAGTGTAGCCCGCGGGCAGCGTTTTGTCGGAAATCTCGATCATGGCGGCGAGCGCCGTCCCCGAAGAGACGCCCGGCGCCGGGCTGCCGTTCACCGTAACTGATCGATAGTTGTTGTAGCGGGTGATGACCTGAGGTCCGGTCACGATCTTGAGGCCGGCGATGGAGCGGATCGGCACCATCTGGCCGGCGCTGTTTCGCACATAGATTTGCCAGATATCCGAAATGTCGGCGCGCTCGGATGCCTCGCCCTGAACGTTGACCTGCCAGGTGCGGCCGTAGAGATTGAAGTTGTTGACGTAGACGCCGCCGAGCGTCGCCTGCAGCGCGGTGAACACGTCACTCACGTTGAGGCCGAGCGCCTGCGCCTTGGCGCGGTCAATGTCGAGATAGAGCGACGGATTGGTCGCCGTGAAGGTCGTGAACACCCGCGCGAGCCTCGGGTCGCGATTGGCGGCGCCGATCAACCCGCTGGCGACACTGCCCATTGCGGCCGGGTCCTGTCCTTCCAGCGCTTCGAGCTGATACTCGAAGCCGCCGCTGGTCGAAAGTCCGATGATCGGCGGGAGGTTGAACGGCAGCACGTTGGCCTGCCGTATCTGCGCGCCACCGGCGAACGTGCGCCGGATCAGCGCCTGCGCCGAATCCTCCGCCGACTTGCGATCCGCGAACGGTTTGAGGCGCGCTACCATGAAGGCGTTGTTGGGTTCGGATGCTCCGTCGAGCAGCGAAAAGCCGATGATCGAGAGCGTGTGCTCGACGGCCGGCATCTGCTTGAGCAGGCTTTCAACCTGCTTGGTCACTTCGCTGGTGCGCGCCACAGATGCGCCGTCCGGCAATTGCACCGAAATAAAGAACGCGCCCTGATCTTCTTCCGGGAGGAACCCGGTCGGCGTCACAAGCGCCACGCCGAATATGCCGCCCGCGAATACCAGCACAAGCACGAGTGACAGCGCCGCCACCCGCACCAGCCGGCGCACGCCGGCGGCGTAGCGGTCGCGAACCCGGTCGATGCCGCCGAGCACGCGTCCCATGATGCCGCGGCGCGGCCCGGTGTGACGCAGGAACACCGCGCACAGCGCAGGCGACAACGTCAATGCGTTCAAGGCCGAAATGACCATCGCCGCGCTGATCGTTACCGCGAACTGGCGGAACAGCGTGCCGGAAATTCCGGGAATGAAGGCGATCGGCACGAACACCGACAGCAGCACCAGCGTGATCGCAAGGATCGGTGCGGTAATCTGTGTCATGGCTTTCTTGGTGGCTTCGGCCGGCGAAAGGTCCGGCTCCTCCTCCATCACGCGTTCGACATTCTCGACCACCACGATGGCGTCGTCGACAACGATGCCGATCGCGAGCACCATCGCCAGCAGCGACACCGTGTTGGCCGAGTAGCCGAGCACCAGCAGCACTGCGAAGGCGCCGATCAGACTGACCGGCACCGCCACCGCCGGGATCACGGTGGCGCGCAAATTTCCGAGGAACAGAAACACCACGATCACCACGAGGATGAAGGCTTCGCCGAGCGTCTTCAGCACCTCGGTGATGGTGTCGCGCACAAAAGTGGTGGAGTCGTATTGCACCAGATAGCTCAGGCCCGCCGGAAACCGCTCCGACAGCTTCTGCAACGTTGCCTGCACCGCCTTCGCCGTCGTCACGGCATTGGCGCCGGGTGAAAGATAAATGCCGATCGGCACCCCGGCGCGGCCATCGATCCGCGACTCGCTGTCGAGATTCTGCGCGCCGATCTCGACCCGGGCGACGTCCCCGACCCGTAACATCGAGCCGTCCGGGTTCGCCCGCAGCACGATGTCGCCGAATTGCTCCGGGGTGGTCAGCCTGCCCTGCGTCTGCACGTTGAACTGGAATTGTTGGTCGTCGCTGATCGGCCGTGCGCCGATGCGGCCAACTGGCGCCTGCACACTCTGGGCGCGGATCGCGGCGATGATATCGGAGGGCACCAGCTTTAGGCTGGTGAGCCGCTGCGTATCGAACCAGATCCGCATCGAGTAATTCAGTTTCGCGAACAGACTAGCCTGGCCGACCCCCGGAGTACGGGAAATCGCGTCGAGCACGTTGATGATGGCATAGTTGGTGATGAACAGCGGATCCTGCTCGCCATTCGCGCTGTAGAGCACGATGAACTCCAGGATCGCCGAGGATTTCTTCTGTACCACCAAGCCCTGCTGCTGGACTTCGGGCGGCAGTTGCGACAGCGCGCTCTGAACGCGGTTGTTGACATTGACGGTGTTGATGTCGGGATTGGTACCGAGCGCGAACGAAACCGTGAGCGTGTAGCTGCCGTCATTGCCGCTGGTCGATTTCATATACAGCGCGCGATCGACGCCGACCACTTGCGCCTCGAGCGGCTGGGCGACACTGGTCTCGACCACCTCCGCGGAGGCGCCGGGGAACACGCCGGAGACCGTGACCTGCGGCGGCACGATATCGGGAAACTGCGCCACGGGAATCTGCAGCAGCGCGAGCGCGCCGGCGAGGGTGATGACGAACGCAATCACGATCGCGAGACGGGGGCGCTCGACGAAAATGGCGGAAATCATGGGCGGCTGCCCGCCGGTTTCTTCCCACCGGCAACGCTGCTATCGATTTGCGTGCGGCCGTCACTTGCGGCGGCCTTCATGCTGGACTGCATCAGCGGGCTCGCCGGCCCGGGCGAGACCGGCTGGCCAGGACGCACCCGCTGCAGGCCCTCGACGATCACCTTGTCGCCCGGCGACAGTCCGCCGATCACGGATGCCATTGTGGGCGTCGATTGCCCAAGCTGGATCCGGCGCTGTTCGGCCTTGTTGTCCGGCCCAACGACGAAAACATAGTCGCCTTGTTGATCGGACAATACGGCAGCGCGCGGAATCGCCAACACCTCGACCGGCTCCACGCCCTCCACCAATACCGTCACAAATTCACCGTCGGTCAGTTCGCGTAGCGGTCCCGCTGTTGCGGAAGCATTTTGCACCAGCGAATTAGGGATGACGCCGCGGACCGTGAAAGTATCGGTGCCTTGGGCAATGGTGTTGTCGACGAAGTCCACTTTGCCGGTCTGGTCATAAAGGCGACTGTCCGGCAGGCGAAGTTTGATCACCACGGCGTTAATTCCGCCCCGCGGGGCGTAGCGTTCCCGCAGCTCCAGTCCTTGGCGCACCGAAACCGGGAAGATGACGTACATCGGGTCCTGGCTGACGATGGTCGTCAGCACGCCCGACGCCGGGCTGACGACATTGCCCTCAGTGACCGCGGTGCGGCCGATCTTGCCGTCGATGGGCGAGCGGATATCGGTATAGTCGAGGTTGATCTGGGAAGCCTGCACCTGGGCCAGGGCGGCTTGCACCTGGGCCTCCAGGCTGCGCTGGTTGGCGAGCGCGGCGTCGTAGGTCGATTGTTGGCCGGCTGGCCCGCCGAGCAGGGTACGGGCCCGTTCGGTCGTCAATTTGGCGTTTTCCAGCGTCGCCTGCAATTGGGCGACTTGCGCTTTTTTCGCGGCGAGGTCGGCCTCGAACGGACCGCGTTCGAGCTGATAGAGTTCATCTCCCTTCTTGATCTCGGCGCCTTCGTTGAACAGCCGCTTTTCCAGAAACGCGGTGACGCGCGCGACCACGTTGACCCGATTGACGGCCTCGATCCTTCCGAGAAACTCGCTGGTTTCAGTAATCGGTCGCTTGACCGCTTCAACAACCCCTACCGCAGGCGGCCCGCTTGCGGCAGGCTGCGCCCGGGTTGCCTCGGAAGCTCCAATCGCGACGGCACCCGCAGTCAGCAGGCCGATAGCCACTCTTGCAAGGTGCATGTCGCGCGCCCTCACCATGACCGGACGAGCAGGTTAGCATAATTCGGTTGAACGGTTCACCGGCATAGATCAATTCTGACGTGGCTGTGCGCGAATGCCGGAAAGAATTTCCCGCGGCGTCCGGCAAAGTTATGTCGTCGCGCTCCACCTTGTCGCGATTGAATCCACGGGGCTCTGCACGAACCCCTCGATGACGATTCCCTTTGTGGGTCTGCGTCTTACGGCGAAGGTCGATGCATTGCTTCGTAAGAGGCTCGGCCCTCGCGGGGCATGGCCTTTTTTGTGCTACCCTGTCATGTGCGCTTGATTGTGATCCGCTCCGCCTTAAATCCATGTAATAATTCCGCCCGGCTTGGATTCGATTTGCCCGCCATGAACAACGCCTTTTTCTCGGACCTGCTGGCCTCGATTTCCGAGCGCGGGCGCACCCTGCTCCGCCGCGCCGGATCATCCAACGGAAAACAGGATGCTTCCGGCCTGATCGAATTATGCGAGGCGCTGTTGTCAGGCCGGGGGGAAGCCTCCGGCACCGCAATGGCGCGCGAGGTGCTCGACCGCTATCACCACCTCGACGAGGCGAGCCGGCTTTCGTTCTTCGAAACGCTGGTCCGCAACTTCGGTCCGGACCGGGAAAAGCTTGCCGAGGCGATCGAGACCTGGCGTGCGCAGCCGACCGACGATGACGCCAGCGACCTGCATTTTGCTTCCGAGCCGCGGCGACAGGAACTGTTCCGGCGGTTGAACCGCGCGCCGGGCGGAACCAGCGAACTGGTGGCGATGCGCGCCGATTTGCTTGGCGCCATGAATGGCCACAAGGATCTTGCCGCGCTCGACCGCGACGTCGTGCATTTGCTGGCCTCATGGTTCAACAGGGGATTTCTCGTGCTGCGCAGGATAGACTGGTCGACGCCCGCGAACATTCTGGAGAAAATCATTCGCTATGAGGCGGTGCACGAGATCCGCGACTGGGACGATCTGCGCCGGCGCATTGATCCGGCGGATCGGCGTTGTTATGCATTCTTCCATCCCGCTTTGGTCGACGAACCCTTGATTTTCGTCGAGGTGGCGCTGACGGAATCGATCCCCGGCGCGATCGCGCCGCTGCTCGCCAAAGACCAGCGCCCGGTGGCGATCGAGCGCGCCCGAACCGCGGTGTTCTATTCGATTTCCAACACGCAACGCGGCCTCGGCGGAATTTCCTTCGGCAGCTTCCTGATCAAGCAGGTGGTCGAGGAATTGCGGCGCGAATTGCCGAAGCTGGAGAATTTCGTGACGCTGTCACCAGTGCCGGGCTTCATGCAATGGCTGAAGCAGGCACCGGATGTTCCGGTATCGGACGAAGACCGGGCGCTGCTCGATCATCTCGACAGGCCGGACTGGCCCGAGAATGCCGAACTGGCGGCGCAATTGCGTTCGGTTCTTGAACCTCTTGCGGCATATTATTTTCTGAAGGCGCGCACGCCGAAAGGCCGGCTGATCGATTCGGTGGCGCGATTCCATCTCGGCAACGGCGCGCGGCTGGAGCGGATAGACTGGCTTGGCGATCTGTCGCCGAAGGGTCTGCGCGAATCCGCAGGAATCATGGTCAACTATCTCTATCGTCTCGAGGATATCGAAAAATACCACGAAGCCTACGCCAACCAGGGCGAGATCGCCGCATCAAGCGCGGTGAAGAAATTGCTCAAGAACGAAGGCCGGCGACTATTGGATATGCGGCTGTCGTGAACCAGCGACGGAAGTGGGCTCCATCTCCCTGTGGGAGAGGGTTGGGGTGAGGGGTTACGGTCTATCGAGAGGCTGTAACCCCTCACCCGGCGCTTCGCGCCGATCTCTCCCGATGGGAGAGGTAACGCGGACATATCGCGCGCCATTGCGTTCTGACGTCAGGACGCCAGCGCCTTCATCTCCGCATAAAGATCGGATTTCCCCTCGAAGCCAATGCCCGGCAAATCCGGCATGGTGATGTGACCGTTTTCGACGCGAACGCCATCCGGGAAGCCGCCATAGGGCTGGAACAGGTCGGGATAGCTCTCATTGCCGCCGAGGCCGAGACCGGCTGCGATGTTCAGCGACATCTGATGTCCGCCATGCGGAATGCACCGGCTCGCCGACCAGCCCTGGGTTTGCAGCACGCCAAGCGTGCGCTGATATTCGCAAAGCCCATATGACAGCGCGCAATCGAATTG
Organism: Bradyrhizobium sp.; assembly: GCA_036497205.1. GTDB lineage: Bacteria > Pseudomonadota > Alphaproteobacteria > Rhizobiales > Xanthobacteraceae > Bradyrhizobium. The sequence continues at coordinate 13,991 of DASXJV010000035.1, forward strand.
CAGCCAGTCGCGGTTGGGCCGCATCCCGCCGTAGCGGATGAGGTTGCGCGCGTCCTGGTGGCTGAACAGGTTTTCGCCGGTCGCCATCGGCCCAGGATAGAATTCCGCCAGCGCCGCCTGCAACTGGAAATCAAGGGGATCGCCGGCTTCCTCGTACCAGAACAGCGGATATTCGCGCAGCATCTTGGCGTAGGCGATCGCCGTCTCAAGATCGAACCGGCCATTGGCGTCGACGGCGAGTTGGGCCTGGCTGCCGATCTCCTCGAGAACGGCCTCGATACGCTTGCGATCTTCAGCGATCGGCGCGCCGCCGATCTTCATCTTCACGACGTTGTAGCCGCGATCGAGATAGCCGCGCATCTCGCCGCGCAGCATCGAAAGGCCCTTGCCGGGATAATAGTAACCGCCGGCGGCATAGACGAACACGCGCGGGTCAGCGGTGCGCCCCTGACGCTCGGCGAGCAAGCGAAACAGCGGCTTGCCCGCGATCTTCGCCACCGCATCCCACACCGCCATGTCGATGGTGCCGACCGCGACTGAGCGCTCGCCATGACCACCCGGCTTTTCGTTCGACATCAACGTCGCCCAGATTTTGTCGGGATCGAGATTACCGCCGGTGTCATCGAGCAACTCCTTCGGATCGGCCTCGATCAGACGCGGCGCGAAGCGCTCGCGGATCAGGCCGCCCTGCCCGTAGCGGCCATTCGAGTTGAAACCATAGCCGACCACCGGTCTGCCGTCGCGCACGGCATCGGTGACGACGGCGACGAGGCTCGTCGTCATTTTCGAGAAATCGATATAGGCGTTGCGGATGGGCGACGAGATCGGTTTTGTAACTTCACAGACGTCGACGATACGGACCGACATGGCATTTAGCTTTCGAATGGTGATGACAGTAATTGCAGGCAAATCATGCCTGGACCGTCATTGCGAGCGAAGCGAAGCAATCCATTACTGCATCACGCGCGGAAAATAGATTGCTTTGTCGCTATCGCTCCTCGCAATGGCGAAACTCAGGGCTGCTTGTCGCGAAAATACGGCTCGACCGGGCCATGGACCTTGATGGTAAGCGGGTTACCGTAGCGATCCTTGGCGGCGCCCGCCGTCACCCGCACCCACCCCTCGCTGACGCAATACTCTTCGACGTTGGTTTTCTCGACGCCTTTGAAGCGAATGCCGACATCGCGCGCCAGCACATCGGCATTGTAGTAAGGGCTTTTCGGATCGGTCGAAAGACGGTCGGGCAGTTGGTCGGCCGATTGGTCGGTCATGGCGTCGTTTTTCTCGTTCACAGCAGTGCCTCGATTTCTTTTGTCAGTCCTTCCGGCTTCGCAGTCGGCGCATGCCGCGCCGCCACCTTGCCCGAGCGATCGACCAGGAATTTGGTGAAATTCCATTTGATCGACGCGCCCAACAAACCGGATTTCTCATTCTTCAAATATTGATACAGCGGATGCGCGTTGCTGCCGTTAACGTCGATCTTGGCAAACATCGAAAAGCTGATGGCATAGTTGCTGGCGCAGAACTGCTCGATTTGCCTGGCATCTCCGGGCTCCTGGCTTCCAAACTGGTTGCACGGAAATCCGAGAACCGAGAAGCCGCGTGGTGCAAATTCCTCGTGCAGCGCTTGAAGTCCCTTGTACTGCGGAGTGAACCCGCAGGCGCTCGCGGTGTTGACGATCAGTAAGACCTGACCCTCGAACCGCTTCAGTGGAATGTCCTCGCCCGCAAGCGATTTTGCCGTGAAATCATAAACGCCGGCCATCGTGTTCTTCCTACCCGGAAACGGAAATTCGTTTAGCTGGTGGGATCGACCGGCATCGAGGGCGTTCCCCCGGCTTCGATCGCCTCGCCCGCGAGCAAGCACAGATCCTCGCGATAGCGACCGGAAACGACCTGAACGCCGACGGGCACCCGTCCCACCAATCCCGTGGAGACGGTTAGCGCAGGCAGCCCCATAAAGGGAATGGCAATTTGCGGCAGTTGCGCCCGCCATACCCTCGAGAATGAAGCTTCGTCGCGCATATCGAGGCCATCGGGGAACGGCAGTTCGGCGGAGACCGGCATCAGCACAACCGAATAGGTCTCGAAGAACTGCAGCCATTCGCGCGTCAATGTCGCCCGCCGCGTCAGGGCCTTCGAGAACGCGGCCGCGTCGAACGGCTGCACCTTGGCCCGGTTGCCGCGCAGGCAGGCGAGCGCGCAGGGATCGCCTTCGCGCTCGGCGGCTTCGAGCTGGGCTTCATAGCCATCGCCGAGCCACAACTTGGTCTGAAGGTCCGCAGCCTCACGCAGCGGCGGCGTTGTCTCGATCTCTTCGACCACCCATCCGGCGCGCTCCAGACGCTTAGCCGCATCCGCAACCGCCGCCTTCACTTCGGCTACCGTCTCAAGACCGTCGGGATGGAGACACAGCGCAGCCCGCTTCGGCATGACAGGTCCTTCGAGCGGCGCCGGCACCCACCAGGGATCACGCACGTCTTTTCCGGACATCGCCGCCAGCGCAATCCTGAGATCGCCGATGGTACGCCCGAGCGGACCGGATACCGCGCTGATCTGGGGCCCGATGGTGCGTTCGGGCAACGAGGCATTGAAGGCCGCGATACGCCCGACAGTAGGCCGCAGGCCATGAACGCCGCAGGCATAGGCGGGATAGCGGATCGATCCGGCAATATCGGTGCCGTGCGCGATATGCCCGATGCCCGCAGCCACCGCCGCCCCCGCGCCTCCGGATGAGCCTCCCGGCGTGATAGCGGGATCGCGCGGATTCTTGGTGTCGCCATGGATCAGGTTGGTGGTGAACCAGCGGTAGGAAAACGCCGGGCAGTTGGTGCGTCCGAGAATGACGGCGCCGGCCTTGCGCAGATTGTCCACTACGGGACTATTGGCGCGCGCAACGACGTCACGCTGCAGTTTCAGGCCGTTCGTGGTGGCGAACCCTTCCTGGTCGATATTGACTTTGATGGTGACCGGCACGCCCGCCAGCGGGCCCGGGTCTTCGTTCCGCGCGAGCGCCGCATCGACGGCCCCGGCCTGCGCCAGCACATCTTCCGGCCGATGGTCGACGACGGCGTTGATTGACGGATTGACCGCGTCAAGCCGGGCAAGTGCTGCCGATGCTGCTTGTTTGGCCGAAATCTTTCTTGACCTTATCAGGGCAGCGATATCAGCGGCCGACAGGCGCCAGAGATCTTCCATGGCTAACTCCGTTTGAACGCCCGTCTTGTAGCGCTGCCCACACCGCAGCGCCATTGCGATTCGGATCAAAATGCATCCCTGTCGTGGGATGCGGCCGAAAATTTGAGAGGCTCAGCGCACGCGGGCGAGAAAATAAGCGAGATCGGAAATCTGTTCTGGGGTCACGGGCTGCATCACTTCTGCCATCGTGGCGTCATAGCCATGGCGGCTGTTGTCCTTGTATTCCCGCATGGTCTTGGCGAGATAATCCTCGCGCTGGTCGGCGATGCGCGGAACATTGTCGCGCCCGGAAAAGTCGGCGTTGTGGCAGGAATTGCAGTGATGCTGCTGCACCAGCGCCTGGGCACGCTGCAGCCGCGCGGGGTCGCCGGCATCGGCTGGCGGCGCCGGCTTCGGCAATTTGCCGATGAATTCGGAAAAGGCGCGAAGATCGTCATCGTTAAGCGCCTTCGCCATCTCGTTCATCGGCTCGAAGACGCGCAGCTTTTCGCGGAACATGAAAAGCTGGATCAGCGCGTATGGAGCCTGCTGTGCGCCGAGCGAGGGCGTATTTTCGGTCTCCGATTGTCCGCGCTCGCCATGACAGGCAAGACAGGGAGCGGCACGCTCTTCGAGCGTCTCCGCTCTCGCCAAAGATGCGATGAAGGCA
>DASXJV010000036.1:0-5179 GCA_036497205.1 Bradyrhizobium sp.
GGCCATCTTGATGTCAGCCTGCTCGGTGCCTTTGAAGTATCCGAAAAGGGCGATCTGGCGAACTGGACCACCGAAGACCCGGCATTTCCGCCCGGCGTCGGCGGCGCCATGGATCTGGCGGTCGGCGCCAAGGCCATCCGCGTCATCATGGAGCACACCAGCAAGAACGGCGAGCCGCGCATCCTAAAGGCTTGCACCTATCCGCTCACCGCGGCCGGCTGCGTGAAGCGGATTTACACCAACCTCGCGGTGATCGATGTGACGCCGCAGGGATTGTTCGTGATCGAGATGATTCCGGGCATGACCCTCGAGAAGCTGCAGACGCTGACCGAGCCGAAGCTGCAACTGGCCTCTCATTGGCAGGCATTGGCGCCGCCAGAGGTCCCTGCGGCCCGGGCCGCGTAGGTAGGCGTTCCCCAATGTCTGGCCGTTAAATGCCACAAGCGTAGCCCAGTTGCTTCATCCGGGCTTCAAAGGCGCTCCTCGATGAGGACTCGGCAAATTTACGCCCCCTTATTCATTCTGCTCTAGATATCAGCATCGAATCCGGGAGCTCGCGTTCCCGGTTTCTGCTGGTATTGGAAGGACGACGGGGGTTCGAGTGGGACTGTCAAAGCGCGTCTGGCCGCAATCGATATCCGTGAGGCTCCCGACGTTACGGTTTCGCGCCAAAATCATGCTCGGCTTTGCCGTTGTGCTCGCCATCTCGGCAGTCAGCATGGGCGCTGCCTATCTTGGATTCGAGCGCGTTTCCGCCGGCGTGGCATCCTACCGAAACAGCGTGTCGGAAGCCGATCTGGCCCGCAATATCGACCGCGAACTGATTTCGTACCGGGCGCTCGTCCGATATTACGTGGTGACCGGAAAAGAAGACGATGCCAAAGCGGCGCTGGCAGCCGAAGCCAGTCTGAAAGACGCCATCGACCAATCGATGAAGGGCACCACACATCCGGCGCGCCTCGACCAGATCACTCGCCTCGCGAGGGAATTCGGCACCTTCGCCAAGGTTTTTGCCGATATTCTGAAGGTCAAGCGCGAGAGCGCCCTTGTAATGCAAAACCAGCTCACGCGCGGCGGCAACATGCTGCGTTACAAGCTCGACGATCTCGCGAGCAACGCTGCCGAAGCGGAGCTTCCATCCGTTGAGCTCGGCGCGAAACAAGTCACCGCGCAGTATCAGGCTGTGATGGCGCTCGCCAACACCTTCGTCATCAACTCCGACCAGGCGGTCGCGACCAGCGCACTGGCGCGTCTCAAGTTCGTCGAAAATTCGCTGCATGCGATATCGTCGACCGATGAAAATATCCTCCAGGTCCTCAATGAGGTCTCCGCGCTACTTGAAGAATATCGGCAAGCGTTCGGAAAACTGGTCGAAAATTCGAAATCGATCGATGAATTGGTCCGCGAGATGGCCGAGTCCGCGACAGCGATCGTGCAAGGCGCGAGCGCAATGAAGGCGGACCTGCTTTCCGATCAGCAAAGACTTGAATCCGAGTCCAATGCGATTGTCGGCGAGACCGAGCGCCTGATTGTGATGCTCGCGGCGGGCGGCTTCCTGCTCGGTTCAACACTCGCCCTGTTGCTGGGCAAGGGAATTTCCCGGCCGATGGTCGCGATGTGCAAGGCCATGCGCGAACTCGCCGGCGGCGATTTCGAAGTGGCGCTGCCGGGCCTCGGCCGCAAAGACGAACTCGGCGAGATGGCGGGCGCGGTGGAAGAATTCAAGATGCAGGCGATTGCAAAGGCCGAGGGCGATGCCGCAGCCCTGGATAGCCAGAATAAGGCGAGCAGTGCGGCGCGCCGCACCGAACTCATTCGCTTCGCCGATGATTTCGAAGCGGCCGTGGGCGCCATCGTCTCGAACGTTTCGGCTTCCGCCGTTCAGCTCGAACAGGCGGCCGGAACGCTGACGCGGACCGCGGAAACCACGCAGAGCCTGTCCAGCCAGGTCGCCGGTGCATCGGAAGAAGCCTCCAGCAACATGCAATCAGTCGCCGCGGCAACGGAGGAGCTGTCCGTCTCGGTCGAAGACATCGGAAGACGGGTGCGCGAATCCAACCGGATCGCGGAGGCGGCGGTGCTTCAGGCGCAGCAGACCGATGGGCGTATCGGCAAATTGTCGCGCGCCGCGCAAGAGATCGGCGACGTAGTCAAACTGATCACGGCGATCGCCGAGCAGACCAATTTGCTGGCGCTGAATGCAACCATCGAAGCCGCCCGCGCCGGCGAGGCCGGCCGAGGTTTCGCAGTGGTCGCCTCCGAGGTCAAATCGCTGGCCAGCCAGACCGCCAAGGCGACCGATGAGATATCGTCGCACATTTCCGGCATGCAGGGCGCGACGCAGGAGTCGGTTGCAGCCATCAAGGAAATCGGCGGCACCATCGCCCAGATCTCGAACATCGCATCGTCGATTGCGAGCGCAGTGGAGCAACAAAGCTCGGCAACCCAGGAGATCGCGCGCAGCGTTCAGAACGTCGCCCAAGGCACCCAAGAAGCCGCCACCAATATCATGCAGGTCAATCGCGGCGCCACGGAAACCGGGTCGGCCTCCGAGGAGGTATTGAATTCGGCAAAAACCCTTTCGACCGAAAGTACGTGTTTGCGCGAGGAGCTCGACCGCTTCATGGCGAATATCCGCGCGGCATAAAAGCGCCATTTAAGCGGTATCATCATCCGCGCAAGCGGATGACCCGGTACTCGGTAACGTCTCGATTCTCGCCCAGGCCGGCGATTACCCGCTTTCGCGGGCATGAGGAGCGCAGCGATCAATCAGCCAAAATCACTCGTCTTTTCCAAACTGCCGCTTCAGCTCGGTCTTGGCGCGCTGCAGCCGGTGGCGTTGCGTTTTCGGCAACGTTTTGCCGGCGCGGTTGATATAAAATGTCAACATTGAGAGCGCCGAGCGATAGGCGCCGGCCTTGCGGCGCGAACTGCGCTCCGCCGAGCGCTTGAGCGATGCCGCGATCTTCTTCGGGTTAGTCAGTTTGAAGACGCCGCGCTTGAGATCGAGCGCATCGCTTTCCCGGGTCACACGCTGCGACCAGCGCTTGGGTGATGCCTTCGGACCGGCGGATTTCCTGCGTGCCGTGCTTGCCTTCCGGGCCGTCGTCTTGCCCGTATTCTTCCGGGCGGTCTTGCGCGTTGCAACTTTGCGCGCACTCGCTGTTTTCCGACGTTCAGCCATCTTCGACTCCATCCCGTTTCAGTCGAAAAACGGTGACGGACCCGATCGGTTCCTTTGCCGCGATGCGGGAACTCGCACGTCTCAAAGGCGTTGACCTAGGTGGCTGGCACGAAGGTTGCCTATCTCATGCTTGAGAGCCTTAGAACGCTGCGTTCCCAGGCATTTTTTCGTTGGTTTGATCCGATGGGTTTGCAGGAATTGCTCCGCAAATCGGCATTGAACTGCAGCGCCTTCATTTCCGTGGAATTCGCAAACGGCAAGCACTGGAGCAATGCGGCATGGCCGGCGTGAGCGATGCGACAATTCTTCCGACGGCCGGCGCAACGAGACCTGCGCGGGGGAACGATGATCCCGTCATCGCAACCAGTATTCCCTTCCGTCTCGACAGTCTGCGCTGGAGCGGTTTCCACACCCGCGTCGTGCTTGCCCTCGGCATCACCTGGATTCTGGATGGACTGGAGGTCACGTTGGCCGGCGCATTGTCGGGTGCGCTGAAAGAAAGTCCGACACTCCATTTCACCAATTTCGACGTCGGATTTTCCAACAGCGCCTATCTCGCGGGCGCCGTGCTCGGCGCTCTCGGGTTCGGCTGGCTCACCGATCGGATCGGGCGCAAGAAACTGTTCTTCATCACACTGGCGCTTTATCTCGCCGCTACCGCCGCGACGGCGCTGTCCTGGGGTGTCGCGAGCTACTCATTGTTTCGATTTCTCACCGGCGCCGGCATCGGCGGCGAATACACGGCAATCAATTCGACGATTCAGGAATTGGTGCCCGCGCGCTATCGCGGATGGACCGATCTGGTGATCAACGGCAGCTTTTGGGTCGGTGCGGCGATGGGTGCGGTCAGCGCGATCGTTCTGCTCGATCCGGCTGTGATCGGCCCCGATCTCGGCTGGCGGCTGGCGTACCTTACCGGCGCTTGTCTCGGCCTTGTGGTGTTTGTGATGAGGATGTGGATTCCGGAAAGTCCGCGGTGGCTGATGATTCACGGCCATCCCGAGCGCGCCCACGCGATTGTGGACGATATCGAACGATCGGTGATCGGAAATGTGCAAGACCCGCGTCAACATGCCCTTCCGAAAATCAAACTGAAGATGCGCCATCACACGCCGCTGCGCGAGGTGGCGCACACGCTGTTCTTCGCCTATCGCCAGCGCTCGCTGGTGGGATTGGCGCTGATGATTGCGCAAGCGTTTTTCTACAACGCGATCTTCTTCACCTTTGCCCTTGTGTTGACCGACTTCTACGGAATCGCAGCGGACCAGGTCGGATGGTACATTCTCCCCTTCGCGGCTGGCAATTTCCTTGGCCCGCTGGTGCTCGGCCGGCTGTTCGATACGCTGGGCCGCCGCGCGATGATTACGCTGACTTACGGGGTGTCAGGCGTTCTGCTCGCGCTTTCGGGTTATCTTTTCGCGATCGGGACGTTGAGCGCGCAGACCCAGACCATCGCATGGATGGTGATCTTCTTTTTTGCTTCCCCTGCCGCAAGTGCTGCGTATCTCACCGTCAGCGAAACCTTCCCGCTGGAAGTTCGGGCGCTGGCGATTGCCCTGTTCTATGCCGTGGGAACCGGAATTGGCGGCGTCGCCGGCCCAGCTTTGTTCGGGGCGTTGATCGATACCGGATCGCGCAGCAGCGTTTTCGCGGGCTACCTCCTGGGGTCGGGACTGATGATTGCGGCGGCGGTTATCGCATGGCGTTACTGCATCGCGGCCGAGCGCCGGGCGCTGGAATCCGTTGCACCACCGCTGGCCTTTGTGAAGTAGAATGAAATGAATCAGGAAATGAATTGAAACAGGATTTGGCCGAGGTGCCATTGCAAGAAGATACTTCATCGAAAGAGGAGACCTCGCCGGACGCCGTCCCGGTGCCGCGCTCCTTGGTGCCTCATCTTAGCGAATCTGCGATACTGCTCGATATCGACGGCACGCTGGTCGACTTGGCGCCAACCCCGCGCGAGGTGTGGGTGCCGCCGGGTCTGTCAAAAAC
>DASXJV010000037.1:0-1843 GCA_036497205.1 Bradyrhizobium sp.
CTATTTCGTACGGGCGGCGCTTTCGAACGGAGGGTGTACGATGACCGAGCCAACCGATATCGACAACGATCCTGCCGTAACATCGCGCCGGCGTTTTCTCCGCGAAAGTAGCGCATTGATGGGTGGGGCCGTTCTGGCGGGCGGTCTCGCAGGCAGCCAAGCCGTGGCAGCCGCGGAAAATACTGACAACCTTCCACCCAATATTCCGGAGTGGATGAAGACGCCTGGCGAGGCCATGGGAAGCCAGCTCTATGGAACGCCTTCGCCGTTCGAGAAGGATGTCGTCAAGAATATTCCGAAAAATCTGTCACAATACCTGTCCGCCTCCGGACGAACGCCGCTGCAGGATCTCGATGGCATCATCACGCCAAACGGACTGTTCTACGAGCGCCATCATGGCGGCGTTCCCACGATCGATCCGGCGCAGCACCGGCTAATGCTCCATGGCCTCGTCGACAAGCCGCTGATCTTTACCATGGATGACATCCGGCGCTTCCCTTCGGAATCGCGCATCTATTTCCTCGAATGTTCCGGCAACCCCGTCTACAAGAAGCCTTACGGCAAGACGGCATCAGATCTTGTTGGTCTCGTGAGTTGTGCCGAATGGACCGGGGTCAGCCTGAAACTCGTTTTGCACGAAGCGGGACTGCAGCCGGGCGCGAAATGGGTCGTCGCCGAAGGCGCGGATGCCGCGGCGATGACGCGCAGCATTCCCATCGAAAAATGTCTTGACGATGCGATGCTGGTATACAGCCAGAACGGCGAGCGGCTGCGCCCGCAGCAGGGCTATCCGCTGCGGCTGCTGCTGCCGGGCTTCGAAGGCAACATGAATGTAAAGTGGCTGCGCCGTCTGCACGTTGTCGCCGAGCCGACGTACTCGCGCGAGGAAACTTCGAAGTACACCGATCTGATGCCGAACGGTTCGGCGCGCGAATTCACCTTTTACATGGAAGCCAAATCCATCATCACGCGCCCCTCGGGCGGACAGCGGCTGAGCGCCCCTGGATTTCACGAGATCAGCGGCATCGCCTGGAGCGGCCACGGCAAGGTCAAACAGGTCGATGTCTCGGTCGATGACGGCAAGAGCTGGCAGGAAGCGCAGCTGCAGGAACCGGTGCTGACACGGGCGCTGACCCGCTTCATGCTTCCCTGGCATTGGGACGGTCAGGCCGCCGTGATTCAAAGCCGCGCAATCGATGAAACCGGTTACGTCCAGCCGACGCTGGCCGAACTTCTCGCGGTTCGCGGCGACAATTATTATTACCACAACAACGCAATCTGGCCGTGGCGCATCGCTGCTGACGGCGAGGTGTCCAATGCCCTCGCGTGAGCTTTATCTCGCAGCGTTCGTGGTTGTTGCGCTGGCGTACACGACGTGCGCGCAGGCGCAAAGCCCTTACGGCGTCGGTCGATCGGCGACACCGGCGGAGATCGCGGGCTGGAACATCGATATCGATCGCGACGGCAACAACCTTCCAGCCGGCCACGGCGGCGTCAGCCACGGGCAAGAGGTTTTCGATCAGCAATGCGCATCCTGTCACGGCGCAAAGGGCGAGGGTGGCGTCGGCGATCGACTGGTCGGCGGGCAAGGCACGCTAGCGACGCCAAAACCGGTGAGGACCGTCGGCAGCTATTGGCCGTACGCTCCGACGTTGTTCGATTATATCCGCCGCGCCATGCCGCAGAACGCGCCGCAATCGCTAAGCAACGACGACGTCTATGCAGTCTCCGCCTACATCCTCAATCTGAACGGGCTGCTTCCGGCTGACGCGACGCTCGACGCCAAGACGCTTAGCGCGATCAAGATGCCGAACCGAAGCATGTTCGTCGGCGATCCGCGTCC
>DASXJV010000038.1:0-1760 GCA_036497205.1 Bradyrhizobium sp.
CGGCGGGCTGTTCGGCTATCACGCGCTGTATTTCCTGGCGCTGCGCTTCGCGCCTCCGGCCGAAGCAGGCTTGCTGAATTATCTCTGGCCGCTGTTGATCGTGCTGTTCTCGTCGCTGCTGCCCGGCGAGCGGCTGGCGCCGCATCACATCGTCGGTGCCGTGCTCGGATTAGCCGGCACGGTGCTCTTGTTTGCAGGCAACAGCGGCAACGGTTTCGCGCCTGGCCAGGTCCCCGGATTGATCGCGGCGCTGGTCGCGGCGTTCGTGTGGGCGGCCTATTCGGTGATGTCGCGCAAGCTCAAGTCAGTGCCGACGGATGCGGTAGCTGGCTTCTGTCTCGCGACCGCGCTGCTTGCGGCGATAGCCCATGGTGTCCTCGAGGTCACGATCTGGCCTGACACCGCGGCACAGTGGCTGGCGATCATTGCGCTCGGCGTCGGACCAGTAGGCGCCGCATTTTATGCCTGGGATATCGGAATGAAGCACGGCGATATCCGTATCCTGGGTGCTGCGTCCTACGCGACGCCGCTGCTCTCGACCGCGTTTCTGATCATGGCCGGTTTTGCCAAGCCAAGCGCGAGCATCGCAATCGCCGCGGTGCTGATCGCCGGCGGTGGTTTAACCGCAGCAAAGGACATGATTGGGAAACGCTGAAACGCTCTTATTAGCCGTCATTCCCCGGGCGCGCGAAGGGCGAACCCGGAATATCGAGATTCCCCGATGTGCAATTGCACATCTGAGGTCTGGTCCTTCGGATCATCCCGGAAGGACGGCAGGGGGCTAGTTTAGCCAGCCGGCGCCCATCCCTTCTGCGCCAACTCGAATTTTGCAAAGTCAAAACCGGGTGCAACCGTGCATCCCACCAGTGTCCAGTCGCCGGTGGTTTCGGCAGCCTGCCATGCTTGCGCAGGCACAATCGCTTGCGGTATTTCGCCGGCGGCGAGATCGGGACCAAGGCTGACGGTGCGCCGGCCGCCGTCGCCGGCAATTTGCAGGATCAACGCGCTGCCGGCGTAATAGTGCCAGATCTCCTCCGCGTCGATGCGATGCCAGTGCGAACGCTCGCCGCGCGCCAGCAGGAAATAGATCGCGGTCGACAGCGAGCGTCCGTTCGCGTCGAGGCGGGTGTCGCGAAACGTCTCGCGATAGTGCCCGCCTTCCGGATGCGGTTGCAATTCGAGCCGCGCGATGATGTCGGCGGCGGTCGGCACCTGAACCATCAGGATTTGTTTTTGCGTTCGCGCAATTCGCCGAACACTTCGGCGGCGCTCCTGTCTTTCATCCGCAGGCTGGCCGCGACCGACGGCTCGTCGGCACGCAGGAATACGTTGGCTTGCTTCTCTTCGCCAAGCAGCGTCGGAATGGTCGGCTTGTTGGCCGCGCGCAGCCGCGTCACTTCCGCGGCGCGCGCTTTCAGCGCGGCGTTATCGGGCTCGACGGTGAGCGCGAATTTGACGTTGGCAGCGGTATATTCATGGCCGCAATAGAGTTTGAAATCGTCGGGCAAGGCGCGCAGCTTGAGCAGCGAGTCCCACATCATCGGATAGGTACCTTCGAACACCCGTCCGCATCCGATCGAGAACAGCGTGTCGGCGGCGAACAGTGCCTTTTCGCTGTCGAACACGTAGCTAATGTGATCCAGCGTATGGCCCGGTGTTTCCAGCACCCGCGCCAAGAGGCTTCCGACCTTCACGACGTCGCCTTGGCCAACGCGCAGATCGACATTGGCAATATCAGCGGATTTGTCGTGGGGTCCGAC
>DASXJV010000039.1:0-1590 GCA_036497205.1 Bradyrhizobium sp.
GTTACTTTCGGGGGAAAACCGTGGCCTCTAGCGGCCCCGGAGCTGTTCCAGCATGGTCGCGGTGGCGAATCCGTCGGCAGGTGCGCCGATCGAGGCCTGGAAGCTGCGCAGCGCCTGCCTGGTCTCGCCGCCGAACTGGCCGTCCGGCGTGCCGCGGTAGAAGCCGCGCTGCGCCAGCAATTGCTGCAGCTCCAGCCGCTCCGCCCGGGTCAGTTCGCGCTCCTGCCGCGGCCAGGGCTGCACGAAGGGTTGGCCGCCGCGCAGGCGATCGGCGAAATGGCCGATGGCGAGCGCATAGGCCTCGGCTGGGTTGTATTTCATGATGACGCGAAAATTCTGCATCATCAGGAAGCCCGGTCCTTCGGCGCCGGCCGGCGCCAGCAGATAGGCCTTGTCGTTGGGATGGGAGAACGGCTGATTGTTGGCGCGCACCACGCCGAGATGCTGCCATTGCGCGAACGTCATTGGTTTGGCGCGGTCGGCCAGCATGTAGTTGAAGCCTTTGGGCACCGAGACCTCGTAGCCCCAGCTCTGGCCCGTCTGCCAGCCGTCCTTCTTCAGGTTGTTTGCGGTCGACGCAATCAGGTCGGCGGGATCGTCGACCACGTCGCGGCGGCCGTCGCCGTCGGCGTCGACGGCATAGCGCTTGAACGCGGTCGGCATGAACTGCGTCGGCCCGAACGCGCCGGCCCAGGAGCCGCGCATCTGCTCGGGTCGCAGATCGCCGCGATTGAGGATTTCCAGCGCGGTCAGGAATTCATCCTTGAAATAGCCCTGCCGCCGCCCGACGCAGGCCAGCGTCGCGGTCGAATTCACGACGTTGCGGTCGCCCATCTGCGTCGAGTAGTTGGACTCGATGCCCCAGATCGCCGCGACGATAAAGCGGTCGACGCCATAGGCTTTCTCGGTGGCGTCGAACTGTGCCTTGTACTTCGCAAGAATCTCCTTGCCCTTGGCCAGCCGGTTGTCGTTCACCAGGATGTCGAGATAGTCCCAGATCGACTTGGTGAACTCCGGCTGCGCATCCATCAGGTCCATGAGGCGCAGGTCGGGCGACAGCCCCGTGGTGAAGCGGCGGAAATTGTCCTCGCTGATGCCGCGCCGTGCGGCATCGGGCCACATGCCCGCAACGCAATTGCTGAAATTGGCCGCTGCCTGCCGGATCGCGCTCGCGGTCATCAGGGGATGGCCGGACGCACCGTCTTCGCCGCTCCAGGGAAGCGGGCCGGTCGTGCCCGGCGCGGCCTGCGGCTGCTGCGCCGAGGCGTCAGGTTTGGGACCCGAGAAAATGCCGCCGAACAGGTTGGACAGGCCTTGGGATTGGCCTTGGGACTGGGCAAGGGCTGGGGCGGCCGAAAGCGCGCCCGCCAGCAGTAGCGCCGCAGCCGTCACTCGCCGTGCCATTGGTTCCCTTGTCATACTCGTGCCCACTTTCCGAAGTCCGCGCACCATCGCTGCAATACCTTTTCGCGGACTTCGGAAAGTTATGGGCACTAGCAAATCTATGATTCTAGTGCCGCTTTCGATCTGAAGTCCCTGAACCCGATTTTGCCGCGAGTGAGTCAGGGACTTCAGATCGGCGGCACTAGT
>DASXJV010000040.1:0-6243 GCA_036497205.1 Bradyrhizobium sp.
TGGCAGCGACGGCGATAAACTCGCCGGGCTTCCGTTCGGCCCGTTCGATGCGGTATCGCACCGCACCTTCGAGATCGGGCTGCGCGCCTGGGTGGAAGAGCAGGCGGGTTTGCGGCTTGGCTATGTCGAGCAGCTTTACACGTTCGGCGATCGCGGCCGGCACACGCAGGCCGGCGACACCGATGTCCATGTTGCGTCGATCGGCTACCTGGCGCTGACGCGCGCGGCCGACAACGCCTCGCGCGCGCTCGGCGCGACCTTCGAGCCCTGGTATCGCTTTTTCCCATGGGAAGACTGGCGGGAATCACGTCCCGACATCATCGAGCACGACATCTTTCCCGAACTCACGCGCTGGGCTGCCGAGAGCGAGCAACCGGACACCACGCGCGCACTCAGCCGTGGGGATCGCGTCCGGCTGTATTTCGGCACCGAGGGCGCACATTGGGACGAGGAGCGCGTGCTCGACCGTTACGAGTTGCTCTACGAAGCAGGATTGATCGAGGAAGCGCGACGGGACGGACGCCCTGCGGCATTAGCGCGCAAGTCGATCCCCAGCCTCGGCGTGTCGATGCGCTTCGACCACCGCCGAATTCTGGCCACGGCAATGGGGCGGCTGCGCGCCAAACTGAAATACCGTCCGGTCGTGTTTGAACTTTTACCACCCGAATTCACACTCACTGAATTGCAACGGACTGTGGAAGCCATCTCGGGGCGGCATTTGCACAAGCAGAATTTCCGCCGGCTGGTGGAAGCCGGCGCACTGGTCGAACCTACCGGCGTGCTGTCGACACAGACCGGTGGACGGCCCGCCGCGCTGTTTCGCTTCCGTCGCGAGGTGCTGCAGGAGCGGCCTGCGCCGGGCCTGCGCGTACGCGGCCGGCGCTGAAGCTCAATCGTTTGAGGATTTGACGCGGTATCCGGGATTTCTCCTCGAGCCGCTTTGCTCGGCCCTGCAAGCTGTCAGGCCGCCCTCACCGAGTTGAGGAACTTGCCGACTTCGTGCTTGAGGCGGTTGCTGTCGCCGGACAGCGACTGAGCTGCGGAGAGAACCTGCGATGATGCCGAGCCGGTCTCGCTGGCGCCGCGCTGCACGTCGGTGATGTTGGAACTGACCTGCTGCGTGCCCTGGGCCGCCTGCTGCACGCTGCGGGAAATTGCCTGTGTCGCCGCACCTTGCACTTCCACCGCCGCAGCGATGGCCGAAGAGATATCGGATAGCTTTTCAATGGTGCCGCTGATTTCCTTGATGGCGGTGACGGAGTCCTGGGTCGCCGACTGGATACCCGTGATCTGCTGGCCGATCTCGCCGGTGGCTTTCGCTGTCTGCTCAGCCAATGCTTTGACTTCGGACGCCACGACCGCAAAGCCGCGGCCGGCCTCACCGGCCCGTGCCGCCTCGATGGTGGCGTTCAAGGCCAACAGATTGGTCTGCCCCGCGATGGTGTTGATCAACTCGACCACATCGCCGATCCGGCTCGCGGCTTTCGACAATTCGCTGACGCGATCGTTGGTGGCACGAGCCTGATCGACCGCCCCGCTGGCCATTCGCGCCGATTCCTGGACTTGGCGGCTGATCTCGTTGACCGATGAGGACATCTCCTCGGTCGCCGACGCCACCGATTGCACGTTGGTGGAGGCTTCATCGGAGGCTGCTGCAACTGCGGTTGCGAGTTCCTGTGAACGCTCGGCTGTCGTCGCCAGCGTATTCGCCGACGTTTCCAGCTCGATTGCGGCTGACGACACCATCTCGACGATTTCGCCGACGGCACCTTCGAATGCATCGGCGAGCTTGTGCATATCGGCCTTGCGCAGCTCGGCAGCGATCTTGTCCTGCCTGACTTTGGCTTCGGCTTCCTCGCGTGCTTTTTGCTCGGCATTTTGTCGGATCACAGCGATCGTCTTGGCAACATCGCCGATCTCATCGCCGCGATCTGCACCCGAAATAACCACGTCGAGTTCGCCTCCGGCCATCTTGCCCATTGCACTACTCAGCCGGTTCATCGGCCTTACAATTCCCATGAACGAAAAGACGGTCGATCCGACCAGCACCAGCATAATGGCTGCACCGAAGCCGAGCGATACCTGCCCGGCGCGCTGCATCTTGTCTTCAACAGCGGTCTTTGCTTCAGCGATCGCCTTCTGCGCAACGGGTACCGGCGTCCGCAATAATTCGGCGACTTCATTGGCAATGGGAATTGTACGATTCTTGCTGATGCTGTTTTTCAACAGATCCGCTTCGATGACCTGGTTGGTAACCGAGACGAATTCCTTGACCAGCGGGTCGAGCACGTCAATTCGCTCCAACAGCTGCTTGTCGGCCACAAGTTCGCGTGATCGCTTCAGGGATGCGGATGAGACAGCTGCGTTGTGGGCGAACTTGTCTTTCTGATCGGTCTCACCGGTTGCAAAGAAGCGCCAGCCCGCAGCGCGGACCGCATTCAACGCGCCGTCGGCATCCCGCAAGTGGCCTTCAATATCGTTGCGTTGCGGTAGCCCGCCCGTGGCCAGGGTCGCCGCTAACTGGTCCAATGCGACGTCCCATTGGCCCGAGATCGTAATTTGTTTCTGGTTGAGGTCGAGCACCCTCAGCATCAATTCCGCCTGCTCGTCGGCGCCTGCAACGTAAGCCTCGGTTTTGCTCTTGATCTTACTGAAGAGCTCCTTCGATTCGGGCAGAACGGCAAGCGCAAGGACGGCATCGAACAGTTTCGCCTGAGCTTGCCGCGCCGTTTCGAACTGGCTCCTGCCTTTCGCCACCTCATCAGGCGTCCTGGCTAGACGGATGCCGCGAACTGCGAGCTGCATATTTCGCATCTCGGATTCCGCCTTAAGCGCTTGTCGGAAATCTGCTGCTGTATCTCGGCGCGTTGATTGACTTCGAAAACTGACGACTCGGTCGCCGCCTGGTTCATCACCATTCCGATCGACAGCAGGATTCCGGCCAGCCCGGCGAGGCCCAATTTAGTTCCGATGCTATTGATCTTCATCCTCCACTGAACCCTTATCGAGTTGCCGAAACCTGCGGCGTTCTCGCAAGAGAAAGCCCTTCGCGTTCGAAGCATAGCTTTCGTTCTACCAGATTGAGTTAATTTCATTTTCCGTGAAGCTACCACCATTGGATCGCGGGTCGCGCTCCCTGTCAGGCCGCCCTCAGGTTTGCGTTCGAAGGACACCGCGCGCTTTCCTCGAGCAGTACTGCTCGCAGGTTGTGTTACCGTTAATTCATCCTCCTGGTCCAAGCGGAGAATTGAGCGATATCCGCTGGTAATCACGCGTATCAAATATTGCAGATTACGCATCGACGAAGGGTAAATCGCGATGTGGACAGGCCATGATTGAAGCGAAGATTGCCGGGCTAGAGCCTTTTCCGTTCGATTGAATCGAAACGGGGCTCTAGATTCTTGATTTCACGCGTTTTCTTAACGCGAACCGGTCTCCACTTCGCTTGAAAACGCGCTAGCCCCTCGGCCTGTCGTGATCGACGGCCTGGATCGCGAGTCGCTACCAAGACATGAACGTATCGCTCGGTAGGATTGCGGCGTCGCGACGCGGCACTCGCCGCTGTCAGTTTCTCGATCGAGCGCGGCTGAGTGGGCGGCGTCAGTCAGCGCCGGAGCCCAATCAATCCGTCGAGCGGCGCAATTCCGGAGCGCTGTCCGATTTCGCCGGCTCGGATCGCTTTGCGGAATTAACCGGCTCGATTTTGGCGCTCTCGACGTGGGGAGTCTCGACGCGCGCGGACACCTCTGTCCGCGAGCCATCGGCAGAGCGGGCCTGCGGATGCAGCGAACGTGGCCGGGCCACCGCCCGCGCCATCAGCATCTGCGCCGCGCCCTGGTGACGGAAATCGCAATAGGCGAAGCCCATGCCAGAAACCGATCCGCGGAAGTTGCGTTCGTCTTTCTTGTCCAGATTGAAGCACGGCTCGAACGGAACGCCCTTGATCGATGCGCAGACGGCTTGGCCGCGGACCTGAAGCGTATTGCCCGGCAATCTCAGGTGACGAATTGGACCAGAGCCGGCAAATTGCACCGCGCCAACCGCGCCCATGTCATCGAGCACCCGGCCTGCACCCTTGGTGCCATCGAAGCACGTAAACGCGAACACCTTGCCGGCTACAAATTTGCGGGCCTCGTCGGCATTCATCATCTCTCCGGCCAAAGCGGGCGCAATCACCGCAGCCGCCGTAATGGCCCCCAACACGAAACGCGCAAGCATGCTTTAACTCCGACCTACTGAGCGCGGGCAAACACCTGATGCTTCTTTACCCGTTGCTTACCATACTAACCGTGGCAACATTGGAGCAGCTTGGTTGGCAAAGTCTGAACGCCGTTAGAGAATTTTTACCACGATTCGACCGCGGACCTGCCCGGCGAGGATTTTGGCGCCGGCGCCGATGACTTGGTCTAGGTCAATTTCATGAGTGATTTCAGCAAGTTTTTCCGGATCCAGGTTGGTTGCAAGCCGGCTCCAGGCGGTCTTGCGCCGCTCAATCGGGCATATCACCGAATCGACGCCGAGGAGGCACACACCGCGTAAAATAAATGGCGCCACCGAGGTCGGGAGGTCCATGCCGGCGGCAAGCCCGCACGCGGCGATGGCGCCCGCGTACTTCGCCATCGAGAGGATGTTGGCAAGCGTGGTCGAGCCGACGCTGTCGATGCCGCCGGCCCAGCGCTCCTTGGCCAGCGGCTTGGCCGGTCCTGACAGCTCATTGCGATCGATCACCTCGGCCGCGCCGAGACCCCTGAGATAGTCGGCCTCCGACATGCGCCCCGTCGATGCGATGACGTGATAGCCGAGCTTTGAGAGCACCGCGGTCGCTACCGAGCCGACGCCGCCCGCGGCGCCGGTGACAACGACAGGACCGTCCTTCGGGGTCAGGCCATGCTTTTCCAGCGCGAGCACCGCGAGCATTGCGGTGAAGCCGGCGGTGCCGATAGCCATCGCATCCCGCGCGGACATTGCCTCGGGCAGGCGCACCAGCCAGTCGCCCTTGACGCGCGCCTTCTCGGCATAGGCGCCGAGATGGGTCTCGCCCATCCCCCAGCCGGTGCAGATCACCTTGTCGCCGGCCTTCCACTGCGAATGCGACGATTGCTCGACGGTGCCGGCGAGGTCGATGCCTGCGATCATTGGAAAACGCCGCACCACCGGCGCCTTACCGGTGACGGCGAGGCCATCCTTGTAGTTCAGCGCGGACCATTCAACCCGCACGGTGACGTCGCCCTCCATCAATTCGGCTTCGTCGAATTGCGTGAGCGCCGCCGTGGTGCCTTTTTCCGCCTTGTCGATCCTGATCGCCTTGAATGTTCCCAACACGCACTCCGTGATGCTTGTTTCTCGATTTCAGGACCTTGAACGGTCTATGCCGGCTGCTCAACCGGACGCGCTACCGGCGCTTCGACGATCGGCAGGTTGATCAGTGCCGACAGCACGCCGAACAGGACCGACAGCCACCAGATCGATGCGTACGACCCGAATTTCTCGAATACGATACCACCGAGCAGCACGCCGAGGAAGCCGCCGACCTGATGGCTGACGAAGGCAAATCCATACAGCGTCGCAAACCAGCGCGTACCGAACATCAGGGCCACCAGCGCCGACGTCGGCGGTACGGTCGAGAGCCAGGTCAGGCCGCTGGCGGCGCCGAACATGATCGCGGAAAACGTGGTGATCGGGAACGAGATGAAGGCGATGATCGACGTCGCACGCAGGAAATAGATGGCAGACAGGATATAGCGCTTTGGAAAAATGTTTTGCAGCCAGCCGACGCTCAGCGATCCCACGATGTTGAACAGACCGATGGCGGCGATCACCCAACCGCCGGTTTGCGCTGATATGCCGCGATCGACCAGATAGGCCGGCAGATGCACGGTGATGAAAGCCAGCTGAAAACCGCAGGTAAAGAAACCGAGTACCAGCAGCACATAAGAGCGATGCCCGAACGCTTCCGCCAGCGCGGTCTTGAATGACTGCTGGTCCGCGGCAGGCACATTGATCGATGTCGCGGGCGGGGTGGCGAGCGCGAACGAGAGCGGTATGATCAGCAGCATCAGACCTGCAAATACCGTCAGCGCCGTCTGCCAACCGAAATTGTCGATCATCGCCACGCCGAACGGCGCGAACAGGAATTGCCCGAACGAACCGGCGGCAGTTCCGGCACCAAGCGCTATCCCCCGCCGTTCGGGCGGCAGCAGCTTGCTGAACGCGGACAGCACAAGATTGAACGAACAGCCGGAC
>DASXJV010000041.1:0-6748 GCA_036497205.1 Bradyrhizobium sp.
GTGTAAAGCTGCTCGACATAGCCAAGCCGCAAACCCGCCTGCTCTTCCACCCAGGCGCGCAGCCCGATCTCGAAGGTGCGGTGCGATACCGCATCGAACGGGCCGAACGGAAGCCCGGCGAGTTTATCGCCGTCGCTGCCAGAGGCGGTGAGTATCAGCGGCTCGTTGCCTTCGATCGCGACGATGGCGGCGGTCAGGCCGATTTCGATCGGCGTCAGGAGCTTTTCGCTCATCTGGCGTCGTTCAAGGGCATCAGTCGAGATCGATGCGGAACGGCCAGCCTTCGACCATCATGCTGCCCGGGCCCATTTCGTCAAGTGCGCGCAGCATCCGCCCCTCGCGTCCCAGCGCCTTGTCTGCCAGGCTGACGATCAACCGGTTCGGCGATGCGATCGGTGAGGCGGCGCGAATTTGCCGTGCGATCGAAATCTCATCGCGATGCGGATTGAGCAGACAGGCGGCAGCAAAGGCGCTCGCGGTCGAGCGGCTGATGCCGGCATAGCAGTGGACGACGAGCGGCGCGTTGCGGTCCCAGCCGCGCACGAAATTCAGGACCTGCTCGATATGCGAATCCGAGGGCGCGACAAAGCCATCGATCTGTTCGGTGATGTCGTCCATCGCCACTTTCAGATGGTTGGCGGCGAGCACCGATTCCGGTCGCTGCACCTGATCGACGTTGGCCATCACCGTGAGGATATGGCTGGCGCCAGTGGCTTTGACGGTGTCGGA
This sequence comes from Bradyrhizobium sp., assembly GCA_036497205.1. Classification (GTDB taxonomy): domain Bacteria; phylum Pseudomonadota; class Alphaproteobacteria; order Rhizobiales; family Xanthobacteraceae; genus Bradyrhizobium. The sequence goes on from DASXJV010000041.1 coordinate 730, forward strand.
AAGGGCGGCAAGTGAGCAGACGTGAATCATGGAATTCCTTTTTCGCGTTGATTATAGGCCCGCGCGCGAGGTGGTGAAAGTACGTTCAAGCGTTGCGTTCATGTGTGCAATGCTTTGAACCGCGCCAGGAACTGAGTCTCTGCCTTGGCCGCGGTCCAGGGCGTCAGGTATTCCCGCCGGGTCGCCAAGGGCAGGCCGGGATCGCGGCCGAACAGGCGTTTCGCCTCGGCTTGCGCAAAGCCTGCAAGCTCCGTCGCCTCGAGGTATGCCGCGCCCCGGTCGGCATCCTTGATCTGCCGCACGATCTCGGGCCCGAGCACCGCCGGCAACCCGAAGCGGATGTGAATCGCCGAAAGCAGCCGCTTTTCCACGGCCTTATAGTCCCCGCCAAGCACCGCCTTGAACGGCGAGATCATGTCGCCGATGACATATTCCGGCGCATCGTGCAGCAGCGCCGCGAGCCGGAAGCTGACATCGACGCGCGGTGTCTGCTCGCGCATCACAGCTTCGACCAAGAGCGTGTGCTGCGCCACCGAGAAAATGTGCGCGCCGCGGGTCTGGCCGTTCCAGCGCGCGACGCGCGCCAGGCCATGGGCGATATCGGCGATTTCGATATCCAGCGGCGAGGGGTCCAGCAGATCGAGCCGCCGCCCCGACAACATCCGCTGCCAGACGCGGATGGACGTTGCAGGCGCGGACAGTTTTTTTCTGACCGTCATTTGACTTTGAGGCGCGGCGCGCGATGCTTCCCGGCGCAGGTTTCATGGCAAAAGCACGTGACCAGATGGTCGTTGACCATGCCGGTGGCCTGCATGAAGGCGTAGACGATGGTCGGGCCGACGAATTTGAATCCGCGCGCCGCCAGCTCTTTTGAAATCTTGATCGATAGCGGCGTCGATGCCGGTACGCTGGCGGTGGTCTTGAATTGGTTGAGCTTCGGCTTGCCGTCGACAAAATCCCAGAGGAATTTCGAAAAACCGGGTCCATCTTCCATGATTTTCAGATAGGACTTCGCGCTGTTGACCGCGCCCTCGATCTTGGCGCGATTGCGGACGATGCCGGCGTCGTTCATCAGCGCATGGACCTTTTTCTCGTTGTAGCGCGCGATCTTTTCGGGGCGGAAATCGTCGAAGGCGCGGCGGAAGTTGTCGCGCTTGCGCAGAATCGTGATCCACGACAGCCCGGCCTGAAAACCATCGAGGATGAGTTTTTCATACAGCGCCCGGTCGTCATATTCCGGCACGCCCCATTCGGTGTCATGATAAGCCATATAAAATGGGTCTTCACCGGGCCAGGGGCACCGCGTCAGGCCATCGGCATGCAGGCGCGCCGACCGGCTCATGCCACGGTCTGCTTCGGTGCGGACCGTACATCGCTCGGTTCGGCGAGCCGGATGGCAAGGCCACCGGCCGTCAGCGGCACTCCCGCATCGAGCGCGTCGGCGGCCCGATCGATCCGGATCAGCGCGAGACCGTTGCGACCGGCCGTCGAACCCATGGTGCCCAGCGTTTTGTCGCCAGCAAGAATAGCCGCGCCCGGTTCCGGCGCCGGGCCGTCAACAATGACCCGTACGGTTCGCGTGCGCGCGATGCCGCGATGCTGCATCCGCGACACTACCTCTTGTCCGACGTAACAGCCCTTGTCGAAATCGACGCCGTGCAGCCGGTCCATGTTGGTTTCGTGCGGAAACGCGTCGCCATACATGAAGTCAAGTCCGCCGCGCGGAACGCCTGAGGCAATGCGATGTGCGTCATAGGCGGCGCTGTCGACCAGATCCGCGCCAATCAGATCGGCGACTTTTTGCGCAAGCTCCGCGGCAACAAGTATTCGCCAGCCGAGCGCGGCGTTGCGCGGATCGGCGAACGCCAGATCGGGCTTCATGGCGGGATCGCCATCCCACGCCGCGAGCACGCCGAGATTGTCGGACAGATTCTCGACCGCGACCTTGGCGCGCAGCTTGTAGAAGCCAAGCTTATCGGCGAGGCCTTGCGCCAGCGCGCGCGCACAGTCGATCAGGAAACCGCCGCCATGGCCGGAAGGCGCTTCGGTAACCAGAAAATCCACCGTTATCTTGCCCTGCGGCGTCAGCAACGCCCCGAAACGGCCGAGGCCAGGGCGAAGCAGCGTCACGTCCGTGGTGACGAGGCCGTTGAGAAAGTTGCGCGCGTCCTCGCCGCTGACCTTGACCACGCCCCGGTCTGGAAGAAACGCTGCTTTCATAAGGAGCTCTCTGGCAAAGTTCTTGGGGAAACGCAGGTGCCGGATATCACATGGCAACGTAAGACGCTAAGGTATCGGGAACAAGGCCCGCGCGACATCGGCTTCGTAAAGCGGGCACTGAGGATTTATGAGTCAGCATTTTGATATCATTCTAAAATCCGGTACCGTGGTCAATCAGGATGGCGAGGGCGTGCGCGACGTCGGCCTCACCAATGGCCGCATCGCGGCGGTCGGCGGGGTTGGACAGGCATCGGCCGCCGAGGTGATCGACTGCAAGGGCTTGCATATCCTGCCGGGCGTGATGGATACGCAGGTCCACTTTCGCGAGCCGGGCCAGACCCAGAAGGAAGACCTGGAAACCGGTTCGCGCAGCGCCGTCATGGGCGGCGTGACAGCCGTGTTCGAAATGCCGAACACGGATCCCTTAACCGTAACTGAGCAGACCTTCACCGAGAAAGTGAAGCGCGGCCATCACCGCATGCATTGCGATTTTGCGTTTTATATCGGCGGCACCCGGGACAATGTTCAGGATTTACCGGAACTGGAACGCGCGTCCGGCTGCGCCGGCGTCAAGATATTCATCGGCTCGTCCACCGGCGCGCTGCTGGTCGAGGATGACGAAAGCCTGCGGCGGATTTTCCAGGTGATCCGGCGTCGCGCCGCCTTTCATGCCGAGGACGAGTATCGCCTCAACGATCGCAAGCACCTGCGCATTGAAGGCGATCCGCGCTCGCATGCGGTATGGCGCGACGAGACCGCGGCGCTGACGGCAACCCAGCGCCTCGTCAAACTCGCCCATGAAACCGGCAAGCGCATTCACGTGCTGCATATCTCGACCAGGGAAGAGATCGAATTCCTGCGCGATCACAAGGATGTCGCCTCGTGCGAAGCGACGCCGCATCATCTGACACTGGTCGCCCCGGAATGCTATGAGCGGCTCGGCACCCGCGCTCAGATGAATCCGCCGGTGCGATCGGCTGATCATCGCGCCGGCATCTGGCGCGGCATCGAGCAGGGCATCGTCGACGTGCTCGGCTCCGATCACGCGCCGCATACGCTGGAGGAAAAGGCCAAAACCTATCCGGCCTCGCCATCGGGCATGACCGGGGTGCAGACGCTGGTGCCGCTGATGCTCGACCACGTCAACGCCGGCCGATTGTCGCTGGCGCGCTTCGTCGATCTCACCAGCGCCGGGCCGGCGCGGCTGTTCAACATCGCATGCAAGGGCCGGATTGCGGCGGGCTATGACGCGGACTTCACCATCGTCGACCTGAAGCGCAGCGAGACCATCACGAACAAATGGGTGGCCTCCCGCGCCGGCTGGACGCCCTATGACGGCGTGCGTGTCACCGGCTGGCCGGTCGGCACCTTCGTGCGCGGCCGTCGCGTGATGTGGCAAGGCGAATTGATGATGCCGTCGACCGGCGAGCCGGTGCGGTTTTTGGAAACGCTGAAAGCGTAAGCCAGCGTCAAAGATTGGCTGTAGTCACCCGCGAAAGCGGGTGATCCAGCACGCTGCGACGGTTCCGTTAGAACTCGATAGCTCTGGAATACTGGGTCGCCGGGTCAATGACAGATATGGTTGCCGTCACTCGTTACTGCTTCGCCAGCGTTATCGAAAACTCGCCATTGCGGACGCGGACGGGAAGGCCTTCCACGAATTTCGCCACGGCGTCCTCGCCGTAGGTTCCGACTAGTTCGGCGAATGCCGCAAACAGGCTTGCCTGCGCGAGGCAGTCGCCATCGACACCATCGTGCCGCGCCTCCGCCCAGGCCTCGTTGAGATAGCTGAGCGCGGCCTGTTTCTGCTCGTGATCGGGCAGCGGGTCGCGGGCGGTTGTGAAGGACGCTGGATGGCTCATAAAACTCAACAGGCTGTGCGCGATCCAGAGCGGAGCGCGTCGAATGCGCGAGGTTTAGCATGCAGCGCTCTGTCGCCTAGACCACTTCTTTAGGAAAGGTTAACGGCGCGGAATAAGATGAACCTATTGTTCCGAATCGGAAGTTCCCACCGCGCTACGAATTGAGGAGGCCTTCGAACTCACCACCTAGTTGGCGTAGCGGGCCGTCAGATCCCGCGAAATCTTCGAGCCTTCCTCGATATACCTGCGGATCGCTACCGAAGCTGCCGGCGTGCAGGTCCGGTAGGTCTGCTGGAAGCCATTATAGCCGCGGTTGAACCCCGCGATCATGCGGGCGCGGCGATCGCCCGAGGGGGTTTCGGCATCGATCAGCGCCTGCATCTCGCTCCGCCATTTCGGGCCTTCATTGGTGCCGCAGATGCCCCGCAGGTAATGCAGGGTGCCGAGAATCTCGGCCAGTCGCTGCAGGTCGCCGTCGAATGGCGCGGCCGCGTCCTGGGCCCGCGCAGGGCCAGAAATGCATGCCGAGATCAGGATGAGAGCGGCCAGAAAATGCTTTGACATGAGGGGTTCCGAACCCGCGTGATATGCCTTTTCAATGCGCTGGAAGCAAGGCGCGGGGCTTGGGGGTGCTCAGGCCCCGAGCAGGCGGCGGGCGGAGTGGACGACCTCCTGCAGGCCGCCGGTGAGCTTGAGATCGCCTAGCGCATCGGGTGCGAGCCACCTGAAATCGTCGAGTTCGTCGTTCAGGACCGGCTCGCCGGAGGTCCAGCGCGCGGCGAATGACATGATCAGATAATGCCCGCCGCTGGTGGTTCCCGGCACCACCTCGCGCCATCCGGCGAGGCCGACGATCTCGATTTTGAGCGCGGTTTCCTCATCCACTTCGCGGTGCAGGGCGGCGTGCAGCGATTCTCCGAATTCAACCCGGCCGCCAGGCAGCGAATAGAAACCCTTGGCCGGTGACCTCGCGCGCCGCACAAGCAGGACTTTGTCGCCGCGAAAGATCGCCGCGCTGACCGCAAGCTGGGGATGCGACGGCGAGACGGGGGACGCCACGGGCTCAGTGAGTCATGATGTAGTCGACGTCGGCCTCGCTGCCGCCGTTGATGATGCCGCCGGCGAGCGCGACGAGCGGCTTGACCCAGCCGGTGGCCTGTTCGGCCAGTGTAGCCCGGGTCTTGTCCTGGCGGACTTCGCGCATGGCGTTGCCGACGGCTGTGAGGATCGAGGTCATTGCGCTGGTGATGTTGTCGAATTCGGTGCGGATGTGTTCATCAGCGGATTCATAGGCCTCGATCGCGAGGTCGCGCGCTTTGAAATTCGAGGCCATAAAGTGCTCGCGATAGGACAACGGGTACCATAGCAGGAAATCTTGCGTACAGTCCGGCATGTCCGGAATCATCTCGAGCAGCATGATGGCTTCATTGAAATGGTTGAGGTAGTCGGTGGCGAGCCCGGTCTGCGGATTGATGTTGGCGGCCTTCAGCTCGGCCGCGCGGGCGGCTGCATCGGGGCCCGTCGGCTTTTGCCTGCGATCGTCTCGCGCGGAGGGTTGGGCCATGGAGCTCATCACTGGCAGTCTTCCGGTTTGGAGTTAAAAGGTGCTGAACGGATCACCATCTAGGCAGCAGAATGTGCGGACGCTTCGTCATTACTTCGCCGCCGGCGGCTTTACGGCAAATTTTCGGTTATTCGGAGCAGCCGAATTTCCCGCCGCGGTTTAACGTTTCGCCAACTCAACCGATACCTGTCGTGATCATTGAAAATGGGTCCCGCCATTTCCGTTTGATGCGCTGGGGACTGCTGCCGTCCTGGGTCAAGGACCCGCGCAAGTTCGCGTTGCTGATCAACGCGCGGTCGGAGACCGTGCGGGAGAAACCGGCGTTCAAGAACGCGATCAAGCGGCGGCGCTGCCTGATTCCGGCGGACGGCTA
>DASXJV010000042.1:0-7177 GCA_036497205.1 Bradyrhizobium sp.
CGGGATATCCATGGAATTACGCCTCTACGATACGCTGACCAGGGAAAAGCGCACCTTCGTGCCGCTCGATCCCAACAACGTGCGCATGTATGTCTGCGGGCCGACGGTCTACGACTTCGCCCATATCGGCAACGCGCGCCCTGTCATCGTGTTCGACGTGCTGTTCCGGCTGCTGCGGCATCTCTACGGCGCCGATCACGTCACCTATGTCCGCAACATCACTGACGTCGACGACAAGATCAACGATCGCGCGGCCCGGGATTTCCCCGGCCTGCCGCTGAACGAGGCGATCCGCGAGGTCACGGAACTGACCGAAAAACAGTTTCACGACGATGTCGATGCGCTCAGCTGCCTGCGCCCGACAGTTGAACCGCGCGCCACCGACCATATCGCAGAGATGCGGACTCTGATCGAAAAGCTGGTGCAGGGCGGTTTCGCCTACGTCGCGGAAGGTCACGTGCTGTTCTCGCCGCAGGCGATGAACGCGGCGAATTCCATTTTGCCGCGCTATGGTGCGCTCGCCAACCGTTCGCTCGATGAGATGATCGCGGGTGCACGCGTCGATATCGCGCCCTACAAGCGCGACCCCGCCGATTTCGTGCTGTGGAAACCCTCGAAGCCTGGTGAGCCGTCATGGCCGTCGCCATCGGGGATTAAAGCCGAGGGCCGCCCGGGCTGGCACATCGAGTGCTCAGCGATGGCGTGGAAGCATCTCGGCGAACAGTTCGATGTCCATGGCGGCGGCATCGATCTGGTGTTTCCTCATCACGAGAACGAACTCGCGCAAAGCTGCTGCGCCTTCCACGAAGCCCGCATGGCCAGCGTCTGGATGCACAACGGCTTCCTGCAAGTCGAAGGCGACAAGATGTCGAAGTCCGAAGGCAATTTTGTTACCATCAGGGAGCTGCTGGCCGATTGGCCTGGCGAAGTGCTGCGTTTCAATATGTTGAAGACGCATTATCGTTCGCCGATTGATTGGACGCTAAAGGCAGTGGAAGAAAGCGCGAAGACGCTCGACGACTGGTACTGGATCGCTGCGGATGTCAAAGGCGAACAACCTTCTGACGGTGTTATCGACGCACTCTCGGACGACCTGAACACGCCGCAGATGATCGCTTCGTTGCATAATTTGCGGAATAACGCGGCTTCCGGAAATGAACGGGATCGCCGCGAGTTTGCGGCCTCCTTGCGGCTTCTCGGTTTCCTGTCCGAGAGTGCGGCGGAATGGAAGGGCCGAAAACAGCAAGCGAGCGGCCTTGACGCAAAACAAATCGATGATTTGATTTCAGATCGTACCGCCGCCCGCGCGCGAAAAGACTTCAAGGAGTCCGATCGTATCCGCGAGCAACTTGCGGCAATGGGCGTCATCATCAAGGATTCCAAAGAAGGCACCACCTGGGAGATCGCACGATGAGCCGTCCCGACACGCCGTTTCCTAAACACTGGCGTTATTACATCGTGATCAAATGGGCGGTCATCGCAGCAGCCGTCGTACTTGCGCTGAAGCTATTCGGAGTATTCTGAGACGATGGGACAGGCGCTGCCCAAACCTGCTTTGCGGCCGTTCCTAGCGGAGGACACGCCCGTGCTGGCGGCGATTTTCGCTGCTAGCATCGAGGAATTGACCGGCGAGGATTACAGCGAAGCGCAGCAGCAAGCGTGGGCCAGCGCTGCCGATGATGAAGAACAATTCGGCAAACGCTTGGCCTCCGAACTCACGCTGATCGCCACGCTGGAGAATTCTCCGGTTGGCTTTGCCTCGCTGAAGGGCGCAGATCATATCGATATGCTCTACGTTCACCCCGGCGCGGCCGGGCAGGGCGTGGCGTCGATGCTGTGCGAGGCGCTGGAAAAACTCGCCGGCGGACGCGGCGCGAAGAGCCTTACGGTCGATGCCAGCGACAACGCGCAGGATTTTTTCTCAAAGCGCGGTTACGTCGCCAAGCAGCGCAACACGATGACGATCAATGGCGAATGGCTCGCCAACACCACGATGCAGAAGACGCTGGGCGAGGGCGCCTCGGCGGGGACCCCGACATGAGCCGCGAACGCCTCTATCTGTTCGACACTACGCTGCGCGACGGCGCGCAGACCAACGGCGTCGATTTCACGCTGCATGACAAGCAGCTGATCGCGCAGATGCTCGACGACCTCGGGATCGACTACGTCGAAGGCGGCTTTCCCGGCGCCAACCCCACCGACACCGAATTCTTTGGCACCAAACCCAAATTCGATCATGCCCGCTTTACCGCTTTCGGGATGACGCGACGGCCGGGCCGCTCAGTCTCCAACGATCCAGGCGTGGCGGGGCTCCTGGAGGCCAAGGCCGACGCCATCTGCTTTGTCGCGAAATCATCGGCCTACCAGGTGCGGGTCGCGCTGGAGACCACCAATGAGGAAAACCTCGCCTCGATCCGCGACAGCGTGACGGCGGCGAAATCAGCGGGGCGCGAGGTCATGCTCGACTGCGAGCATTTCTTCGACGGCTACAAGGAAGATCCGGAGTTCGCGCTGGCCTGCGCCAAGGCAGCCTATGATTCGGGCGCGCGCTGGGTAGTGTTGTGCGACACCAATGGCGGCACCATGCCCTACGAGGTCGAGGCCATCGTCACCGAAGTGACAAAACATGTCCCGGGCGATCACGTCGGCATCCACGCCCACAACGACACCGAGCAGGCGGTGGCCAATTCGCTGGCGGCGGTGCGGGCCGGCGCGCGCCAGATCCAGGGTACGTTGAACGGCCTTGGTGAGCGATGCGGCAATGCCAATCTTTGTTCGCTGATCCCGACGCTGCGGCTGAAGCGCGAATTTGCCGATGCGTTCGAAATCGGCGTGTCGCCCGACAAGATGGCGACCCTGATGAAGGTGTCGCGGACGCTCGACGACATGCTCAACCGCGCGCCCAATCGCCACGCGCCCTATGTCGGTGAAAGCGCGTTCGTCACCAAGGCCGGCATTCATGCTTCCGCCATGCTCAAGGATCCCCAGTCCTATGAGCATGTAGCGCCAGAGGCGGTCGGCAATCACCGCAAGGTGCTGGTCTCCGATCAGGCCGGCCGCTCTAACGTTATCGCCGAGCTCGATCGCGCCGGCATCGTCTACGAGAAAAATGACCCGAAACTGGCGCGGCTGGTCGAGGAATTGAAGGAGCGCGAAGCCGCCGGCTATGCCTATGAGTCCGCCAACGCCTCGTTCGACCTGCTGGCGCGGCGGACGCTCGGCCGGGTGCCGGAATACTTCCGGGTCGAGCAATTCGATGTCAATGTCGAGCAGCGCTACAACGCCAATGGTCAGCGCGTCACGGTGGCGATGGCGGTGGTGAAGGTCGATGTCGCCGGCGAGCGGCTGATCTCGGCCGCGGAAGGCAACGGTCCCGTCAACGCTCTCGATGTGGCGCTGCGCAAGGATCTCGGCAAATACCAGAAATACATCGAAGGCCTGAAGCTGATCGACTACCGCGTGCGTATTCTCAATGGCGGCACCGAAGCGGTGACGCGGGTGCTGATCGAGAGCGAAGACGAAGGAGGCGAGCGCTGGACCACGATCGGCGTGTCGCCCAATATCATCGACGCCTCGTTTCAGGCATTGATGGATTCGGTGGTCTACAAGCTGGTGAAATCGAACGCGCCGGCCTGAGGAGCCGTGAGGTGATCGATCATGTCTCGGTTGGTGTGAGTGATCTGGAACGCGCCGCGCGTTTTTATGAATTGACGCTGGCGCCGCTCGGGCTCTCACGGCTGGTGACGCGGCCGCGACAGTCGGCTTCGGCAAGACCTATCCGGAGTTCTGGATCAATCTTCGAAGCGATATGGCCGATGTCGGGCCCTTCAGTGGCGTACATATCTGTCTTCGCGCGAAATCAGCCGGCGACGTTGACGCATTCCATGCCACCGCGCTGAACGCCGGAGGCCGCTCGGACGGCGCACCGGGTCCGCGCCCGCACGATCGTGTGCGTTACTACGCGGCGTTCATTATCGATCCCGACGGCAATCGCATTGAAGCCGTGACGTTCCCTGGGGATGATGCGGAGAATAATTCCAACCGCTAAAGCCGGCGCACTATCTCCGGTTCCAGCTTCTTTGCAGCCTCGCCCGCGCGAGCCGCAGCGGCACGTAACCGCGGCAAAATATCCTCGACCCGTTCGGCCTTCAGGATGTTGACCGCCAGGCTCGGCCTGATGAATTCGGTCGCACGCATGTGCGCCAGCAGCGCGAGCAATGGTTCCCAGAAGCCATCGATGTTGGCGAGGAGGACCGGCTTGGAATGGCGGCCAAGTTGCTGCCAGGTCAGTTGCTCCACCAACTCTTCCAGCGTGCCGATCCCGCCGGGCAGTGCGACGAACGCGTCGGAACACTCGAACATCAACCGCTTGCGTTCGTGCATGTCGGGCGTGACGATCATTTCCTGCACGCGCGTCAGTGCGTGTTCGCGGGAGGTGAGAAAGTCGGGTATGATGCCCGTCACGGTGCCGCCGTGATCAAGGACAGAGGTGGCCACGGCGCCCATCAGCCCGATCGAGCCGCCGCCATAGACGAGGCGGATACCGTTCTCGGCGAGTGCTTTTCCTAATGCAATGGCGGATTCGATAAAGCGGGGATTTGTGCCGGGGCCGGAGCCGCAATAGACACAGACGGTTTTGATTTCGTTCATGCCGGCCATGTGGCACTGCAACGTAAAAGCGTCAAGCCTATCGGATTCGCTGACGCAATGGAATCCTCTTCAATGCCGGCAAATCGCGAAAGAATCGCGTCCCGCGAGGGTGCAAGCGGCGTCGAAACGCTCTATATGACGGGCAGAATGCGGATAAACACAAATAATACGCGCAGCAGCGAACCGGTCCGCCGCTCTGCTCAGGCTCTTAATTGATGGCCCACACTGATTCGTCCCGGGGCACCGGTGGAGCGCTGCCTCCCTCCAACAAGTCAATCGAACAGGCGACCCTGATCGGGACGTTGGTGCATCTGTGGCCGTACATCTGGCCCAGCGATCGCGTCGATCTCAAGATGCGCGTGGTCTGGTCGATGGTGCTGCTACTGGTCGCCAAGCTGGCGACGCTGTCGGTGCCGTTTACGTTCAAATGGGCGATCGACGCTCTGACCGGCGCGGATACCGCTCCCGTGCAGTCGTCGAACTGGACGATGTGGCTGATCGCCTCGCCCCTGATCATGACGTTAAGCTACGGCGCCGTGCGCGTGCTGATGGCGATCCTGACGCAATGGCGCGACGGCGTCTTCGCCAAAGTGGCGATGCACGCGGTGCGCAAGCTCGCCTTTCTCACCTTCGTCCACATGCATGAACTGTCGCTGCGCTTTCATCTGGAGCGCAAGACCGGAGGCCTGACCCGCGTTTTGGAACGCGGACGTCTCGGCATCGAAGTCATTGTGCGAATGGTGATCCTGCAACTGGTTCCGACCATCGTCGAGGTTTCTCTGCTGATGGCCGTATTGCTGTGGCAGTTCGACTGGCGTTACGTGCTCGTCACCCTGATCATGGTCGTGATCTACATGTATTATACCTACATCGCGACCGAATGGCGGATCGAGATTCGCCGCAAGATGAACGATTCCGACACCGAGGCAAACACCAAGGCGATCGACTCGCTTCTGAACTACGAGACGGTCAAATATTTCAGCGCCGAGGCGCGCGAAGCCACGCGCTACGACCGCTCGATGGAGCGATACGAACGCGCTAGCGTGAAAACCTATACCTCACTTGCGATTCTCAATACCGGGCAGGCGATCATTTTCACGGCCGGTCTTACGGCGACAATGCTGATGTGCGCGATCGGAGTCCGCAACGGGAAAAATACGGTCGGCGATTTCGTCATGGTCAACGCCATGATGATCCAGCTTTACCAGCCCCTGAATTTCATGGGCATGGTCTATCGCGAGATCAAACAGGCGATCATCGACATCGAAAAGATGTTCAGCGTCCTGTCGCGGAACCCGGAGATCAAGGATGTTCCCGGCGCCAAGCCGTTGATCGTGACATCAGGCAATGTGCGTTTCGACGATGTGCGATTTTCGTACGATCCCGAGCGTCCGATCCTCAAAGGCCTCAGCTTCGAGGTGCCCGCGGGCAAGACGGTCGCGATCGTCGGACCGTCCGGTGCCGGCAAATCAACCATCTCGCGCCTGCTGTTTCGCCTCTATGACATCTCGAGCGGCAAGATACTGATCGATGGTCAGGACATCCGAAATGTCACGCAGTCGTCGCTGCGGGCTTCGATCGGCATGGTGCCGCAGGACACCGTATTGTTCAACGATACCATTCGCTACAACATTCGGTATGGCCGCTGGGACGCCACCGATGCCGAGGTCGAGCAAGCGGCGCAGCTCGCGCAGATCGATCCTTTCATCCGGATGTCCCCGAAGGGTTATGAGACCCAGGTCGGCGAGCGCGGGTTGAAGCTGTCAGGCGGCGAAAAGCAGCGGGTCGCGATTGCGCGCACCATCCTCAAGGCGCCGCCGATCCTGGTGCTGGACGAAGCGACCTCGGCGCTCGACAGCCATACCGAACATGAAATTCAGGAGGCGCTGGAGAGGGTTTCGCGCAACCGCACCTCTCTGGTGATCGCGCATCGACTGTCCACGATCGTGGGCGCCGACGAAATCATCGTTTTGGATCAGGGCCGTATCGTCGAGCGCGGAACTCACTCCCAGCTTTTGGCGGCAGGCGGACTTTATGCCAGTATGTGGAACAGGCAGCGTGAGGCTCAAGAGGCGCGGGAGAAGCTGGCGCGGATTGCCGACGAAAACGAGGCGCCGAACCGGGCGCCGCCGCCGGTCGACGATGCGCTGGCAACCCCGGCCGCTGCGGAATGATAACAAGGCGCAGTTTAGGCTGAGCGCTCGGGGATGGTCCCCCTCGCTCCCCTTGTGGTCCTTGTGGCAGAGGGTCGCTCGACGTTAGTCGAGCCGGAAGAGGGTTTCGCATTTTAAGATTCTGGAATAATGAGGTTCTCGACGCAATCATGGCCGATGGTACAAACACTTCTCCCGGCACGCCGCTTGGCGGCGCGCCACCCTCTCCTACGGGGAGAGGGAAAGAACGATTGTGAATTTTGATGTCCATCACCAATTCCATCCGCGCGCAAATTCCGCCTGTTCACCCCGAGGGCTATCCGTTTATCGGCGGTTTTGCGCTGGCGAGTCTGATCCTGTTCTGGATCTGGACG
>DASXJV010000043.1:0-1544 GCA_036497205.1 Bradyrhizobium sp.
CACCGAAGCCGAGGCGCTGGGCCAATCCATCGCGCTCATCATGCCCGCGCATCTTCGTGAACGCCATCATGCCGGCTTCGCCCGCTTCGTGCAGACCGGCGTCAGCACGCTGCCGGAGATCACGATCTCACCGATGGTCCACAAGAACGGCGAGACTCACCGGCTGCAGATATCGGTGAAAGCGGTCCGTGATTCCAATCAGACAATTGTCGCCGTGGAGGCGACGATCGGGCCGCGCGACGGCGATTGATCGCGGCGTCTCGAAGAGAGGCGGGCTGTTTGACAAGTTAACAGGATGAAAAGCGCTCACCGACGAAAGATGGGGGCGTTCCGGCGGCATTGCCGGAACGCCCCTTGCCCTGTAAACGGTGGCGGCGCCGCATGATTGCTGCGGGGCCTGTAGCTCAATGGTTAGAGCCGGCCGCTCATAACGGTCTGGTTGCAGGTTCGAGTCCTGCCGGGCCCACCAGCCTTCGCTCGCGCGGCGAGCAAGGGCGGTGCGGGTTCGAGAGAAAGTCGAGCATCATGGAATTGGGACCGGAATTCTTCAAGCTCTTGAAGAGCAGGCAATGGGACCGCAAGCGCGCCCCGATCAACTTTGGCGCTCCCGGCCTGTCGATCGGGCAAATTGCATCGATCGAGGCCGAGCTTGGCTTCCGCGTGCCGAACGATTTCGCGTATCTCTTCCGCAACCTTCAGGATCCGGGTGGGCTGCTGTTTCCGTGGTTCAATTTCGACAAGCGCGCGTACGACGAGAGCATCGAATGGGTCTTCCGCGGTCTCGCGTTAGGTATCGAAAGAAATTATCTCTGGCTCAAGCGCTGGGGAAACAGGCCTGAAACGAATTCAGCCGCACTGGATGTTGCTCGGAAAGACTTTGAGACTTGGCCGCGGCTCTTGCCAATCTTCGCTCATCGGTTCCTGGTTGCCGAACCCTGCTGCGACGGCAATCCCGTTTTATCAATCATGGGGGCGGATATCATCTACTACGGTGCCGACTTGCCGCACTACCTGCTGAATGAATTTGTCGAGCAGGATTACGCGCTTCATGTCAATGCCCAAACGATCCGCAGAATGGAGGTGTGGAGCGACTTCGCCGAAGGCGAAATCGCAGTCCGTATCCCGAGGCCTTCGGCTTGACTCAATCCACCGACACCCCGGCAAACTCCACCACCTTGCGCCACTTCTCGGTCTCGGCGGCGATGTATTTGCCGTAGGCCTCCGGCGTCATCGGCGTCGGCACGCCGCCGATCTCGGCGAAGCGCGCGATCAGCTTGGGGTCGTTGAGCACCGCGTTGATCGCCTTGTTCAGAGTGGCGACGATCTCGGGCGGCGTGTCCTTGGGCGCCGACATGCCGTAGAACACGGTGGCCTGATAGCCGGGCACGGTCTCGGCGATCGCGGGAATGTCGGGCACGCTCGGCCACCGCCTGGCCGAGGTGACGCCGAGCCCGCGCACGCTGCCGCCGCGCGCCTGTTGCGCCGCCGTCGGCAGATTGTCGAAGATCACCTGCACCTTGTTGGAGATCACGTCGGGCATCGCC
>DASXJV010000044.1:0-4795 GCA_036497205.1 Bradyrhizobium sp.
GATGCTCTGATTCTTGCTTACCCGTCGCCTCGCGGGCCGAGACATTCGAGCAGTCGTTGCCGATGCGCGATAACGTCAGGCGTAGCTGAATTGGATTTCGCGGCTTCATGCGGCACAATTTCGCTCAACGACTAGACAATAGCGGACTGCATTCCCCATCGCGCGCGGCAAGCGTCCCTAGAGCAGACTCATCTGACGGCTGACACAATTTAGTCAGCAACCAATATTATTCTGCGATCGTTGTGACGACTGTGTCACGACACAAATCAGAAATGTTGTCAGGTGCCGCAAATCGGTAATGAACGATCGACTGTTTAGGCGCAACGGGACAAGGGCGTGCAAATGAATAAAATATTCGAACAATTCGTTCAAAATCTTTCGCTGCACGACAACACGTCTGACATTGAGGGTTTGTTGCGACGAACTTTGGATCAATACGGTTTTCCATGTTTTGCCTATCTGAGCTTCGCACCACGAGGCGATGATGATGACACGCTGGCAATGACGACGTATCCGAGTTCCTGGGCGGAGCAGTACTGCGTAAATCGGTATGACAGGATCGATCCAGTGATCGCGCGCTCGATCGCAACGACGCTTCCCTTCGCGTGGTCGACCGATCGATTCGATACAAAGCTAACCAGAAAGCAAAAGTGGCTGTTGGAAAGGGCTAGCGAGTTCGGGATTCAACATGGCGTCACCATTCCGATCCATGATCGTCAGGGAAAGGTCGCAACGCTCACGGTCGCCGATTCGGGTTCCCCTTCGACGTTTGATGCCCGAGTCGAGGAATACCGCCATCAGCTGCATCTCATTGCGATCTACTTGCATGCGAGACTGCGCAATGTAACGCCGGCGCCCATTTCATCGCTTCGCCCATGCCTGACTCAGCGCGAGAGATCCTGCCTGCAATGGGCAGCTCGCGGAAAGAGCACTTTGGATACCGCGGAAATTATAAGCATCAGCCGGCGAACGGTGGTCTTTCACACCGAGAACGCCAAGCGCAAGCTCGGAGTGGCGACGGTGCAGCAGGCGGTCGCCAAGGGACTGATGTACGACATCATCGGTATGTAGCAACTCGTTGATGCAATCCGAAGCCTGGGCCCTGAATAGTCATTAGCGGCCCGTGGCGGCCGGTGCGCGTCCTCGTATCATAGGTGCCGGCGGGCCGAGCCTCAGCGCTCATTGGTCTATCGCGGCAGCATTGTGTCTTGTTTCGGCCACGCACCGCGGAACCGCGTTCACGCGCGTCCAGCTCCGACTTCTCGCATCCCCGCCGCGTGCAGCATACCTGTCAAGGTAGACAGCTCAAGCGGATGCTCGCCGTGCGGTAGTGTTCCATCCTGAAGTACGGGATGAGGACTCCGATGATAAGAATTGTCACCAAAGACAACGCAGAGCGCAACGTCAGCAATCTGTATGAAATGCATCGCATTCGGAAGGCTGTCTTCAAGGACCGGCTCGGCTGGGACGTCACCGTAACCGGCGAACTTGAGGTCGACGAATACGACGCCCTGGGGCCGAACTATGTGCTCTCGATGGACAGGTACGGTAACCTCAACGGTTGCGTCCGCCTGCTACCGACGACCGGTCCGAATATGCTTCGCGACATTTTTCCGTCTTTTGTGACCAAGGGAGCCGTGCCTCGCGGCGAACGGGTGTGGGAAGCCAGCCGATTTGCCGCCAACGGGAACAGCACCGTGGCCGCAGCAGGCCTGTCGCAAACGACCTACGATTTGCTGATCGGTGTTCTGAAATTCGGCCTGTCAAACGGCATAAGCGCGATTGCCTGTGTCGTCGACGTGCGAATGGAGCGAGTCCTGAGGCGCGCTGGCTGGCAAATCGAGCGCCTCGGCCCAGCGCGCCGAATCGGCAACACCATCGCCATGGCCGGACAGCTCGAGGTGTCCGTACCAATCCTCCGACAGCTTGGAGCACGCGCGGGCCTCGCGCACGCAGCCGCGGCCTGAGCGCAAGCGCAGCACTGAATTCATCCTCATCGTCCATATCGGAGCACCACACATGAGCAACCCTTTCGACGATCAAGGCGGCGCGTTCGTCGTCCTGATCAATGAACAAGATCAACATTCGCTTTGGCCCGCAGCCGCCGAAATTCCGGCCGGCTGGTCTATCGCCTGCGAGCAGAGCTCCCGCCGGGCCTGCATCGAATACGTCAACGAGAATTGGACGGACATGCGTCCAGGAACCGGCGTCGATATCCAGCGCGCCTAGTCGTCGAGCCGGTCATCGATCATCGTCAAAGACATACAGAATTGGGGAAGCCGTGGACGCAATCAACAACTCTGCACAGCTGCTGCCGCTCACCGCTGCCCAGACCGGCATGTGGTTTGCCCAGAAATTCAGCTCGCCGGATTCGATATTCAATCTGGCCGAGTCCATCGAAATTCACGGGCCGATCGATCCTGCGCTGTTCGAGACGGCCTTGCGGCAGGCCGGAATCGAGGCGGAAACCGTGCGGGTACGGTTCATCGAGCAGAGCGATGGGCCTCGACAGCTGATTTCCCCTAAATTGGATACGACATTTCCGTTCATCGATGTCAGCTCCGAGCCGGATCCGCGGGCCGCGGCAGAACGCTGGATGATGGCGGAGCTCGTTCGACCGGTCGATCTGCTGACAGGGCCGCTTTGGGTCTGCGCCTTGTTCAAGGCCGCGCCGGAACACTATTTCTGGTACCATCGCAGCCATCACATCGTCATGGACGGCTTCACCGGCGGGTTGTTCGCGCGGCGCGTCGCCGAGATCTACACCGCGTTGGCCGAGGGACGCTCTCCCGAAGAGGGCACGTTCGGTCCGCTGGAGTTCCTGCTTGAAGAAGAGACCACGTATCGAGGCTCGCAACGATTTGCACGGGACCGCCAATATTGGCTGACGCACTTCGCCGATCGGCCGGTGGCGTTCAGTCTCGCCGATCAGCGACGGCAAAATGCCGGCGGCCTGCTCCGTCAGACTACCCATCTCTCTGCCGAAAGCGTCAAGGCGCTGCGCGCGACAGCGCAGGTGAGCGGCGCAAGTCTGCCGCAGATCATGATCGCCGCGATCGCGGCCTATCTGTATCGCGTGACAGGTGTTGAAGATCTGGTCATCGGTCTACCGGTCGCGGCGCGGCCCAAGGGGCGCCTGCGCCGCATTCCCGGCATGATCGCGAACGCCGTGCCGCTGCGTTTGGCCATGAGTCCGGGCATGAGCGCCACATCGCTGATTCGCGAGGTGGGACGGCAAGTCCGCGAGGCGATTCGTCACCAGTGCTACAGGTATGAGGACCTGAGGCGGGACCTCAACCTGCTTCCCACCAACCAGCACCTTTTTACGACCGTCATCAATATCGAACCGTTTGACTACGATCTCCGCTTCGCCGGCCATGGTGCGACGACGCACAACCTGTCCAATGGCTCGGCCGACGACCTTGCCGTATTCGTCTACGATCGCGGCGATGGCAACGGCCTGCGGATTGATTTCGATGCCAATCCCGCGCTCTACAGCGCAAAGGATCTCGCCGGTCACCTGCAACGTCTCGCGAGGCTGGTCGACGCCATCGTGCGCGATCCCAGCCGGCCGATTGGCGCAATCGACATTCTTGACGCGGCGGAGCGGCATCGGGTCCTGGTCGAGTGGAATGACACCACGCGCGCCGTGCCGCTGACGACATTGCCGGCGCTGATCGAGGCTCAGGTCGTGCGGCGCGGTGACGCCACCGCCGTGATCTGTGAGGACACTACGCTCAGCTATGCCGCCCTCAACGCCCGCGCCAACCGGCTCGCGCATCTTTTGATCGCGCAAGGCGCCGGCCCCGAGCAGATCGTCGCCGTTGCCTTGCCGCGCTCCGCCGAACTGATCGTCTGCCTGCTCGCCATCCTCAAGAGCGGCGCCGCCTATTTGCCGCTCGACCCGGATTATCCCGCCGACCGCCTCGCCTTTATGCTCGCCGACGCCAAGCCAGTGTGCCTCATCACCGCCAACGCCATCGCCCAGCGCCCGCCCGAGACCGCGCCGCGCCTTGTGCTGGGTCAGCACACCGCCGACATGCTCGCCCGCCAGCCTGACACCAACCCGCGCAACCAGGACCGCTTCGCACCGCTCGACCCTGCCTACGTCATCTACACTTCCGGCTCCACCGGAACTCCAAAAGCCGTCGTCGTCTCGCAGGGTGGTCTCCTCAATCACATGCTGTGGATGATGAGCGAATACCCGGTGAGCGAACAGGACCGAGTGCTAGCTCGGACCTCGGTCTCCTTCGATGCCGCGGGTTGGGAGATCTGGCTGCCGCTGCTTTCAGGTTCGGCGCTGAACGTTGCGCCTGCCCATGTCACGCGCGATCCACAGCTGTTGATCGACTACATCAGGCATCAGGGCATCACCGTTGCCCAGTTCGTGCCGTCGCTGCTCGCGGCAACATCCGAACTGATCGGTCCGGCAGATAGGCATTGCCTTAGGCAGGTCTTCGCCGGTGGCGAGGCACTGGCTTCGAGTCTGGCGCGAACCGTGACGTCGGCCTGGAACGTGCGACTGGTCAACCTTTACGGTCCGACCGAGACAACGATCCAGGTGACGTCGGGGCCGTGGCAGCACGATGGCGAGGGCCAATTCGCGCCGATCGGGCGTCCGATCTGGAACACGCGGGTCTATGTGCTTGACGACGGCCTGCAGCCGGTGCCGGTCGGTGTGGCGGGCGAACTCTATATCGCCGGCAGCGGTCTGGCGCGCGGCTATCTCAACCGCCCGGACGTGACCGCCGAACGTTTCGTCGCCGATCCTTTCGGGCCGCCGGGCAGCCGCATG
>DASXJV010000045.1:0-20164 GCA_036497205.1 Bradyrhizobium sp.
CTGTCACAACCATGGACAAGCTCGCGCAGAAAATCAAATATGGCTTCGAGATTGAAGCCCTTTATACCGCGAAGCGAAATAACGCGGTCACAACTCATGAGGAAACAGATGCAGTTCAAACACGTCACGCTCGATATCGACGGTCCGGTAGCCATCCTGAAGCTCGACCATCAGGAGGTGATGAAC
Organism: Bradyrhizobium sp.; assembly: GCA_036497205.1. Taxonomy (GTDB): domain Bacteria; phylum Pseudomonadota; class Alphaproteobacteria; order Rhizobiales; family Xanthobacteraceae; genus Bradyrhizobium. Next base: position 187 of record DASXJV010000045.1, read on the forward strand.
GCGGTCTCGATCGATATGCTAGGCGGCCTCGGCGAGGCGCTCGACGACATCGACGACAAGAAGGCCGAGGTACGTTGCTTGGTTATGACCGGCGCGGGTCGTGCGTTTTGCACCGGCGCCAATTTGCAGGGCCGCAACAATCAGAAGCCGGGCAAGAGCAACGCGGGTGCGGCGCTGGAAACCGCGTTTCATCCGTTCCTGCGGCGTCTGCGCAACCTGCATTGCCCGATCGTCACCTCGGTCAACGGACCTGCCGCCGGCGCCGGCATGAGCTTCGCGCTGATGGGCGACATGATCCTGTGCGCGCGGTCGTCTTACTTTTTGCAGGCGTTCCGCCGCATCGGCCTGGTGCCGGACTGCGGATCGACCTGGCTGCTGCCGCGGCTGATCGGCAAGGCGCGCTCGGTCGAACTGTCGCTGATGGGCGAACGGCTTCCGGCCGAAAAGGCGCTGGAATGGGGCCTTGTCAATCGCGTTTATGATGATGCGGCGCTGATGGAAGAGACCATGAAGCTCGCGCTTGAGCTGGCGAATGGTCCAACAGTGGCGCTGTCGCTGATCCGCAAATTATACTGGGAAAGCCCGGACAACTCGTTCGAGGATCAGCTCAACCTTGAATTCGAGTCGCAGCGGATCGCCGGTGCGGCGGAAGATTTCAAAGAGGGCGTCACTGCATTCCTCGAGAAGCGTCCGGCAAAGTTCAAGGGCAGATGATGGAAGCGCTGCTCGGACGCTGCGTCGCGTCGTGGTGTTCGGGCGCGACCGGCGTGGTCGGTGCTGTCAGGCTCTCCGGTGGCGCCAGCCAGGAGACCTGGTCGTTCGATATCGTTCGTCCCGATGGCAATATCGGCGCGATCCTGCGCCGCGCGCCGGTCGGCTATGGCGCCGCGCCGGCCCGCGCGGCCGGGCTGAACGCGGAAGCGGTGTTAATGCGACTTGCTCACAGCGCCGGCGTGCCGTCGCCGCGGGTGCTTCATGTGCTGCAGCCGCAGGACGACCTCGGCACCGGCTTCATCATGGAGCGGGTCGACGGCGAAACCATCCCGCGCAAGATTCTGCGCGAAGACCAGTTTGCGCAGGCCCGCCCGAAGTTGGCGCGCCAGCTCGGGAAAGTTCTGGCAACCATCCATGGATTGGCCTTGCAGCAACTGCCTGAACTTCGCCGCATGACGGCTGCGAAGGAGATTGCCGAGCTAGAGCGGGACTACCGCAGCTTCGAATGGCCGCGGCCGGTGTTCGAACTGGCGCTGCGTTGGCTGCGCGAGCGCGATCCCGGTCCGTCGGAGGAGGTGACGCTGGTGCACGGCGATTTTCGCCATGGCAATCTCATCATCGGCCCCGCGGGGTTGCGCGCGGTGCTGGACTGGGAACTGGCGCATACAGGTGATCCGATGGAGGATCTGGGGTGGATCTGCGTCAATTCGTGGCGCTTCGGCGAGATCGACAAGCCGGTCGGCGGCTTCGGCGCGCGTGAGGAATTGTTCGCGGGTTATGAATCGGCTGGCCGCCGCGTTGATCCTGATCGGGTGATGTTCTGGGAAGTAATGGGCACGCTGCGCTGGGGCGTGATGTGCTGCGGAATGATGCAGCGCTTTCGCCTCGGACCCGAGCATTCGGTCGAGCGTGCAATGATCGGACGCCGCTCGTCGGAAACCGAGATCGATCTGTTGCGGCTGCTTGTACCGCGGGGGAAATAAGATGCAGGACGAACCGACACCGGAAGAGCTGATCAATGCGGTCGCGGACTTCTTGCGCAACGATATCGCGCCCATGATCAGCGGGCATAACGCGTTCAAGCTGCGGGTCTCGATCAACGCGCTCGACCTCGTGACGCGCCAGCTGGCGCTTGAGAGCCGCAGCGATGCCGCGGAAGTTTCCCGGCTGTCGCAATTGCTGGGCATGCAGGGCTCGCTCGGCGAACTCAACCGCGTGCTCGCCGATCGTATCGCGAAGGGCGAGGTCGACCTGCAGACGCCCGGGCTCGCCGATCACCTGTGGCAGACCACGATGGACAAGCTCGCGGTCGATCAGCCCAATTATGCGTCGTATCGGAGGGAGTTGGGGAGTAAGAGCAATTAGTGCCCAAACGTCCATCATCGTCATTCCGGGATGCGCCACTAGGCGCAGGCCCGGAATCCATACTCCCGACGGTGGTTATGGATTCCGGACTCGCGACTTTGTGGCGCCCCGGAATGACGGGGAAAGTGTTTGCTTCGCTCGCAACGCCGACAACGAGCTACTTCCCCACCCATTTCGGCGGGCGCTTTTCGGAAAACGCTTTCGGCCCCTCGATATAGTCCTGCGACGCCACCATCGCCTTCACAGCCGGATAATCGCGCTGCTCGGCGATCGCCTGCTCCAGCGCGCCCGCAAGGCCCTTCTGGATTGCCTGCTTGGAAGCGCGGATCGACATCGGGCTGTTCTTGCAGATCGTGTCGGCCCAACGCTCCGCCGCCGCCAGCGCTTCGCCTTGCGGAACCACCTCGTTGACGAAGCCGAGCGCGTGGCCTTCGCGGGCGGTGACGTGACGCGCGGTGAGGATCATGCCCATGGCGCGCTTGAGGCCGATTTGCCGGGGCAGCCGGTGCAATCCGCCGGCGAGCGCGGCAAGTCCGACGCGCGGCTCGGGCAGCGCGAAGGTGGCATTTTCAGAGGCGATGATGAGATCGCAGGCAAGCGCGATCTCGAAACCACCGCCCATCGCGACGCCGTTAACGGCGGCGATGATCGGCTTGTCGCAATCGAAGCGCGAGGTAAGCCCTGCGAACCCGCCCTTGTCCGTGCCGCGCTTGCCGCCGGCCGCTTGCCATTTCAGATCGTTGCCGGCGCAGAACGCCTTGTCGCCGGCGCCGGTGACGATTGCGACCCATTGCTCCGGATCGGCGGAAAAATCGTCGAACACCTTGTTCAGCTCGAAATGCGCGTCGGTATGCAGCGCGTTGTACACTTCCGGGCGCGACAGCGTCACGATCGTGATCGCGCCCTTGCGCGTGACTTTGGAAAATTTCAAGTCCATGTTTGCTCCCGTGATTTTTCTGTGGCGAGGAATATTTGCTGCAATACTAGCTTGCTCTCGCCGTTCGATTCCATCCAATTCGCAGGTAGGCCTCCGCGCCACAAGCCATATTCCATTGCTTGACTTGCTTTGGAGTTCTCACCTTAATCGATTGCGCAGGTCCTTTTCGCGCGGTCTGGCGATAACCACAACAAACGACATCTGGGAGAGTTGCCTTGGACTTTGCATTGCCGGCCGACCTGGTCGCCTATCTCGCCGAGCTCGACCAATTTATCACGCGCGAGATCAAGCCGATCGAAAATGCCGATGACAACATCCGTTTCTTCGATCATCGCCGCGAATGGGCGCGCACCGATTTCGACAATGGCGGGCTGCCACGGCATGAATGGGAAACGCTGCTGCGAACGGTGAAAAATCTCGCCGACAGTGCGGGCCATCTGCGCTTCGCCATACCGAAACGCTACGGCGGCAAGGATGGCTCCAATCTCTGGATGGCGGTTATCCGCGAGCATTTTGCATCCAAGGGACTTGGCCTGCACAACGATCTGCAGAACGAGCATTCGATCGTCGGCAATCTGCCGCTGGTGACGATGCTCGACCGCTACGGCCGCGACGACCAGAAAGCGATGATCGAAGGCTCGATCACCGGAAAATACCGCATCACCTTTGGCCTCACCGAGCCCGAGCACGGCTCGGATGCGACCCACATGGAAACGCGCGCCGTACAGGCGACCCGCGATGGCGTCTCGGGGTGGGTAATCAACGGCGAGAAGATGTGGACCACCGGCATGCATGTCGCGACCCATTGCGCGCTTTTCGCCCGCACCAGCGGCAATGACGGCGACGCGCGCGGCATTACCTGTTTCCTGGTGCCGGCGAAGAGCAAAGGCGTGAAGGTCGAGGAATATATGTGGACCTTCAACATGCCGACCGATCATCCGCGCGTCAGTTTCACCGACGTGTTCGTGCCTGACGACGCGCTGTTCGGCGAGATCGGCCGCGGATTGTCGCTGGCGCAATGCTTCGTGCATGAGAACCGTATCCGGCAGGCCGCGAGTTCGCTGGGGGCCGCCGTGTACTGCATCGAGGAAAGCGTGAAATACGCCAGGGAACGCAAACCCTTTGGGCGGGCGCTGGCCGAGAACCAGGCGATCCAGTGGCCGCTGGTCGAGTTGGCGACTCAGGCGGAGATGCTGCGGCTGTTAATTCGCAAGACCGCGTGGGAGATGGACAAACTCACGCAAGCGCAGGTCGAGCACACGCTCTCCGACAAGGTCTCGATGTGCAATTACTGGGCGAACCGGTTGTGCTGCGAGGCCGCCGACCGCGCCATGCAGGTACATGGCGGCATGGGCTATTCGCGTCACAAGCCGTTCGAACACATCTACCGGCATCACCGCCGCTACCGCATCACCGAAGGCAGCGAGGAAATCCAGAAGCGCAAGGTCGCGGGGTTTCTGTTCGGCTATATGGGGGCGGGGAAGCACTGAGGGAGTGAGGCGCGCGATCCGCTGCCTCAACGAGTTGGTGGTCCCCGCGTGCGGGGACGACCAATATTGCGCTGGTTCACCTGACGGTCCTTGCCGGCCGCCGGCCCTCCGCAATGGAGAGGACCAGCGGCCGAAGGCCAGGACGTAAGCGACAGGTTTATCGGTGATCGTGATCGCGATCGTCGCGGCCGTGCTCGTCCTGTTCGACATCCGGTTGGATATAGCTTGGAAGCGTCACGCGATAGACGAGAACCAGAGTATCGACATTGTACCCCGAGTTGTCCTTGTACGATTGATTAACCATGTGGCCATCCTGCGTAATGAAGTCGTTGTCGCTTCCGACGAACAGGAAGTAGTCATTCGGCGCCTGCTTGTCTCCAATCGGCGCCACGGCCATGCTCTCCCATTTCTCGTAGAGGTCATTGCTGTCGTTGGGAACGCCGTTGTGCAGACCGAAACGGTTCAACTGGGTATTATCGTTGATATCGAGGAACTTCTGATAGGCGGCAGGTGTGATCGAGCTGTTGAGAACACCGTGCGGAGCAACCGGAGTGCCGGCGTTGTCATAGGCGGTGCCTGCAATGTTGGTCGCGCCGGAAATATCGACCAGATCGATGCTGCGATACTTCGAGCCTGGGGTGGCCGGGTACGTCTCTCCTACGGAGCTGTCGCGGGCGAGCACCAGGAACTGATGATCGTTGAGCGCGAGCATTTCGCTTTGCGCCGCGGTCAACAGGGTTTGCGTGCTCGTGGTCTGGTCCTGAAACAGCGGCAGCTGAACGACATATTCGCCTATCAGTTTGGGCTCGTGACTGCGAAGATCGTAGGCAAGCAGCCGGGTGTTATGGCGTGTCAGCTTGATCGTCGTCGCACTGGTGGCGTCGAGATCCTGAATGAGCGCGCTCTGCAGCAGGATGAACAGCGTCTTGCGGTCCGGGCTCATCGCCAGGCCTTCCAAGCCCTGATTGTTCTGGCGGCCGGATACGGGGTTGCCAGCGGTGGCGGGTACACCGGCCGGAGGGCTGTTGGCGGAGAAATTATCCACCAGGTTTCCGGACGCATCCTTGCGCATCGGGATGAAGGCGTCCGGCGGCCGAATCACATGCAGCAACGCGCCGTCATGGTCGTAGTGATAGACGTAAGGACCGTATTCATCGCTCACCCACACCGTACCGTCGCCGACATGCACCACCGCTTCGTCATCGACGGGGATGTTGCCGTTCGAAACGATCGGCAGCTCGGGGAAAGCCGGAGTTGCGTGCTGGACCCCAGTTGGATCGAGGCCGGTGGTCTGGACGCCGCCCCACCAGTGAAACGGAACCGAGCTCTTGTATTGCAACTGCAACTGGTTCTGGCTGGTGGTGCTGCCGGAATAAATCGGATTGAGCGTGAGTTCAAAGCGATGCAGCCGGCCGCGATAATCCACGGTACCCTGGGTGTTCCAGCCGCGATCCGGCAGCATATAGAGCGTGCCGCCATAGCTTCCGTCGCGGTTCTTGTGCCAGCTGTCGAGATCCATGGCCATGCCGGACCCAAATCCACCCAGCGTGTCGCCAAATTGGTCTTGGGCGTTGGAGGGGACGCGGGCGACGCCAACAAGTCCTTTGTTGACGAACGTCTTGCCTTTAAAGTTAACGGACTGCGCAGAAGCCGCCCCGCACGTCACAAGCAGGATTGTCGCAACGCTGGCCGTAAGATGTTTCCAGGCGCGCGGTCGACGCGAAACCTGGATAGCAAGCTGACTTGAGATCATTTGGCGTCTCTCCAATTTCAGGGAAGGTCTTCTCACGGAGACGCAAAACAGAATGTTTTCGCGCTGGCTGCCGAGGCGAAGATTGTAGCCCGGCACGTAAACCGCACTTTTATTGCAAGGTGATGACCGGCCGTAATTCCCGTCGGCGTATTAACAGCGAAGCCGCCCAGCAGTATTCCTGTTCGGCGACTCGCGAGAACGATGTGAAATCACCCCCGCGCAGCGCGGTCCTTTTCGTTTTGCGCCTTGATCGAATCGCGCGCCTGGGTCCAGTCGGCGTCGGACCAGTCGCGCAACTGATAGAAGTTGCCGCCCATCGCCAGCGCCTGAGCGCCATCCATCGCGATGGTCTCGCCGTTGATCCAGTCGCAGCCGCCGGAAATCAGGAATACCGCGAGGTTCTGCAGTTCCTCCATCTTTCCGACGCGGCCCATCGGATTTACCGCGATGGTGCGCGCACCGGCTTCGTCGCCGGGCTTGATCCGCTTGCTCATGCCTTCGGTCGGAATTTCGCCAGGCGCGATGGTGTTGAGCCGGATGCCGTAGCGTCCCCATTCCGTCGCCAGCGACATGGTCATCGCATGGATCGCGGATTTGCTCATCGCCGAGGGCACGACATAGGGGCTGCCGTTGCGGACCCATGTCACGGTGATCGACACCACGTTGCCGCGATGCTTGCCGGCGATCCAGCGCCGGCCCACCGCGTGCGTCACGTAAAACGTGCCGTGCATGACGATATTGGCGACCGCGTCGAAGCCGCGCGGCGTCAGGTCCTCGGTGCGCGAGATGAAATTGCCGGCGGCGTTGTTGATGAGGTCTGTGAGCGGGCCTTCGGTGAAAATCGTCTCGATCATCTCATCGACCGCGAGCGGGTTTCTGATGTCGACGCCGTGGGTCGCGACCCGGCCGCCATAGAGGTCCATCAGTTCAGTGGCGGTTTCGTCGCAGACGCCCTTGCGGCGGCCACAGATATGAACATCGGCGCCGAGCTCGAGGAAGCGCGCGGCCATCGACTTGCCGAGTCCGGTGCCGCCGCCGGTGACAAGAATGCGCCGGCCGGCGAGTAGCTGTTCGTTGAACATTGGAGGTTTCCGGTAAAAAGGGATTGTCTATTAATTGCTGGACTGACTAAATCCGGACAACGCCTTTCTGTAAAGCGGCAAACAAACAAAGAAGCAGGGAGAACTATTCCAATGGAGAAGCGCGTCTCGGTGTCGATCTCGGAGGGCGTTGCCGACGTCCGTCTGGTGCGGGCGGAGAAGATGAACGCGCTCGATGCCGCCATGTTCGATGCACTCGTCGCTGCCTCTGAGCGGCTCGCCCATGAAAAAGGCCTGCGCGCGGTAGTATTGTCCGGCGAGGGCCGGTCATTTTGTGCCGGCCTCGACATGGGCCGCTTCGCCGCCATGAAGGAGAATGGCGGTAACGGGATAGCAGGTGGTGAACAGCGCGACTTGACGGTGCGCACGCATGGGCTGGCGAATTTCCCGCAGCAAGCGGTGTGGGGCTGGCGGCAGCTTCCGGTGCCGGTAATTGCCGCGATCCAGGGCGTGGCGTTCGGCGGCGGCTTTCAGCTCGCACTCGGCGCCGACATTCGCTTCCTTAGCCCCGATGCGCGGATGTCGATCATGGAGATCAAATGGGGCTGGTGCCGGATATGGCGGGGACGCCGATCCTGGCCAGCCTGGTGCGTGACGATATCCTGCGCGAGCTGACCTATACGGGGCGGATTTTCTCGGCGCAGGAGGCGATGAGCTACGGCCTCGCGACGCGGATCTGCGACGACCCGCGCGCCACGGCGTTTGAGGTCGCACGTGAGATCGCAGGCAAGAGTCCGGATGCGATCCGAGCCGCCAAGCGCATGCTGAACAATCTGGCCGTCGATCCCGGCCCGGCGCTATCAGCCGAATCGGTCGAGCAGATGAAACTGATGGGCGGAGCCAATCAGCTCGAAGCGGTGCGCGCCAATGTCGAGAAGCGTGCGCCACGCTTCGCCGACGTTTGAGTCCTATCAAAGCCTCATCCTGAAGAGCGACCTGTTGGTCGGGTTTTCGAACCGGAGGAAATGGATTTCGACGTGCTTCGGGACCTCTTAAGCGGCAAGCGAGGTCTTGCCCGCGTTCGCGGGAAAGACGAAGTAAATAGCCTTTTTCTTGATCTTGCGCTGAGGCTGAAAAATTGCGACTCATGGGATTGCCGGGCAGTTTCTTGGAGCAGTCAGCCATGTCCTCCCAGATCATGCCTTCCGACGGCGACCTCCGGCCCAATCGCGCCGACGAAGCCTTGGCGCTTGAAGAAGATGCTCGGCTGCGGAACGATATCCGGTTGCTCGGACGCATCCTCGGCGACACCGTGCGCGATCAGGAAGGTGCCGACGTGTTCGATCTGGTCGAACGCATCCGGCAGACCTCTATCCGGTTCCACCGGGATAACGACAGGCCGGCGCGGCGCGAGCTCGAAATCATCCTCGACAGCATGTCGACCAGCGAAACCGTTCGCATCGTGCGCGCCTTCAGTTATTTTTCGCACCTCGCCAACATCGCCGAAGATCAGAACAATATCCGGCAGATGCGGGCACGCTCTACCGCCGGCGGAACGCGTCCAGGAACGCTGAAGCAGACCCTGGCGCATGCGCGGGCCGCCGGCTTCAGCGCGGCCGATCTGCGCCGCTTTTTCGCAAGTGCCCTGGTCAGCCCGGTTCTGACCGCGCACCCCACCGAAGTTCGCCGCAAGAGCACGATGGACCGCGAAATGGAAATCGCCGCGCTATTGGACCGGCGCGAACGCGTCCAGCTTACCCCGGAAGAAATCGAGGCGAGCGACGAGCAGTTGCGCCGCGCGGTGCTGACGCTGTGGCAGACCAATCTTCTGCGCCGCACCAAGCTCACGGTGCTCGACGAGGTCGCGAACGGTCTTTCATTCTACAATTACACCTTCCTGCACGAGGTGCCGCGGCTGCATTGCGCGCTTGAGGATCGATTGAACGAGGGCGAGGGCGGCGCGTCCGGAGAACTGGCGTCGTTCCTGAGGATGGGAAGCTGGATCGGCGGCGACCGCGACGGCAATCCTTTCGTTACGGCGGAGGTGATGCGCGGCACGCTGCGCCTGCAGAGCAGCCGCGTGCTGCGGTTTTACCTTGAGGAACTGCACGCGCTGGGCGCCGAACTTTCGCTCGCGGCGCATCTTGCCGATGTTTCCAACGAATTGCGTGCGCTCGCGCAGCGCTCGCCCGATACCTCGCCGCACCGAAGTGGCGAGCCTTACCGGCTGGCGGTATCCGGTATCTATGCGCGGCTTACCGCCACCGCGCTGAAGCTGGATGTGGGAATTACCCGGCGGCCGGTTGGAGAAGCGGCTTGCTATGCCAATGTCGGGGAGTACAAAGCCGATCTCGATATTCTCGATCGCTCGCTGATATCAAACAATTCGGGCGTGATTGCGCGCGGGCGGCTGCGGCTGCTGCGCCGCGCCCTGGATTGTTTCGGCCTTCACCTCGCCAGTCTCGATATGCGGCAGAATTCTGCGGTGCACGAACGCACCGTCGCCGAACTGATCGACGCAGCGACGCCCGGCATGTCCTATCTGGCACTGAACGAAGAAGCCCGGATCGCGCTTCTCGCCAACGAACTGCGCAGTGCACGGCCGCTGACGTCGGCATTCGTGAAATACTCTGACGAGACGCTTGGTGAACTCGCGGTCTTCCGTGCAGCCGCCGAAGCGCATGCCAAATTCGGCGCGGACGTTATTCCCCAATGCATTATCTCCATGTGCAAGGGGATGTCCGATATGCTGGAGGTTGCGCTGCTTCTGAAAGAGGCCGGCCTTGTCCATCCCTCGGGCCGCAGCGCGATCAATATCGTCCCGCTGTTTGAGACCATCGAGGATTTGCAGGCTTCGAGCGGCATCATGGACCGGATGTTGTCGCTGCATGATTATCGCAAACTGGTGGACAGCCGGGGTGGGGTGCAGGAAGTGATGCTCGGCTATTCAGACAGCAACAAGGATGGTGGCTTCGTTACGTCGGGCTGGGAGCTCTATAAGGCCGAGATTGGCCTGATCGAAGTGTTCGAGCGCCACGGCGTGCGGTTGCGGCTGTTTCATGGCCGCGGTGGTTCGGTCGGGCGCGGCGGTGGGCCGAGCTATGAGGCCATTATCGCGCAACCGGGCGGCGCGGTGAATGGCCAGATCCGGATCACCGAGCAGGGCGAAATCATCTCCAGCAAATATTCCAACGCCGAAGTCGGCCGCAACAATCTGGAAATTCTGGCGGCCGCCACACTCGAAGCAAGCCTGCTGCAGCCGCGGCAAAGTGCGCCGCGCGCGGAATATCTCAAGGCGATGGAGCAGCTGTCGGCGCTGGCCTTCAAAGCCTATCGCGGGCTGGTGTATGAAACCGAAGGCTTTGCGGATTATTTCTGGGCGTCCACCGTTATCACCGAAATCTCGACGCTAAACATTGGCAGCCGTCCGGCTTCGCGCAAGAAAACCCGCGAGATCGAGGACCTGCGCGCCATTCCCTGGGTGTTCAGCTGGGCGCAATGCCGGCTGATGCTGCCGGGATGGTACGGCTTCGGCAGCGCGGTCGAGGCTTGGATATCCGAGCATCCCGACAAGGGCATGCCGTTCCTGAAAGAACTTTATCGCGAGTGGCCATTCTTCCGCACTTTGCTGTCGAACATGGACATGGTGCTGGCCAAGAGCTCGATAGCGATCGCCTCGCGTTATGCCGAACTGGTGGCGGATGAAACGTTGCGGGAAAATATTTTCGGACGCATCCGGCGCGAGTGGCACACGTCGATCGAGATGCTATTGGACATCATGGGGCAGGAGCGCTTATTACAGGGCAACCCGCTGCTGGAGCGCTCGATCCGCAACCGCTTTCCCTATCTCGATCCGCTCAACCATGTGCAGGTGGAATTGCTGAAGGAGCATCGCGCGCAGAATCCCGACGAACAGGTGCTGCGCGGTATCCAGCTTACCATCAACGGCATTTCGGCTGGGTTGAGGAATAGCGGGTGAGGATAGCTCGCATACTCAACCCCCATCATTCCGGGATGCGCCTCTTAGCGCAGGCCCGGAATGACGGCTGCGAGTAGGCAACGCCTCAAACAATTATGCGCGCCCTGATGCCTCGGAGCTGGTCATGGCTTCATAGCGCCCTGCGCACTCGTGTAGACTGCATAGAGCGATGTCGAGCCGCAGATGTAAAGTCTATTTCGTTGCATGCCGCCGAAGCACAGGTTGGCGACAGTTTCCGGTATGTGGATCTTGCCGAGCAGATCGCCGTCAGGAGTGTAGCAGCGCACGCCGTCCTCGTTCGGATCGCCCCAACCCACGGAGCACCAAACACGCCCGGCGGTGTCACAGCGCATTCCGTCGGTAATGCTGGGCTTGGGCATTTCCGCAAAGACTTTGCTGTTCGACACCTTTCCAGCCCCGACATCCATGTCGAACACGCGGATATGTGATGGGTTGTCCGGTCCGTCCGTGAAGCCGGTGTCGATGACATAGAGCTTCTTTTCGTCAGGCGAGAGGGCAATGCCGTTGGGCTCCACGAAGTCATCGACGACAACCTTGATCTCACTGGATTTCGGATCCACCCGGTAAACGTTGTGCTTTTCCTGCTCAGCCTCGGCTTTGACGCCCTCATAATAGCCGCCGATGCCGTAGGTCGGATCGGTGAACCAGATCGAACCATCGGAAGCGACAACCGCGTCGTTCGGCGAGTTCAGCTTCTTGCCATTGTACTTGTCGGCAATGATTGTAATCGAGCCGTCGAGTTCGGTCCGGGTGACCCGTCGGCCGCTATGTTCGCAAGTGATCAGGCGTCCTTCCCGATCAATGGTGTTGCCGTTCGAGTTCATCGATGGCTGGCGGTATACGCTCAGGTGACCGTCATCTTCAGAGAAGCGCATGATGCGGTTGTTGGGAATGTCGCTGAACAGCACGTAGCGCCCAGCCGGGAAGTAGACCGGGCCCTCCGCCCAGCGGAACCCGGTCGCGACGCGCTCAACCGCCATGGTGCCGGCGAACGCCGGGAAACCGGCAGGTCCGAACGCAACCGGGGGCTTCTTCATAGACTCAAGGTGAGGATCGGGGTAGCGGCTCCCAGGCAGCGGTCCCAAAGGCAGCCGATCGGTATTCCGGGTTGGGGCGCCCGTTTGGCCGAATGGGGTGACGGTGGTCGCCGCGGAAGCCGCTTTCATGCTGGCGGCCGTTGCAGCCAACGCCGCCGTGCCCTTGATCAGGTTACGGCGATTGAGAAACTGCTTATCGAGAAAGGTCAGTGGAGTTGTCATGGTTTCCTCCCAATGTTTTTTGTCAGGAAGGAAACCATCAACCCGCAATCCGGCATAAAACGGGCGAAGGTTATAAGAACCAACCAGAGATAGAGCGAGATCGGGGTCGCCCTGCGAACGCAGCGATCCATGCCCCGGGTTCTCGCGAACTTGAGCTAACGCCAGAAGCTTTTCCGATAACGGAAGCCGGTGGTTGTGGGTGCCTGCGTTCGCAGCGACGACAGCCGGGAAGTAACTGAGCTAGATCGCGTCCCAGCTAAAAATATCCGCCGAGCGATCGAGCTTGTAGAATGACGACTTCAGCGCCGGCATGCCGTGCTCGGCGATGGTTTGCGGCGTCCAGCCTTCGCCGCGATGGATCGAGCGCAGCGGGCGCGACTGGCTCATCAGGAAAATCTCGTTCATCCGTACCGCAAAAATTTGTCCGGTGACATCCTTGGCGGCGTCGCTAAGCAGAAATGCCACGATCGGCGCAATCTTCTCCGGGCCCATCTGCTGAATTTTGGCGACTCGCGCTTTCTCCGCTTCGGTTTCGGTCGGAATGCTTCCGATCAGCCGGCTCCATGCGAATGGCGACACGCAGTTGGAACGAACCTGAAATCGCTCCATGTCGAGCGCGATCGATTTCGACAGCCCGACGATGCCGAGCTTCGCCGCGGCGTAATTGGCCTGGCCGTAATTGCCGACCAAGCCTGAAGTGGAGGTGAAGTGCACGAACGCGCCGCTTTCCTGCTCGCGGAACAGCCGCGCTGCGGCGTGCGAGACATAGAACGAGCCCATCAGATGAACCTTGATGACGGACTCGAAGGCGTCGATGCTCATGCGATGGAAGATCGCATCTCGCAGGATGCCGGCATTGTTGACCACACCGTCGAGCTTGCCAAAGCTGTCGATCGCGGTCTTGACGATCTTGCTTGCGGGAATCGCTTCGGCGACGGTTTCGAAATTCGCAACTGCCGTTCCGCCGCGCTTCCTGATTTCATCGACCACTTCTTCCGCTGGTGTGGCGCTCGATCCCGAGCCGTCGGCCGCGCCGCCGGGATCGTTGACCACGACCTTGGCGCCCTCAGCAGCGCACAGCAGCGCGATGTCGCGGCCGATGCCGCGCCCGGCACCGGTGACGATGATGGACTTGCCTTCAAGTGATTTGGTATCGGCCATGATGCTTCTCTGTCCTGTCTTTCTGCGGCTGAAATAAGCACCACGCGTCTTGCGCGGGCTTGACCAGCGTATCCATCCCGCTTCAGAAGATGGATTGCCGGGTCAACCCGGGTCAACCCCGGCAATGACAGATTGTGCGCTGCGCTCGAACCAGTCATTTCTATTTTTCATTGGTAAAAATAATCGTGCCACTCGCCGCGAACATGCCGCCGACGCCGTGGCAGACCGAGATCTTAGCGTCCTTGACTTGCGCCGGCGCGATGCCGCGCATTTGCCGCACGCTCTCCTGCAGCGCGTACATGCCGTACATGCCGGAATGCATGTAGCTCAATCCCCCGCCATTGGTGTTGAGCGGCAGCTTGCCGCCTGGCCTGGTGTTGCCGTCGGCGATGAACTTGCCGGTTTCCTCGTGCGGCATGAAGCCGAGATCGCCGAGGCCATAGAGCGGCAGATGCGCAAATGCATCGTAGATCATCAGGTGATCGACATCCCCGTGGGTAATGCCGGCTTCCTTGAAGGCTAAGGGCCCCGCCACCTTGAAGGCGCGTGAACTGTCAAAAGTTTGCATCTGGCTCACCATCGGCGTTTCCACGCTTTCGCCGGTGCCGAGGATATAGACCGGCTTTTTCGGAAAGTCCCTGGCACGGTCGGCGCTGGTGAGGATCAGCGCGCCGCCGCCGTCGGTGACGAGGCAGCATTGCAGGATGCGGAACGGATAGGCGATCATCCGCGAATTCAGCACGTCCTCGACGGTGATCGGCGCTTTCATGGTGGCACGCGGATTCTTCGCGGCCCATTCGCGCTGCACTACCGCGACCAGGGCGATCTGCTCGTGGGTGATGCCGTGGGTCTTCATGTAGCGCAGCACCGGTATAGGAAACATGCTGGCCGGCGTCGAAACGCCGTAAGGCAGCTCGAACTGCCCGTTCAGGCTATCAGGCCCGATCATGCGCGGCGTGCGGCCGATATTCGACTTGCCACTTTCGGCGTGCGTGATCAGCACGGTCTTGCACAATCCGGCTTCGATCGCTGCCGCGGCGTGCCGAACATGCAGCATGAACGAGCAGCCGCCGACCGAGGTGCCGTCGACCCAGGTCGGCGTGATGCCGAGGTAATGCGCGATCTGCTGCGGAGTTTCGACCGCGGTGGCGAAGCCGTCGATGTCCGACAGTTTCAATCCGGCGTCGGCGATGGCGTTGAGCGCAGCGTCCGCGTGCAGCTGGATCTGCGAGACATTCGGAATAACGCCGAGTTCGGTGGTTTCGGCAGCGCCGACGATGGCGACCTGATTCTTTCGCATGATGCTTAACCCTTCGCCGGACGGAACAAGGGAAGCGTGATCTTGTCGTCGAGCTTTTCGAACGCGACTTCCAGCTTCATATCGAGTTCGAGCGCCTCCGGCGTCTGCGGGCAATCGACGATGTTGCTCATCATGCGCGGACCTTCGTCCAGTTCCACCACGGCGATGGCGTAAGGCGGCGTGAAGCCCGGTACCGGGCGGTGATGGATCACGTAGCTGTAGAGCTTTGCCTTGCCGCTGGCTTTGAACACGCTGACCTTGCGCGAGGCGCAGGCCGGGCAGAACGGGCGCGGCGGGAAATAGACATTCGCGCAGGCGTCGCAGCGCTGCAGGCGCAGTTCGCCTGTTTGCGTGCCATCCCAGAAATGCTGGGTTTCCGGCGTCGGTTTCGGTCGCGCGCGCGCTGGCTCAGCCATGTCTGTCATTTCCTTCCCGGGCATCGGGCCGCGTGGCCCGCTCGTTGCGATCTTGTTGCGACATTTGACTATCTGGCGTCAACGGTCCAGCGAAGCTTGCGCATGCCGCGTATTCCGGCAGACGCACAATCGCTCGCCTGGAACGCTTGTATGCTTTCGATCTCTCGCGCTAGGGTGTCGTCATTGCGAGAGGCGCCAGCGACAAGTCAACCTCACCAAATAGATTTGATGCTGGGCGGGAGGAGAGGGTGTGCGAACGATTCGAATAGGATCCGGTGCCGGCTATTCGGGCGACCGCATTGAGCCCGCGGTTGAACTCGCCGAAAAGGGCGACATCCATTATCTGGTATTCGAGTGTCTTGGTGAGCGCACCGTTGCACTGGCGCAGCAGGCGCGCATGAAAGACCCGGACAGCGGGTACGATCCGCTGCTCGAGGAGCGGATGCGCGCGGTGCTGCCGGTCTGCGCTTCCCGGGGTATCAAGATCGTCACCAATATGGGCGCGGCCAATCCGGTCGCCGCGGCGCGCAAGACCGCCGAGATCGCAAGCTCGCTCGGACTCTCGTCGTTGAGGATTGCCGCTGTCACCGGCGACGACGTGCTCGATGCCTGCAAGGATGGCGATCTTCCGATCATGGAATTCGACGGAACGATCAAGCAGCTCGGCAACCGGCTGCTGTCGGCCAATGCCTATCTTGGCGCCGAGCCGATGGCGGCGGCGCTGACCGGCGGCGCCGATGTCGTGATCACCGGGCGCGCCTCCGATCCGGCGCTGTTTCTGGCGCCGATGATTCACGCTTTCGGCTGGGCGATGGATGACTGGAATCTGCTGGGGCAGGGCACCGTCGCCGGGCATTTGCTCGAATGCGCGGGGCAGGTCACTGGCGGCTACTTCGCCGATCCGGGCTACAAGGATATCCCCGATCTTGCGCGGCTCGGCTTTCCCATCGGTGAAGTCGCGCAAGACGGTGGCCTCGTCATCACCAAGGTCGCGGGTTCCGGCGGCGCGGTGACGGCGCAGACCTGCAAGGAGCAATTGCTCTACGAGGTGCACGATCCCACACAATACATCCAGCCTGACGTGGTTGCGGATTTTTCGCAAGTGAAGGTGGAAGAGATCGCGCGGGATCGCGTGCGCATCAGCGGCGGACGCGGCACCAGGAGAACCGGCACGCTGAAGGTTTCGATCGGCTATGTCGACAGCTACATCGGCGAAGGTCAGATTTCCTATGCCGGTCCCGGCGCGCTGGCGCGCGGACGGCTGGCGCTCGAGATCGTCCGTGAACGGTTGAAACTCACTGGAGTTGCGGCAAGCGAATTGCGGTTCGAGCTGATCGGCGTCGACTCGCTGCACGGGGCTGAAGTCTCCGTGCACGCGAATGAGCCTTACGAGGTGCGCGTTCGCATCACAGGCCGCACCGAAAATCTGCGCGAGGCTGTCAGAATCGGCAACGAGGTCGAAACTCTCTACACCAATGGTCCCGCGGCTGGTGGCGGGGCTTTCAAATCGGCGCGCGATGTGGTTGCGGTTGCGTCGGTCTTGCTGCCTCGCGAGCTCGCTCGGCCGCAGGTCCGGTTCGTGGAGGCGTGAGCGATGAAGCTGCGCGAGATTGCCCATTCCCGGACCGGCGACAAGGGCAACACCTCCAACATTTCCGTGATCGCCTATGATGAAAGGCATTATTCGCTGCTGCTGGAGCAAGTCACCAGCGAGCGGGTAAGAGCGCATTTTGCCGGTGTTGTCGAGGGCGAGGTTGTCCGCTATGAGCTGCCCAACATTGCCGCGCTGAATTTCGTGATGAGCCAGACGCTCGGCGGCGGCGTGACGCGGTCGCTGGCGCTCGATGCGCATGGCAAGTCGCTGAGTTCCGCGTTGCTCGATCTGGAGATCGAAGCAGATTCTGATAACGAATAATCGATCAAGCAGCGACGAGGCGACAAAACAATGCCGAACACTCCGACACTTGCCGCACTGGCCGATGATCTCGACAGCGGCCG
Source organism: Bradyrhizobium sp. (assembly GCA_036497205.1). Classification (GTDB taxonomy): domain Bacteria; phylum Pseudomonadota; class Alphaproteobacteria; order Rhizobiales; family Xanthobacteraceae; genus Bradyrhizobium. Next base: position 17,620 of record DASXJV010000045.1, read on the forward strand.
CACCAGCGCCCGCAAGCTCGTCGACGCGTGTCTTGCCAGGATCGCCGATACGTCAGGCGAGGGCGCGCAGGCCTTTATTCGTGTCGATGCGGAAGCGGCGATCGAAGCGGCGGAGGCGATGGACCGGCTGCGCGAGGTGAAAGCGGCGCCGTCGCCCTATGCCGGCATTCCGGTTTCGATCAAGGATCTGTTCGACATCAGGGGGCAGGTGACGCGCGCCGGCTCGCGCGCGCTCGAGGATTCGCCGCCGGCGGAAGCCGATGCGCCTGTGGTAGCGCGGCTGCGCCGCGCCGGGTTTGTGGTGATCGGCCGGACCAACATGACCGAATTCGCCTATTCCGGGATGGGCATCAATCCGCATTACGGCACCCCGAAGAGCGCATGGCGGCGCAACGTGGGCCATGTGCCCGGCGGATCGTCATCGGGCGCGGCGGTATCCGTGGTCGATGGCATGGCGCATGGCGCGCTCGGCACCGACACCGGCGGTTCGTGCCGGATTCCCGCCGCCTATAACGGCATTGTTGGCTTCAAACCGACGCAGCGACGCGTCCCGCTCGACGGAGGCGTGCCGCTATCGTTCACGCTCGACAGTTTCGGGCCGCTCGCGCGCACTGTGTCGTGCTGCGCGGTGCTCGACGCCGTGCTCGCCAACGAACCGATCGTTCCATTGCAACCGCGCCCGATCAAGGGCATGCGCCTGGCAGTGCCGACCACGGTCGCGCTCGACGAACTGGAGGATGAAGTGGCGCGCACCTTCGATCGGGCGCTGGAAACGCTATCGCGACAGGGGGCGCTGATCGAACGGACCGAGGTGCCGGAATTCCTGGACGTTGCGCCAATGAACGCCAAGGGTGGTTTCGCCGCGGCGGAAAGCTATGCCTGGCATCGTTATCTGATCGTCAGCCGGGGCGACATTTACGATCCGCGCGTGTCGATGCGCATCCTTCGCGGTGAAAGCATCAGCGCGGCCGAGTATATTGATTTGCTGGACGCGCGGCGCTCGCTGATCGCGCGCGCCACGGTTCGCCTTGCGCCCTATGACGCGCTGGTCATGCCAACGACCGCCAATACGCCGCCACGGATCGCGGATCTCGCCGACGACAAGGCCTTTACGAAAGCGAACCTGCTGTCGCTGCGCAATTGCACGCTGATCAACATGATCGACGGTTGCGCGATTTCGCTGCCGGCGCACCGCGAAGGGGAGGCGCCGGTCGGGCTGATGCTCGCTGCATCAGGCGGAGCGGACCGTCGCATCCTTGAACTCGCGGCCGCAATGGAGGGTGTCATCCGTGTTTGATCTTGCATTCACCATCGACGCCCAGGGCACGACCCCACTGACTCTGCCGATAGATCAGGCTGTTATCGCCGGCTGGACCGGACGCGATCCAGTCGCGCGCGACAAGCACATCGCCGAACTCGAAGCGATCGGCATCGCGCGGCCGGCTACCACCCCGATCTACTACCGGGTCGCTGCGCGACGGTTGACCACGGAGGACAGCATCGAAGTGAGCGGCAGCCTGACCAGTGGCGAGGTCGAATTCGTCTTGATCGGTTGGCAGGGCCGTATCTTTGTCGGCGTCGGCTCCGATCACACCGACCGCAATGTGGAAAGCTATAGCGTCACGGTCTCCAAGCAGATGTGCGACAAGCCGATTGCCTCCGTGCTGTGGGAACTCGAGGACGTCGCCGGTCATTGGGATCGAATGATCCTGCGTTCGCACGCATGGATCGACGGCAAACCCGTGCTGTACCAGGAAGGGACGCTTGACGGCATGCTCCCGGTGGAGGAACTCATTCACCGCGGTTTCGGGAGCGGAGGGTTTCCGGATGGCTGCGCCATGTTCGGCGGTACCTTCGCGGCCAAAGGCGGCATCCGGCCTGCGAGCCGGTTTGAATTCGAGCTTGAAGACCCCGTTCTCAAGCGCCGCATTCGACACGCCTACGATGTGATCGAGTTGCCGGTGCTGGGCTGACCCGTCGTTCCGGCCCGGTGAGCGCAGCGAATGTGAGCCGGAACCCATACGCCGTGGCCGCGGCCCTTCCGGAAATCGGGTGGCGTCCAACCGGTCGATTTGCGAAAGTCGCGATCATGAAAACAGCCGCAAAAAACATCAGCCATCCCGCTCCTCTATCCCACATCGCCGCGCGCGTCGATGCGATCGACTGGACGCAGGCAAGCAGCGATCTCGATGCGCAGGGCTGCGCGGTCTTGAAGGGATTGCTTTCGATGGAAGAATGCCGCGCGCTTGCGGCACTATATCCGGACGACAAGCATTTCCGCAGCCGTATTGTGATGGGGCGGCACGGGTTCGGCCGCGGCGAGTACAAATACTTTGCGTCTCCGCTTCCCCAGCTAATCGGGGAATTGCGGCCGGCGCTCTATGCGCAACTCCACGACAAGGCCAATCGCTGGAACGAAGCCATGGGCATCGACATCCGCTACCCCGATCGGCACGAAGCGTTCCTCAAGCGCTGCCATGCCGCCGGCCAGACCCGGCCGACGCCGCTGCTATTGCAATATGGCGCCGGCGACTACAACTGCCTG
>DASXJV010000046.1:0-2494 GCA_036497205.1 Bradyrhizobium sp.
TTTGAGCAGAATGCCGCCGGCGCCACCTGGGGTTTCGGCGTCGTGTTCTCCGAACAGGCGCTTGAATTTTTGCGCGCCGACGATCCCGAAACGGTCGACGCCATCACACCAAGGATGGAAAGCTGGAAGAACATTACCCTCCATCTGCGCGGCGCAAGCGTCGAGATCGACGGCGTCGGGTTTTCCTCGATCGGCCGGCTTGATTTGCTCAGGATCCTGCAGCAACGCGTGCGCGCGGTCGGCGTGACCCCGCGATACGACACGCTTATCCAGTCCGTGGAGCAGTTGACCGGCTACGACCTGATTGTCGCGGCCGATGGCCTGAACTCGCTGGTACGCCGTACCTTCGAGAGCGATTTCGGCACCTCGGTATCCTATTCAGCCAATAAATTTGCCTGGTACGGCACCACAAAACGGTTCGAGACGCTGTCGCAGACTTTTGTGGAAACCGAACTCGGTGCGTTCAATGCGCATCACTATCGATACTCGCCTGACATGAGCACATTTCTCGTAGAGTGCGACCGCGCCACGTGGCAGCGCTACAGCTTCGCCGACAAGACGATCGAGGAATCGAAAGCCATTTGCGAGCAGGTATTCGCTTCCACGCTCGACGGACATCCATTGGTGTCGAACAAGTCACTGTGGCGCAATTTCCCGTGGATCTGGAACGAGCATTGGTCGCTTGGGAATATGGTGCTGATCGGCGATGCGTTGCATTCGGCGCATTTCTCGATCGGGTCGGGCACGCGGCTCGCCATTGAAGATGCGATCGCGCTTACCAAGGCGCTGGAGGCGGAGGATAGAATTTCCGCGAGCCTCGTTCGTTACCAAACGGAGCGCAAGCCGATCGTGAAAAAGCTGGTGACGGCGGCGCGCACCAGCGCCGACTGGTACGAAAAATTTTCCGACCATATGAAGCTCGGCCTGATGGACTTCGCCTACAGCTACATCACCCGCTCCGGGCGGATCGACGATGCGCGGCTGCGCGCGATGTCGCCGTTGTTCATGGCGCGATACGAGGCGTCGAAACGTCCATTGCAACAGGGTGGGAGCCAGGCATGACATCGCCAACGCCGAATGGATCGCTTGGGATCGCCGACCCGGTACCGTCAGACAGCGCCGGCGCGTCCGAGATCGGCTTTACGATCCCGAAGCGTTACAACGCCAGCCGCATTCTGTTCGACAACATTTCGCAGGGCCGGGGAGACAGGCTTGCGCTGACCGGACCCGCCGGCACGCGCAGCTGTGCTGAGCTTTGCGCCGAAGCATCAAGGTGGGGTCACGGCTTCCAGTCGGTTGGACTAAAGCGCGGCGACCGCATCCTGATGTTCCTCGACGACACGCCGGCCTATCCGGCGGCGTTTTTCGGTGCGGTTCGCGCTGGCTTCGTACCGCTGTTGATCAATACGCTGACGCCGCCTGACCTTTTGCAATTTTACCTATCGGACTCCGGCGCCACGGTTGCCGTCACTGATGCCGAGTTTTGTTCCCGCTTCGACGCGCTGGCCTGCAAGGATACGGCGTTGCGCACGCTGATTGTTGTCAACGGCATCGCTGGCGCTCATAAGGCGCCGAACACGGTGTTCGCTGAACGCTGGTTGCCGACTTTTCCCGACGATCTTGCGGAGGCCGACACCCACCGCAACGAGATGGCGTTCTGGATGTATTCGTCGGGCTCGACCGGACGTCCCAAGGGCATCGTTCATCTGCAGCACGACATGGCCTACAGCGAGGCTGCATTCGCGCGCAACGTGCTGAAGCTCAAGCCCGACGACATCTGTTTTTCAGTGCCGAAGATTTTCTTCGCTTACGGTTTCGGCAACTCTATCACCTTTCCGTTCTCCGCGGGTGCCGCGACACTGCTGCTGCCGGGCCAGCCAAAGCCGGCGGCGATCTTTGAGGCGATCGAGCGCTTCCGTCCAAGCGTGTTTTTCGGATTGCCGACGCTCTATACGTCGCTGACCAAGGCCGATGGCGCGGCGGCAACGGATTTCTCGTCGCTGCGCATGGCATTATCCGCTGCCGAAGTACTTTCGGCCGACGTCTTCAATGGCTGGAAGACACTCACCGGCCTTGAGATCGTCGAAGGGCTGGGGTCGACGGAAGTGCTGCACATCTATCTCTCCAATCGCCCGGATAAGAAAAAGCTCGGCGCCGCCGGTCTTCGGGTGCCCGGCTATGAAATTGCGCTCAGGAATAAGGATGGCCGGGAGGTCGGCGACAACGAAGAGGGCATCCTGTGGGTGCGCGGCGATTCCTCGACACCGCTGTACTGGAACAGGCCGGACAAGACAGCGGAAACCATCCGCGAGGAGGGCTGGATTTACACCGGCGACCGCTTTGTCCGCGACAGCGACGACTTTCATTTCTTCCGCGGCCGCGCTGACGACCTGATCAAAATCTCCGGCCAATGGGTTTATCCGCTCGAGGTCGAGCTCTGCCTCGCCGAGCATCCCGACGTGCGCGAATGCGCGGTGTTCGCGGCCGAGCTGCC
>DASXJV010000047.1:0-7424 GCA_036497205.1 Bradyrhizobium sp.
CTCGATATCCCGAGCCGCGGCATCGTCGAGCGCCGCCATGATGATGAGGATGCAGTCGGCGCCATGGGCGCGGGCCTCGACCACCTGATAGGTGTCGTACATGAAATCCTTGCGCAGCACCGGCAATGCGGTGGCCGCGCGTGCCGCCACCATGAAATCGAGATGCCCCTGAAACGATGGCGTATCGGTCAGCACCGAGAGACAGGCCGCGCCGCCGGCTTCATAGGCCTTGGCAAGCGCCGGCGGATCGAAATCGGCGCGGATCAGCCCCCTGGAGGGCGAAGCCTTTTTTACCTCGGCGATCAGCGCGTATTCACCCCGGCTGAGCTTTTCACGGATCGCATTGACAAAACCGCGCGGCGCTGGCGCGGCCTTCGCCAGCGCTTCGACGCTTGAAAGCGGATGCGCGCGCTTGGCGGCGGCGATCTCCTCGCGCTTGTAAGCTTCGATCTTGGTCAGGATGTCGGACATAAGGCTCTGCGGTCAGCCGTTGGAGATCGCGATCAGATGCTTCAGCCGTGCTGCCGCCGCACCGCTGTCGAGCGATTTGGTGCCGAGTGCCATGCCCTCCTTCAGATTGTTGGCGCGGCCGGCCACGATCAGCGCCGCCGCGGCGTTGAGCAGTGCAACATCCCGAAAAGGGCTCGGCATCCCATCGAGCACGCTTTGCAGCGCGATCGCGTTGGCATCGGCATCACCGCCCCTCAGCGCCTCGCCGCCGATGCGCGTCAGACCGGCTTCCTCCGGCGTCACCTCAAAGGTGCGGATATTGCCGTTCTCGAGTGCAGCGACGAAGGTTGGGCCGGTGAGGGTGATTTCATCGAGGCCGTCGGAGCCATGCACCACCCAGACGGATACTGCGCCGAGATTCTTCAGCACCTGCGCCAGCGGCTGCACCCATTGCCTCGAAAATACCCCGACCATTTGCCGTTTGACGCCGGCCGGATTGGACAGCGGCCCCAGCAGATTGAAGATCGTGCGCGTTGCCAGTTCGACCCGGGTCGGGCCGACATTCTTCATCGCGGGGTGGTGCGAAGGTGCGAACATGAAGCCGATGCCGGCCTCAGCGACGCAGCGGCCGACATGCTCGGGCTTGATGTCGATCCTGACGCCGAGCGAAGACAATACGTCTGCCGCGCCCGAGCGCGACGACAGCGCGCGATTGCCATGCTTGGCAACAGGGACGCCCGCGCCCGCCAGGATGAACGAGGCACAGGTCGACACGTTGACCGAGCCGGAGCCGTCGCCGCCGGTGCCGACCACGTCGACGGCATCAGCGGGAGCGGTGACGCGCAGCATCTTGGAACGCATCGCCGATACCGCGCCGGTGATCTCATCGACGGTTTCGCCGCGGACGCGAAGCGCCATCAGCAATCCACCCATCTGCGAGGGCGTCGCCTCGCCGGACATCATGCTGTCGAAGGCAGATGCGGCCTCGTCGCGCGACAATGTTGCGCCGGTGGCGACTTTTCCGATGATAGATTTGAGGTCGTCCATCGCGTGCTTTCGGGAATGCTCATCTGTTATGGAGCATGATCTTTAAACAAATGAAGACATTTGTCCGGGAAAACCGGCATCCACTTTTCCGGATCATGCTCAGTTATTGGCGCCCGTTATTTGCGCGAAGGCAGCCTCATTGATTGACGTGCCGATGTCTGTTTCAAGCTTCGTGACGTATTGCGCGACCTGTTCATCGGTCAGGCCCCGCTCAAGTGTATCTTTAAGTTTCTTCATGTCGTCCGAGGCAAGGTCGACCGGCAGCACACTGACGTCGGTCACGCGGAAAACGATCCACTCGCTGGCACCGGCGCCGGCGGTTTGTCCGACGCCGTCCTTGGCAGTGCGAAACGCCGCCGTGATCGCGCTGGCGGGCACGCCCGGCAGGGAAGCATCGCGCCTGAATCCGCTTGCGGTTTCGACTTTGGATCCCGCTGCTGCCGCCTCGTCCGCGAGGTTGCCGCCGTGCTCGAGCTTTTGAACCATCTCCGTCGCCTTGGCCCGCAGGCGGCTGGCGATCTGGTCGTCACGCCATCGCGCTTCGACCTGGTCTTTGACCTCATCAAGGTTGCGTTCACGTGACGGGGTGATGGCCAGAACGTCGTACCAGACATAGCCGCCGTTAAACTGAATCGGATCGTTGTCGACGCCCACATCGCTGTTAAAGGCCTGCGAGACGACGTCGAGGCCTGGGGGAATGTTGGCAACCGGCTGGCCATTGGGAAGGCGGCCGGAGCGATCGACGGCGTCGATGGTTACGGCGGTGAGCCCCAGTTTCTGTGCGGCTTCGATGACACCAGCGCCGCCGCCGCGCTCGTCTTCCATCTTGTCGCGCAGGTCCGAGACCGATTTGCGCGCGCGTTCGGTGGCAATTTCCTTCTTCAGGTTTGAGGCGACGCTTTCATATGAAGGCTCGACGCCCGGCTCGATCTTGCCGATCTTGACAAGAGCAACGCCGAACCTGCCTTGCACCGGCTGGCTCACCTCGCCGGACGCCAGTGAAAAGGCCGCGTTCGCGATCGGGGTATCGATGATCGCGGATTTCGCAATCAGGCCGAGGTCGACGTCGGATGGATTGAGCCCGCGCTCCTTGGCCAAATCGTCGAATGACATGCCGGATGCGATGCGATTGCGCGCCGCCATGGCCTCTTCAGCGTTCGGAAAAACGATTTGCGAGACCTGGCGCTGTTCCGGCGTTCCAAGCTTGCTGCGGCGCTGCTCGAATAGTTTCCTGGCATCGTCGTCGGAAACCTCCGACCATTTGCCAATGTCTTCCGGCGTAATCGCGACAAAGGCTATTTTGCGATATTCGGGCGCGCGGAACTGGGTCTTGTGATCGTCGAAATAGCCGGCCAGCGTCTCCGGCGACGGCGGATCGATCGTTCCGGCCTGCGCGGCATCGAGCTTGACGTATTCGATCGAACGCTGCTCGTTCTGGAAGCGGCTTAGCGCTTCGATCAGCACTTTCGGCGGTTCGAGACCGGCGGAGATCGTGCCGGCGATCTGACGCCGCAGTGACACCCGCCGCTGGTCTGCGACATAACGCTGTTCGCTGAAGCCGAATTGCCGGATTGTGGCCTGGAAGCGCGCTGGATCGAACGCGCCGCCTACCCCTTTGAAATTGGGATCGCTTAAGATCATGCGCATGGTCTCGGCGTCGGATTGCCCGAGCCCCAGCCGCCGCGCTTCTTCGTCAAGCGCGGCCTCGGCAATGGTCTGCTGCAGCACCTGGCGGTCGAGGCCGAAGGCGCGGGCCTGATCCATCGTCAGCGGGCGGCCGAACTGGCGGCCGATCTGCTGCAGCTTCTCGGTATAGAGCTGGCGGAATTGTTCGGTTGAAATCTCGGTGTGGCCGATCTTGGCCAGCGTCGACTGCCCGAAACCCCGGAAGATGTCGGCGATGCCCCAGACGCCGAAACTGATGATCAACACGCCCATCACCACGGCCATAATGATCTTGCCGAGCCAGTTTGATGAGGCTTTCCGCATTCCTCGAAGCATGGGTCCAACTTGTTGGCAGGAGGGAACCCGAATCGCGCCCAAGGGAAATTCAGTTTCGAATTCCACAAAAGGACGTCACCGAGTTGATAAAGCATCATAAAGTGGCAGCCGCCTCGTCGCAACCTTGGCGGGGAGGGCCAAGTAGGACCAAGTGAAGCGGTTTACGGCTGGCGGACCGCAAGCGCGGTATCTGGAACTGGTCGCCGTGCTCTGCTAGAGCGTTTTCAAGCGAAGTGGAGACCGGTTCGCGATGAGAAAACGCGTCAAATCAAGAATCTAGAGCCCCGTTTCGATTCAATCGAAACGGAAAAGGCTCTAGCGCATGCTTGACCTAACATTCGCTGGGAATCCCGCCATGACCGACGCCATCCGGCCGCTGATTGCCGGCAACTGGAAAATGAACGGCCTCAAGTCCTCCCAGGCCGAATTCGAAGCCATGCTCGCGGAGGCGTCGGTGGTCGCTGCCAAAGCCGATCTGCTGGTTTGCCCGCCGGCGACGCTGATCGCGGCCTTCGCTGCAAAGGCGCGAGGCTCAAAGACCCTCGCAGTAGGTGCGCAGGACTGCCACCCCAAGGCGTCGGGCGCCCACACGGGCGATATTTCAGCCGAAATGCTGGCGGATGCCGGCGCCCGGGCCATCATCGTCGGTCATTCCGAGCGGCGCGCCGATCACGGCGAGAGCGACTTGCTGGTTCGGCAAAAGGCGGAGGCGGTCTGGCGCGCCGGCCTCACCGCCATCGTCTGCATCGGCGAGACCCAACGCCAGCGCGACGCCGGGCAAACCCTCGAGATCTGCCGCGGACAGCTCAATATCTCGCTGCCGGATGGGGCGAGATCAGACAATCTGGTGGTGGCCTACGAGCCGGTCTGGGCGATCGGCACCGGCCTGACCCCCACGGTCGAAGATGTCCAGCAAATTCATCAGTTTATCCGGGAATTCCTCATGGCACGGTTCAGTAGCGAAGGCACAAAAATCCGTGTTCTCTACGGTGGCTCGGTGAAACCCTCGAACGCGGCGGAATTGATGGCTGTTGCGAACGTCAACGGCGCGCTGGTCGGCGGTGCCAGCCTGAAAGCGGCGGATTTCCTTGCGATTGCGAGTAGTTGTTCTTAACTAACGGCGGTGCGGTGCGGGGGTGACAATACCCGGTTCAATCGTGTAACACCGCGCGACTTCAAACCCCGCAAGCCCCAATGTGCAGCCGGACGCTGGCGGACCATGCGGCGGGCTTGTGACGGAAGGTAGAGATGCAGACTGTCATTATCGTAGTCCACCTGATGATCGTTGCGACGCTGATCGCGACCGTGTTGCTGCAGAAATCCGAAGGCGGCGGCCTTGGCGTCGGCGGGGGCGCCGGCTTCATGTCGAGCCGGGGCACCGCCAATTTGCTGACGCGCACGACGGCGGTGCTTGCGGTGGGCTTCTTCCTGACCAGCCTGCTGTTGTCCTGGCTCGCCAGCTATGACCGCAAGCCGAGTTCTATTGTCGACACCAATCCAGCCTCGCAGTCACAGCCGGCAGGACCGGCAACGCCGGTATCGCCGCCGACGAGCGGCGGCGTTCTGGATTCGCTGAAGAAAGCGGACGAGCGGCAGCAGAACCAGCCGGCACCATCGGGTCCGCAGGCACCGCGCTCGCAATAAAGCAGGGTGGCCATGCAGGGACGATGGCTACCGTCTTGCATCAGAAATCTCCACCAATGCGCTGATAACACTTTAAATTTCACGTCACCCACAGCCCAACACAATGTTCGGGGCGGCTTGCGATTCGTTTTGGCGAATCGCCCCGATAGCCTTAAAGGTTAAGTCCCATGGCGCGGTATATCTTCATCACCGGCGGCGTGGTTTCTTCGCTCGGAAAGGGTCTGGCTTCAGCGGCGCTCGGCGCCCTGCTGCAGGCGCGCGGCTACAAGGTTCGGCTCCGCAAGCTCGATCCTTATCTCAATCTCGATCCCGGAACGATGTCGCCGTACCAGCACGGCGAAGTGTTCGTGACCGACGACGGCGCCGAGACCGACCTCGACCTCGGCCACTATGAGCGCTTCACCGGACGTCCCGCGACCAAGGCCGACAACATCACTACCGGCCGCATCTATCAGGACATTCTCACCAGAGAACGGCGCGGCGACTATCTCGGCGCCACCATCCAGGTGATCCCGCACGTCACCAACGCCATCAAGGATTTCATCCTCGACAGTAATGACGATTTCGACTTCGTGCTGTGCGAGATCGGCGGCACGGTCGGCGATATCGAGGGCCTGCCGTTCTTCGAGGCGATCCGCCAGATCAAGAACGATCTTCCGCGCGAGCACGCCATCTACATTCATCTGACACTGTTGCCCTTCATCCCGAGCGCGGGCGAATTGAAGACCAAGCCGACCCAGCATTCGGTCAAGGAACTGCGCTCGATCGGCATCCAGCCGGATATCCTGCTGTGCCGCACCGACCGGCCGATCCCCAAGGAAGAGCGGCGCAAGCTCGGCCTGTTCTGCAATGTGCGCGAAAGCGCTGTGATCGAGGCGCGCGACGTCGATAACATCTACGCAGTGCCGGAGGCGTACCACGCTGCCGGCCTCGACGACGAGGTGCTGGCGGCGTTCGGCATTGCGCCCAAAATTCCGCCGGCGCTGCAAAGCTGGCGCGTCATCAACGAGCGGGTGCACAATCCCGAAGGCGCGGTGACCATTGCCATCGTCGGCAAATACACCGGCATGAAGGACGCTTACAAATCACTGATCGAGGCCTTGTCGCATGGCGGCATCGCCAACAAGGTGAAGGTCAATCTCGATTGGATCGAGAGCGAGGTGTTCGAGAACGAGGATCCCGCGCCATTTCTCGAGCACGTCAACGGCATTCTCGTGCCCGGCGGCTTTGGCCAGCGCGGCGCAGAGGGCAAGATTCGCGCGGCGCAGTTCGCGCGCGAACGCGACGTGCCCTATTTCGGCATCTGCTTCGGGATGCAGATGGCGGTGATTGAGGCCGCGCGCAATCTGGTCGGCATCGAGGAGGCGAATTCCACGGAGTTCGGCCCCACGCCCGAACCACTGGTCGGCCTGATGACGGAGTGGCTGCGCGGCAACGAGCTGGAGAAGCGGTCGAAGGCCGGCGATCTCGGTGGCACCATGCGTCTTGGCGCGTATCCCGCGGTGCTCAAGCGGGGTAGCCGGGTGTCGGAGGTCTATGGCGGCGCCACAGAGATTTCCGAGCGCCACCGCCACCGCTACGAGGTGAACACCGCCTACAAGGACCGGCTGGAGCAGCACGGCCTAAGATTTTCTGGTCTTTCACCGGATGGCGTGCTGCCGGAGATCGTCGAATACGAGGACCATCCTTGGTTCATCGGGGTGCAATTCCATCCCGAACTGAAATCGCGGCCGTTCGAACCGCATCCGCTGTTCGCGTCGTTCATTCAGGCCGCGGTGGTGCAGAACCGGTTGGTTTAGCCGAGCGGCTTCGATCAACTCGCCTTCTTGACGATCTTTGCGCAACGCGTCGTCGAGACAGCGCCTTGATGGATTCAAAACCGCGCAATAACGATGGGGGGCAGTCATGCGCTTCATGACGCAAGGCTTGCCCGATCGGCGCAAGACAGTCGCGGTCGCAGCCGCTATAAACGCCGCGCATGAAGATGGAGGAACACCAATGATTTACGAAACCCGCGTCTATCGCTGTCTTCCGGGCCGGCTGCCGGCGCTTTTGAAGCGCTTCGAGACCATCACGCTAAAACTGTGGGAGAAGCACGGCATCCGGCAGGCCGGATTTTTCACCACGCTGGTCGGCGAATCCAATCAGGAACTGACCTATCTGCTGGCATGGGAATCGCTCGCCGAGCGCGAAAAGAAATGGGCCGCATTCCAGAGCGATCCGGACTGGATTGCCGCGCGCGCGAAAACGGAAGCGGACGGCCAGATCGTCGGCAACATCGT
>DASXJV010000048.1:0-2359 GCA_036497205.1 Bradyrhizobium sp.
CCCCAGGCGGAAAATTCACGGCGCGCGCGAGAGCTGGCTCGCGAAATATGCAATCGTCTTCGAATAAACCTCACTCTTGTTCCATTGCTGGATCACTGCGAAATTCGCGCTGCCGGGCCCCCAGTCCTTACCGCGTTGCCAGCCATAACTGGCAAGGTAATTCGCGGTCGATGCCAGGACGTCGGGCGCGCTGCGCACGAGATCACGGCGGCCATTGCCGTCGAAATCGACCGCGAATTTGATGTAGGACGACGGCATGAACTGGGTCTGGCCGATCTCGCCCGCCCAGGCGCCGCGCATTTCCGACGGCGCGAGATCGCCGCGCTCGACGATGCGCAGCGCGTCCAGCAGTTCCGCACGGAACGTCTCCGAGCGCCGGCAATCGTAGGCCAACGTTGCCAGCGAACGGATAGTCGGAAATTTTCCGATGTTGACGCCGTAGTCCGTCTCTAGCCCCCAAATCGCCACCAGCACCTCGCCCGGCACTCCGTAGCTTTGTTCAATGCGGGCGAGCACCGAACCATATTGCTTCATCAGGTTGGCGCCGCGGCCGAGGCGGGGAGGGACCATGCGGCCGGAGAATTCCTCGAAACTTTGACCGAAGACCCGCTGCGAACGATCCCGGGAAAGTACCGCCTGATCCAGCGTCACGCCGCTCAAGCCGGATGCGATGGCGGATTGGGAAATTCCCTTGGCGGCGGCATCGCTCTTGAAATCGTTGAGCCAAGCCTCAAAGCCGCCGCCGCAGGATGCTGCCAGCGCCGGCGCTCCCGGCATCATCAGGACGGCGCTCACCGCGAATGCCTTGAAAAGAAACCTGGGGGTCATCGGGACCATCAGCTCCAAACTCGTTTCGCCGTGAAGGATGATGACCAAGCAAGGCAAAATCTCCGCGGCAACCGCGGCCAAAACAAGGCTTTCGGCGAGAGCTGCTCCAGATCGGACGGGGAGCACCTGCATGGCAAAAAGGGCAGGTCGACAATTCGGCGCGGAAACGATCACGACCAGGCCAGACGCGAAAAAAACGAAACCGAAACTGGCCATAACTGGGTCGTCAGCTCGTACCCACAGCGCTGCCGTAGCCTTGCCCGGCGCGGTGCGCCGGGCTAAATACGCCGTCGAACAACAAAAACAGGGCAGACAGGGAGAACATCATGAATACCGTCGATCGCAGGACCATCCTTGCGTCAGGCGCGCTGGCGCTGGCGGGCGCCGCGACACAAAGTGTTTCGGCCGAGGCGCAAGCCGGCCCGAAGCCGATTTTTCCCGTGCCTGCAACGACGATCCCGATCGTCGGCGAGACCGACGTGTTTCAGGTGCGGCGCATCTATTGCATCGGCCGCAACTATGCCGCCCACGCGATCGAGCGCGGCTCCGATCCGAACCGCGAGCCGCCCTTCTTTTTCCAGAAGCCGACCGATGCGATCCAGAACGTCGCGATCGGCGCCGTCGCGGATCATCCCTATCCGTCGCTCACCAAGAATTATCACCATGAAGTCGAGCTGGTAGCGGCGCTGAAGTCGGGCGGCGCCAATATTCCCCCCGAACAGGCGCTCGATCACGTCTATGGCTATGCGCTCGGCCTCGACATGACACGGCGGGACCTGCAAAACGGAATGGCCGCTGAAAAGAAGCCGTGGGAAATCGGCAAGAGTTTTGATCATGCCGCGGTGCTCGGGCCGATCCACCCGGTTGCGAAAACGGGACACCTCACCAAGGGGGCGATCTCACTCGCCGTCAACGGTACGGTGCGGCAGAACTCCGATCTCGACAAGATGATCTGGAGCGTGGCCGAGCAGATCGCAAAACTATCCGAGGCGTTCGAGCTGAAGGCCGGCGACATCATCTATTCCGGCACGCCCGAGAATGTCGGCCCTGTCGTGAAGGGCGACGTGCTGTTGTGCAAGCTGCAGGGCTTGCCGGACATGTCGATCAGAATTACCTGAGTTCAGGCTCGTAAAGCGCCGACCCCGGAATCTCAGATTCCGGGGTCACTCGTTTCACTCCCACCCGCGGATTTCAGGAAAGCGCTGGAGCTTCGCCCTAATTTGCGCTTCGGCCCGCGACAGCCTGCAGCAATCCGGCGCCACGCCATAGCGGCACGCCGCTTTAGCCGATCTAGGCTTTCAGTAAATCCGCATAATCGGGATGCTTATCGATATAGGCCTTCACGAACGGGCACTGCGCGATCACCTTCAGGCCGTCAGCCCGCACCTGATCCAGCGCGCCCTTGATCAGCTTCGATCCGATGCCCTTGCCGCCGAGTTCGGGGGGCACCTCGGTATGGACGAAGGTGATGACGCCGTCGGCGATCTGGTAATAGGTCGCGGCGATATGGCCGTCGACCGCGAGTTCGTAG
>DASXJV010000049.1:0-19186 GCA_036497205.1 Bradyrhizobium sp.
TCGAAGTCGAGCCGCTTGCAGGGGCCGAATGACGGCACGTCCGCATTAGGCGGCTTCAACTGGCCGTTCGGCCTGCGTACCTTGGTGCCGCTAACCACGACGGTGGACGCGCGTCCGTTGTAACCGATCGGCATATGCAGCCAGTTCGGCTGCAATGCGTTGTCCTTGCCGCGGAACATGACGCCAACATTGGTGGCATGCTCCTTCGACGAATAGAAATCGGTGTAACCGGCGACGGCAATCGGCAGGCACAATCTTGCGTCGGCCATCGACACCAGCGCGCGCCGGCGCAACTCGTCGTTATCGCGCAGCTCCGGACTGTCACGGCGCAACAATTCGCTGATCCTCGCGCGGGTGCGAGACCAGACCTCGGGGCCCAGCGCCATGAAGGGATTCAGCATGGGCGCCGCAAAAACACCGAGGTCGCCGACTTCCAGTCGGCCATCTTGTTCGAGTTCCCAGAGGTCGAGCACGTAATCGCCGATCGCGACGCCAACGCGAGGGTCCAACCCGTCCTTTGCCGAAAACACGCCGTAGGGGAGATTCTGGATCGGAAAATCCGAGATGGCATCAACGTCGATGAAAGAGCGAAGCGTGGGGTCGTTGGGATGGGTCACTCAATTCTCCAATCAGAAATCATCATGCCCGGGTTTGACCGGCATCCATCTTTCGAAAAAAGCTGGATCGCCGGGTCAAGCCCGGCGATGACGGATTGCGCCAGCCTCACGGCCTGTTCGGATCGAATCGCTTTTCCAGTCCCTTCCAACAGTCGGCATAATCATCCTGCAGCGTCGCGGATTTTGCCGCGTGCGCGGTGACGCGCTGCGGATATCGTGTCTCGAACATGAAGGCCATGGTGCCGGTCAGCTTGACCGGCTTCAATTCCGAATTGCTGGCATGATCGAAGGCCTCGCGATCCGGACCATGCGGCAGCATGCAGTTGTGCAGGCTGATGCCGCCGGGCGTAAACCCCTGCGGCTTGGCATCGTAGACGCCATAGATCAGCCCCATGAACTCCGACATGATGTTCATGTGATACCACGGGGGACGGAAGGTGTTTTCCGCTACCGCCCAGCGCTCCGGAAAAATCACGAAATCGATGTTCGCGGTGCCCGCGGTTTCCGACGGCGACGTCAGCACGGTGAAGATCGACGGATCGGGATGGTCGAATCCGATCGCGCCGACCGGCGCGAAGGTCCGCAGATCGTATTTGTACGGCGCGTAATTACCGTGCCATGCCACGACATCGATTGGCGAATGCGGCAGCTTCGTTACGAACAGCTGGCCGCCCCACTTAACGAACAATTCGCTCGGCGTGTCCTTGTCTTCATAGGCCGCGACGGGGGTGAGAAAATCGCGGGCATTGGCGAGACAATTGGCGCCGATCGGACCGCGCTCCGGCAGCGTGAAGGCGCCGCCGTAGTTTTCGCAGGCGTAGCCGCGCGCAGGCCCCGACGGAATCTCGACGCGGAATTTCACGCCGCGCGGGATCACGACGATTTCGCCCGGCTCGGCATCGATCCGGCCGAACTCGGTAACGAAACGCAGATTGCCCTGCTGCGGCACGAACAGCATCTCGCCATCGGCATTGTAGAAATGCTGATCGACCATCGATTTGGTGATGAGGAAAACGTGCGCGGCCATGCCGGCCTGGGTGTTGACGTCTCCTGCCGTGGTCATGGTCTGCACGCCCTGCAGGAACGTCATGTCCTCTTTCGGGATCGGCGCCGGATCCCAGCGCAATTGCGTGATCGGCAACTCATATTCGTGACACGGCGCGCTGCGCCATAGCTTCGCATCAACCTTGGCGAAGCGGCCGGAGTGCTTCACCGACGGCCTGATCCGATACAGCCACGAGCGTTCATTGCTGCCGCGCGGCGCCGTGAATGGCGAGCCGGACAGCTGTTCGGCGTAAAGCCCATAGGCGCAGCGCTGCGGCGAATTGCGCCCTCTCGGCAGCGCGCCTGATAGAGCCTCGGTCTCAAAGCTGTTGCCGAAGCCGGACATGTAGCCCGGGGTGATATTGGCCGAGCTGCGGCTGATCGCGTCAGGTGAGGTGTTGATATTCATGTCATCCTCCTTGCAAGGCAGCCCACATTTCCCGATCGCGTTCGGCGGTCCAGATCACGGGGTCGTCGATCCCCGAGGCTTCATCGAACGCGCGCGAGACGTTGAACGGCAGGCAGTGTTCGTAGATAGCAAAGCTTTGGAATTTCGGATCCATCACCTCGCGGGTCGCCGCCATCGTCTCTTTGAGGTTGCGGCCCTTGGCGACCGCTGTCTCTGCTGCGCCGTAAAGCGAGGTGACGAAATCGCGCGTCATCGCGATGGCTTCGCGCCCGATGGTTACGCCTTTGAGGGCATCGCCGCGCCCCGGCGCGATCGCCTTGGGATTGAAGGCGCGAATTTCGTTCAGCGTCGCCGGCCATTCGCGCAAATGCGCGTCGCCGCAATAGCAGGCCGAGTGGTATTCGATCAGGTCGCCGGAAAACATCACTTGCGCATCCGGCACCCACGCCACGATGTCGCCGGATGTATGTCCCGCGCCGAGCGATATTAATCGTACTTCGCGTTTTCCGAGATAGATCGACATGTCGGTCTCGAATGTCAGCGTCGGCCAGGTCAGTCCGGGGATGCTCTCTGCATCCTGGAACAACCGCGGAAAACGGCCATATTCCGAATCCCAATCCTGCTGGCCACGCTCGTCGATCAGCCTATAAGTCTCCTCCGACGCAATGACCGCTTGCGCCCTGTAGGCCGAGGCCCCGAGCACCCGCACCGCGTGATAATGCGACAGCACCACATACTTGATCGGCTTGTCGGTGACGGTCCGCACCCGCTCGATCACCTTGTTGGCCATCGCCGGAGTCGCCTGCGCGTCGAACACGATGCAGCCGTCGTCACCGACGATGACAGCGGAATTGGGATCGCCCTCGGCGGTGAAGGCATAGAGATCGGTGCCGATCTCGGAGAAGGTCACTTTCTTCTCCGCCATGTCTGTGGTGGACGCGAAACCCTTGGTAGCCATCAATTCAATTCCCTTTACGCTTATTGTTGCTGCTGCTGTTGCTGGCTTGCGTCCACCATTCGCCGCTGCGCCAGCGCAATCGCCTCGCGCAACACGTCGAGATCGCCGATATGGTTGGCAAGAATCAGAACCAGCGCCGCATCGAGATCGGCGCTCTGCTCGTCACTCAACCCGCGATGCGCCTCGACAATCGCGCGAAATGCATCATCCGGCTTGGCGAAATTCGAGCGGGTCGACAATGCCATTTTCGAACCTCAATTGTGACCTGCAGCACGCGCCAATGCGGCGTCGAGCGCGGCGCGTGTTGGGTGCCGGAAACGCGCGGCGACGTAGCCGTCAGGCCGCAACAGATAGGCTGTGCCGGGTTCGGCATCGTAGCGCGCGCCGACCAAGCCAGCGGAATCGAAAAAACCATCCTGGCCGCCGATGCGGATCACGCCAACGCCATCGGGAGCGTCAGCCGCAACGCCATTGCCAAACTCGAGCAGCGTGAACCCCGTTCCCGCCGTGATGAAGGCTTCGGTCAAAAACGCAAGATCGCCGGCGCGCGCGGCAATCGGCGCATCGAGCATGGAAGCGCCGGGCCGCGGGCCGCCGCCCCACGCATCGCAATCGGCGGTCGAAAGTGGCGAGTCATAGGTCGAGGGAACCGAGAGCCGTCCGCCATTGACCATGCGCTTGCCGAATTCGGTTTCCTTAGCCAGCGACAGCACCGCCTTTCGCAATCGCGCTTCCTGGCGGGAGCCAGGCGCCATGAAATCGGTGGAGCGGGTCGATTCCCGGATGTTCTCGTCGGCCGCAGCGCTTCGCTCGGCGTGATAGCTCTCGAGCAATCCTTCCGGCGACAGCCTCCTCAGCACACGGTCAAGCTTCCACGCCAGGTTCTCGGCGTCCTCCAGACCGGAATTGGCGCCCCGGGCGCCGAACGGCGAGACCTGATGCGCGGCGTCGCCGGCAAAGATCACGCGGCCGTGGATAAATTTCTCCATCCGACGACACTGGAATTTGTAGAGCGATATCCATTCGAAGTCGAACTTCTCATGCCCGAGCATACGCGCAATCCGTGGCCGCACATTTTCCGGCCGCTTCTCGACCGCAGGATCCGCCTCTGGATTAAGTTGCAGATCAATCCGCCAGATGTCGTCCGGCTGCTTGTGCAGCAGTGCGGACCGCCCGGCGTGAAATGGCGGGTCGAACCAGAACCAGCGCTCTGTCGGAAATTCGGCCGACATCTTGACGTCGGCGATCAGAAATTGATCCTCGAACACCTGGCCTGCGAATTCCGCACCGACCATTTGCCGCAACGATGATCGCGCGCCGTCGCAGGCGACGACATAGTTCACGCGCACCCGGTAGGGCCCGTCCGGGGTCTCGATCGCCAATAGTATATGATCGTTGCGCTGTTCCAACCCGATCACCTTGTTACGCCAGCGCAGGTCGATCGCAGGAAGCTCCTGTACGCGATCCACCAGATAGGCTTCGGCATGGAATTGCTGGAGGTTGATGAAGGCGGGCCGCTTGTGCCCCTCCTCCGGCAGCAGATTGAATTGATAAAGCAGCGAGGCGCCGTAAAAAATCTTGCCGACGCTCCACACCACACCCTTGCCGACCATGCGGCTGCCGACGCCGAGCCGGTCCCAGTACTCAAGGGAGCGCTTGGAAAAACAGATCGCGCGCGACCCCTCGCCGATCCGGTCGGCGTCGTCGAGCAGCACGACGGGCAGGCCGCGTTGCGCCAGATCGATCGCGAGCGACAGCCCGACCGGTCCGGCACCGACGACGACAACGGGATGTTCAGCCGCACAGGCGCCGATCCGATCCTGATCGGCGTGGCGGCGATAGCCGAACTGGGTTCTGGACTGCTGCGCCATGCGTTCACATTGCTCTGGCCAAGGGACGGCGTCCGGCTTAAGATAGTCTCACTTGCAACTATCTAAACGCCTCGGACCTTCCGGCGTCAACTGAAATTGGAGCCATGTTTGCCAAAAGCGTTTTCAAGCGAAGTGGGTACCGGTTCGCGTCAAGAAAACGCGTCCAAAAAAGGCTCCAAACTCGACCTCTTCAGGTTTGTTCCCTTTCGGCTGAACCGGCTGGCGGCCGAGGCCAGCGCGGCGCTGTCGGGCGAATATCAAGAACGCTACGGCCTGGACATTCCGGAATGGCGCGTGCTGGCAACGCTCGGCTTCCGCAGCGAGGCGTGCAGCGCGCAATATGTTGCGCATTGCACCCGAACGCACAAATCCACCATCAGCCGCGCGGTCACGGCGCTGCTGAGAAGGCAACTCATCGAACGCGTCGAAAACGAAGACGACCGCCGCGAGTACCGGTTGCGCATGACGCGGAAGGGCAAAGCGCTGTACGAGGAGCTGATCCCGCGTCTGCTGCGCAAGGAGCAGGAGATCCTGTCGTGCCTCTCCGCGCAGGAGCGAAAGGATTTCGCGCTGATGCTCGGCAAGATCGAGAAGAGCCTCGATCTGGTGCAAACCAGCAAGGAAGCGAGCAAGACGGCGGGTTATTGAAGGCAGCTACCTCATGGTGAGGAGAACGCCACTTGCGGGCGTCTCGAACCATGAGAAGCGCATATGCCGCCATTCTTCGAGACGCGACGAAGACGCCGCGCCTCAGGATGAGGGTAGGCGTTGTCGGTCGTTCCGGAACAGGCGTCTTCGCGCCGCCCCGAATAACTCGGGACTATTTCACGAACGAGCGCGATGGCTGCGCGTGCAACGAATAGGCGTCGACCTTGTCGCTGGCGCGCGGATAGATTTCGGTCACGATCGGATCGTGCCCGGGGATGACGCGGTCGGGATGGCCGGCAAGACGCTCGACGATTTCCCATCCCTCGAACATGTCGCCGAGATTATAGATGATCGGAAACGGACTGCGGCGATGCATGTTGGCGTAGTAATGCGAAGCGTCCGACGCCAGCACCACCGGACCTCGCGCAGTCTCGACCCGCACCACCTGCAGGCCGTCAGAATGGCCGCCGACGCGATGCAGCGTCACGCCGGGCGCGAGCTCGCCATCATCAGAATGAAAGCAGACCCGCTCGCTGAAAACGTGACGGACCATCAACGTGACGTGCTCCACCGAGAACGGATGCCGTAGCAAGCCATGGCACATGCAGCGTCCGGTGGCATAGCTCATCTCGCGGTCCTGCAAATGAAATCGCGCGTTGGGGAAGAGGTCGAGATTGCCGGCGTGATCGTAGTGCAGATGCGTGACCACGACATCCCTGATGTCGTCGGCCCGGACGCCGAAGCGCGCCAGCGCCTCGACCGGATTGAGCGTGAGCTTGCGGCTTCGCGCTTTCGCCTCCGCCGCGTTGAAACCGGTGTCGACCAGAATATCGCGGCCGCCGCCGCGGATCAGCCAGACGAAGTAATCGAGATCCTGAGCCGAGGTCTCGTGCGGATCCGGCAGGAGGTGGTTCATGTGGGGCGTGCGCGGCGACATCGTCGCATAGCGGATGGCGTAGATTTCGTAGGCGCTTCCCATCGGTTTCACTTTTTCTCAGGTTCGCGATTGGCCGATCATCGTACAAAGCCACGGTCGACCGCAAAGGTCAAATTTGAGCCTTCGGTAACCGGCGGCTTTGAATGCGACCCTGCCAGGGCTGGCAAAGCCTTATTGCGGTTAATTGTCGCGAGTACCGGCGGCATTGCAAACATTTGACAGGGCTTGCGTGCCCGGTTTGATAATGCGGTTTGCGCAGAGTAAGGTCGCCGAGGCGCAAACTGGAATTGGCGCCCTCTTTGTTGGACCGCCGTGGCATGAGAATTCGTCTCGCATTGCTAGTGATCTTTGTTTTGTCGGTCACACCGATTTTCCCGTCGGTAGCAGCGGGCGCCGACCGGTTTGCGCTTGTCATCGGCAACGCGAAATATCCCGACGCCGAAGCGCCTCTCAAGGAGCCCATCAACGACGCCCGCGACGTCGCCGCTGAGCTCAAGCGCGACGGCTTCAACGTCGAGGTCGGAGAAAATCTGACCGGCGACGCGATGCGCCGCGCCTTCGATCGCCTCTATGGACGCATCAAGCCCGGCTCCGTCGCGCTGGTGTTCTTCAGCGGGTTCGGCGTCCAGTCCAGCCGCCAGAGCTTCATGATACCGGTCGATGCCCAGATCTGGACCGAAGCCGATGTCCGCCGCGACGGCTTCAGCCTTGAGACGGTTCTGGGCGAAATCAACAGTCGCGGCGCAGGCGTCAAGATCGCCCTGATCGACGCCAGCAAGCGCAACCCATTCGAGCGCCGGTTCCGCAGTTTTTCTGCCGGCCTCGCGCCGGTGATTGCGCCGAACGGAACGCTAGTAATGTATTCCGCGGCGCTGAGTTCCGTCATCTCTGACAATGGCGGCGATCACAGCCTGTTCGTGCAGCAGCTGCTAAAGGAAATCCGCGTTCCCGACCTGATGGCCGAGGAGACGCTCAACCGGACCCGCGTCGGCGTCACCCGTGCATCCCGCAGCGAGCAGGTGCCGTGGATTTCATCCTCATTGGCCGAGGACTTTTCTTTTATTCCCGGCGCAAGCGGGCGGCCATCCGGTCCGGCAGTGGCGACGCTTCCTCCCGCCTCCGAACCCTCGCCGCTGCCGCGCGTCGACCCTGCGCCTACAAAGCCCGCTGAGGCGGACAAAAATGACGGATCGACGGCGGTGGCGCTTGCCGATGACCCGACCATCAAAAGCCTGACCGCCAAACTCGCCGACAATCCGAACGATCAGAGCGCGCTCTATCGACGCGGACAGGTCTACGCCAGCAAGGGAGCCTACAGCCTTGCCATCAAGGATTTCGACGACTCGATAAGGCTGAACCCCAAGGACGTCGAAGCCTTCAATAACCGCTGCTGGGTGCGCACCGTCATCGGCGACCTGCAGGCTGCCCTGAAGGATTGCAACGAGGCGCTCCGGCTGCGCCCGAATTTCGTCGACGCCCTCGACAGCCGCGGCCTTGTAAACCTCAAGGGCGGTCAGACGAAAAACGCGATTGCCGATTTTGATGCCGCGCTCAGGATCAATCCGAGATTGACGTCGTCGCTGTACGGGCGGGGCCTCGCCAAGCAGCGCAACGGCTCGATTTCGGAGGGCGAATTGGATATATCCAATGCGAAAGCCATGGATCCCAATATTGTTAAGGAATTCGCGAGTTACGGGGTACGTTGACGATTATTTCAGTTGAAGGACCGGCATTCCTCGAACCCCGGCGCAGGCGCTGGAGACAAACGGGGAAGTAGCGACGGCCGGGACCGATTTGCCCCTTGGCTTATTTGCAAAACTGACCGGAACCGCGCAGGAGGCACTGGCCAATGGCGCTGAGTAAAGTTTTGCGGCTACACTCCATGCCAAACGCGTCATGCCAGGCCTTGTGCCGGGCATCCACGTCTTAGCGCACTTAACAGAAAGACGTGGATGGCCGGGAAAGCCCGGCCATGACGAAAAGCGAATGGATGAGAGGGATAGTTTGAGTATGCCCTTTCGATCTAATATCATCCCGCTCTAGCTACTTTCCCCACGAAACAGGTCTGGATTGATCCGGCGATGATGCTCTCCGAACACCTCAAGCCTGCGTCAGCGGTGGTCTTCGTTGCTGCTCTGGTGGGTGGATATTACTGGATCGAACATCGTCCGCGGCCTGAGGAAAAGGACACGCCGAGCAACGCCCTCGTCATCGTCGCGAAGTCCACTAATGCCTGTTTCTCCGACATGGTGCGGGTCACCGGATTTATCGTGCCGCGCAGGGAAGCGGTTGTCGGGGTCGACCAGGAAGGATCCAAGGTTTCCGAGCTTCTGGTACGCGAAGGGGACCTGGTCACCGACAATCAGGAACTGGCCCGGCTTACGGCGCAGCCCGGAACCCCGAGCGGCGCAAGGCCCGCATTGACGTCGCTGCGCGCTCCCGCTGCCGGACTGGTCACCGAAGTCAGGACCGTCGTTGGAGCGCCGGCCTCGCCGCAGTCCGGACCGATGTTTCGAATTTCCATCAACAACGAAATCGAACTGGATGCCGAGGTGCCGAGCATCCACATGCTGAAACTCAATCCGGGAGCGACGGCGCGAATAAGCCGGGATAATGCGCCGGACCTGGTGGGACGCGTCAGGCTGGTTTCGCCGCAAATCGATCGTACCACCCAACTCGGCCATGTCAGGATATCGCTCGCCAACAACCCGTCGCTCAGGGTTGGCATGTTTGCCCGCGCCAACATCGACGCCAAGCGCAGCTGCGGCGTCGCCGTTCCCCGTACCGCCATTGACCATCTGACCGTTCAAGTGGTCAAAGGGAATACGGTTGAGACGCGAAAAGTCCGGGTTGGACTGGTATCCGACACCAGCACGGAAATCCTTGAGGGCCTCGACGTGGGCGAAATCGTCGTGGCCGACGCTGGCACCTCGTTGCATGACGGCGACCAGATCAAGACCATGTTCGCCGAGGACCTCGATCGAACGCGGGTACGCTGATGGCTCTCAATATCTCGGCATGGTCGATCCGAAACCCGCTTCCCTCAATCGTATTTTCGATCGTCCTGCTGGTGCTGGGCTGGGTCAGTTTTACCAAGCTCGCGGTGACGCGCCTGCCCAGCGCCGACATCCCGGTGATCTCGGTCGCGGTATCGCAATTCGGCGCCGCCCCGGCCGAGCTGGAATCGCAGGTCACCAAGACCATCGAAGACGGTGTCTCCGGCGTCGAGGGCGTGCGGCACATTTCATCGTCGATCACCGACGGGCTGTCGCTGACAACGATCCAGTTCGCGCTCGAGACCAACACCGACCGGGCGCTGAACGACGTCAAGGACGCCGTCACCCGCGTCCGCAGCAATTTGCCGCAAAACGTCAACGAGCCGCTGATCCAGCGGGTCGACGTGATCGGCCTGCCGATCGTCACCTATGCGGCGATCTCGCCCGGCAAGACGCCGGAGCAGCTTTCATATTTCGTCGACGATGTCGTCAAGCGCGCGCTGCAGGGTGTGCGCAACGTCGCCCAGGTCGAGCGTATCGGCGGTGTCGAGCGCGAAATCCTGGTATCGCTCGACCCTGACCGGCTGCAGGCCGCCGGCCTGACCGCCGTCAACGTCAGTCAAAGCTTGCGCGGCACCAATGTCGACCTTGCCGGCGGCCGCGCCGAGATCGGAAAGAACGACCAGGCGATCAGAACGCTCGCCGGCGCCAAGACGCTCAATGATCTCGCCGGAACGATGATCCCGCTGTTTGGCGGCGGCGAAGTCCGGCTGGACGATCTCGGGACCGTCACCGACACCATCGCCGACCGCCGGACCTTCGCCCGCTTCAACGGCGAGCCTGTGGTCGCGCTCGGCATCAAACGCTCGAAGGGCGCCAGCGACGTGGTCGTCGCCGCCGCGGTGCAGAAGCGGATCGATGCGCTCAAGATCGCCTATCCCGATGTCGATCTAAAGCTGATCGACACCTCGGTATTATATACCAAGGGCAATTATGAAGCCGCGATCTCGACGCTGTTCGAAGGCGCCATTCTCGCCGTCATCATCGTGCTGTTGTTTTTGCGCGACATTCGCGCCACCATCATCGCCGCGATTTCGCTGCCGCTGTCGATCTTCCCGGCATTCTGGGCGATGGACATTCTCGGTTTCTCGCTCAACCTCGTCAGCTTTCTCGCCATCACCTTGTCGACCGGTATTCTGGTCGACGATGCCATCGTCGAGATCGAGAACATCGTGCGCCACATGCGGATGGGCAAATCGCCTTATCGCGCGGCGCTGGAGGCCGCCGACGAAATCGGCCTCGCCGTCGTCGCGATCTCATTGACCATCATCGCGATCTTTGCACCCGCAAGCTTCATGTCCGGCATCGCCGGGCAATTTTTCAAGCAATTCGGCATCACGGTATCGGTACAGGTGTTCTTCTCGCTTCTGGCCGCGCGGTTCGTCACGCCGGTGCTGGCCGCCTATTTTCTGAAGGATCATCCGCACGACGTCCCGCCGCCGGCACGCTTGCTGCAAAGCTACACAAGGCTGGTGACGTGGTCGGTCCAGCACTACTTCATCACCGTTCTGATCGGCTTCGGAATCTTCGCGGCCTCGATCTGGAGCATCACGCTATTGCCGCAAGGCTTCCTGCCGGCGCAGGACACCGCGCGCTCGCTGCTGGCGATGGAGCTGCCACCCGGCTCGCAGCTTGCTTTCACCGAGAAGATCACCGAGGAAATCGTCGCGCGCCTGCGCAAGCGGCCGGAGGTCAAGAACGTTTTCGTCGAGGGCGGACGCGTGCCGCCGGGGAGGTTCGAGGTGCGGCGCGCGGCGCTGATCATCAATTACACGCCGAAGACCGAACGCAAGATCACGCAGCGCGAACTTGAGCTGGCGATCAGCAACGAGCTCGAAAGCGTCCCGGATATCCGCTTCTGGTTCGTCGACGAGAACGGTCTGCGCGCCGTATCGCTCGTTGTCACCGGTGCGGACAGCAACATCGTCGCCAACGTCGCCAGCGAGCTGGCGACCCAGATGAAGCGCATTCCGCTGATCGCCAACGTGATCTCCGAGACCGCGCTCGACCGCCCCGAACTTCGCATCCAGCCGCGGGCGGACCTGGCGGCGCGGCTCGGCGTCTCCACCGAAAGCCTGTCGCAGACCATCCGCGTCGCCACCATCGGCGACGTCGGTCCGGCGCTTGCAAAATTCGATGCCGGCGACCGGCTGGTGCCGATCCGGGTCCAGCTCGAAGACGGCGCCCGCGGCGACCTGCCATTGCTCGAGCAGTTGCGGGTGCCGCTCGGTCAGCACGGCGAAAAGGGCGGCGTGCCGCTATCGGTGGTCGCCGATATCAAGCTCGAGCAGGGCCCGACCAGCATCAATCGCTACGACCGGGAACGCCAGGCCACCGTGGCGGCCGATCTCGTCGGCTCCGCGGCGCTCGGCGACGCCACCAAAAAAATCTACGACCTCCCCGTGATGAAGAGCCTGCCGAAAGGCGTCAAGGTGAGCCCCTCGGGCGATGCCGAAAGCCTGAACGAGCTGTCGGAAGGCTTTGCCACCGCGATCACCGCCGGCCTGATGATGGTCTACGCGGTGCTGGTGCTGCTGTTTGGAACCTTCCTGCAGCCGATTACCATCCTGTTTTCGCTGCCGCTCTCGATCGGCGGCGCGATCATGGCGCTGCTCGTGACCGGCAAACAGCTGACGACGCCGGTGTGGATCGGCATCCTGATGCTGATGGGCATCGTCACCAAGAACGCCATCATGCTGGTGGAATTCGCCGTCGAATCGATGCGCGAAGGCAAGCCGCGGGATGTCGCGATCATCGACGCCGGCATGAAGCGCGCGCGCCCCATCGTCATGACCACCGTCGCCATGGTAGCCGGCATGATGCCATCAGCGCTGGCGTTCGGCGCCGGCGGCGAATTCCGCTCGCCGATGGCGCTCGCCGTGATCGGCGGACTCCTGTTCTCCACCGTGCTGTCGCTGGTGTTCGTGCCTGCGATGTTCATGCTGATGGACGATGTCGGCGGGCTGTTCTGGCGCTTCGGCCGGAAAATGCTGGCCTCAAGCGGCGAGCACGAGCATCCGCCGGCCGAGCCCAAAGCCGATCACAAAGCCGATCACAAGGGTCAGGCGACGATCGCGCATTCGCCGGCGGCGGAGTAGCGGGAAAACGCACGTACCCCCTACTCATTCCTCGCCAGCGCGGTCAGCCGGCCCATGTTCAGCAATAAAATCCGGCCGCGCTGCAAATCCAGAATGCCGTCCTTGCGCCAGAGCTGCAGCTGGCGATTGACGCTTTCGCGCGCGGCGCCGACGAACACCCCGAGCTGCTGCTGCGAGACGTGCACCTCGGCGCCGAAATCGGATGCCAGCGCGCAGAGCCGGCGCGCCAGCCGAACCGGCAGCGGCTGCAGCACGGATTCCTCCATCCGCTCGCTCATCCACCTGATCCGCCGGCACAGCAGCTGGATCAGCTTGATCGCGACGCGGGGCTCGCGTTCGAGGTGGGCGAGAAGGTCGTCGCGCCGGAGCACGAACACTTCGGTCGGCTCGCCCGCGGTCGCGTCGGCGGTGCGGCTCTGGCCCTCGAGCGCCGCGACCTCGCCGAACAGATCGCCCGGGCCCATGAAATTCAGGGTCAGGCGGCTGCCGTCGGAGGCGCCGGTTTCGATGCGGATCTGGCCGCGGCGGACCGCGAACAGGGCGTCGGGCGGATCGGCTTTCTGGAACAGCCTTTCGCCGACGGCGAGGTGCCGGGTGTGGCAAAGGCTCGAGATCCGCTGCAATTCGTCGGTCCCCAAATCCGCGAACATCGGATTCATCTTCAGAATGACCGCAAATTCGGCCTGTTTATTCATTGCAATGCCTTCCGGAGCCAAAATGCGGATTCGGGAAATTCGCCTGCCTGAAAGTGTGTCATAAGTCACATGACTTTGCAGCACCCTGATCGCAATGACGATGACACGCACGTCTTCGATCTCGCGGCGCGATGCGCCCGAGTTGTGCGGGAAAATTTCGCCCTGAGAAAACAGAGGGCGCAGGCGCCCAGAAAACAGAGGGCGCAGGGAATGCCGGGTGCCCGATGCACCCGCAGCCTCGTGCGCAAAGTGTAGTAAAGCACACGAGTGTCGTCACCACGGTCACACCGGATTCACCCGGCATTCCCTACGCAATGGTTTTACGGCTTATCTCGTGCTCTCCCCGGCGACGAATTCGTCTTGTCACCGTCATCAGCGGATATGGCTTGTCTAAGCCCGGTCGGGCCGACTTAGCCTCCGCGAATTTAACACCAGCAACGGGTGCCAGGACCACACGGCTTTGCCGTCCGCGTTAGCGTCGTTCGTCAGCGCGCCGTCGATCGCTCACGGGCCTTTCGCCAACCCGCCCTGCCATCACGTCACACGCCCAACGCTGCCGCGTCCACCGCATCCCACCCCGCGTCCGTGACGATCGCGAGCGCCCCTCTGGGGGATGAGACGGCGGGGGATATAGAAGTGATTTGGGTCAGGCGGGAATGGAAATATTTTTGCAAACAGGACTGGACAGCCCAAATCAGCAGACGAAGCCGTTCCAAATATCACACGGCGCGCAGCCCGTCGGGCGGGTCCGCCCAACGGGTCCGCGCCAGGCGCGGCCCGGTGACAGGCTTCGGTTTAACTTGCCTCTTTATTCTCGATGAACGGCGGATTACGCGTTCAATTCGCTGGGGACGCATCGTTAGCACAAATTGCTGCACGTGCTATCAGTACCGCATATTTCCCGCTGTGGTAGGGGCTGCAGCTCCAGGGCGAAAGCGATCGATTGAATGTGCGGAATTGCCGGTATCGTAAATTTCGACGGTGAACCTGTCGCCCGTCAGCTCGTCGCTCGAATGACCGAAGCGCTCGCGCACAGGGGCCCAGATGGTTCCGGGATCTGGGTGGAGGGCCATGTTGGTCTTGGACACCGCCGGTTGGCAATTCGGGATTTATCGGAGGCCGGCTCCCAACCGATGATCAACGCGGCTACGAAACTTGCGGTCGTTTACAACGGCGAATTATACAATGACCTTCATCTGCGCCGCGCCCTCACCAACTCGGCGGGCACCAGGTTTCACACCAGCTGCGATACCGAAGTCATTGCGCCCAGCTACCGGCTCTGGGGCCGCGATGCATTTCTCAAATTCGAAGGCATGTATGCGATTGCAATGTGGGACCAGACGAACGAGCGCCTGATCCTGGCGCGAGATCCGATCGGAATCAAACCGCTTTATTTCTCTTTCGTTGGCCGATCGCTGCGGTTCGCAAGCGAGATAAAAGCTCTGCTGGCGTTGGAAGATCAGCCGCGGCAGCTTTCCCCTGAAAGCCTGCATCGGTTCTTTGCTCAGGGGTATCCCGGACCCGCACGGAGCCTGATCGACGGGATCGTGCCGCTACCACCTGGGAGCACGCTTATCGCCGATCGAAACGGATGGCACGTCACGGATTTCTGGCAACCCCAGCGACGCACGAAGGTTATCAGCCTCGAACAAGCGCTTCACGATTTCGACCGGCTGTGGACGGAGGTGGTCGACAATCAGCTGATCAGCGACGTGCCCGTGGCATTGTTGTTGAGCGGGGGGATCGATAGTGCGCTTATCGCAACGGCGCTTCCGGATCGCTCGGACCTGTCAGCCTATACGGCGACCTTTGGCGAATCGGCGTTTGACGAGAGCGGACTTGCCGCGGTCACCGCCAAACACTCAAGGCTCCGCCAGAATTTTGTTTTGATTGATACTGAAACAGACATCGAGGCTCGCTTCCGGGACGTCGTTGCCAAAGTTGACGGCCAGCTGGCCGACTCGAGCGCTCTGGCATTTTACTCGCTATGCCAGAAGGCTGGCGAGGAGGTCCGCGTCCTGCTTACAGGCGACGGGGCGGATGAATTCTTCGCAGGGTACGAAACCTATCGCGCTACGCGGGTTGCGACGAGCGTCGCGCCGTTCTTGCCAAAGTTTGCGATGCGGTTTTTTTCCGACATTCTGTTTGCGAAAGCCGCCGGAAGCCAAACCAAGATCGGAACAGCGGAGAAACTTGCGCGCCTCCTCTCCGGTGTAGCCAATGGAGGGAATCGGCCGCATCCCCAATGGCGGCGATACCTGTTTCCGGAACAGATAGAAGACCTCTACGGAATTGGAATGAAGGACGTAAATCGGCGGGTTGACGCTCTTGACGAGTACGCTACAGCACTTGGTACGGAAGGTTCCGTGATGGACAGGGCGCTGGTTGCGGACCAGCGCTACTATCTTCCCGGCGACATGCTCATGAAAACGGACTCAATGAGCATGGCGCATGGCGTCGAAGTACGTGTGCCGTTTCTCGACCGGCGCATCATGGAGTTTGCGAATGGGCTCGATGCGGCGCTGATCAGTCCGCTTCGCGGTCCGGACAAACGCCTTCTGCGGACGTATCTCGAAAAACGGGGTCTGCCGGTCAGCCTGACGCGGGGAAGCAAGAAGGGCTTCAATATTCCAGTCGCCAGCTACTTGCGCAATGGCCTGAGGTCTCGTGGGGAAAAGCTGCTTGACAAGGAGGCCGATTGTCTCGCGCCCTTCCTGCAGCCGGATGCGGTGCGGCGCCTCTGGAGGGAGCACATTGACGGAAATTCCCGTTCCAGTTACACCCTCTGGACATTCCTGACCTTGGCAACGTGGCGAACGACGGCGGGAATCTAGTCCTGCCATCCGAATCTGATTCGGGATTTACCTTGCAGTCATTCAAAGATGTTTCGGTCATCATTCCCGCATTCAATGAGGTTGGCGGCATTGGTCCAACTCTGGAACAGCTTTCCGTTTCGCTGCCAGACGCGGAAATTATCGTCGTCGATGATGGTTCTTCAGACGGCACCGCCGAACTTGTTGAAGGATATCCCAGCGTAACGTTGATCCGGCACGGATTTAACCGCGGATACGGCGGCGCGCTGAAAACCGGCATGGCCAATGCGAGCCGTCCCCTTGTTGCCTGGTTCGATGCCGACAACGAACATCGTGTCAGCGATTTGATGTCGATGATCCTTTCGCTACGCGACGGCCATCTGGCCGCGGTCATCGGCCAACGAACCTCGGGGGCTTCCGCGGTTCGCGGCGTCGGCAAAGCGGTGATCCTGATGCTCGCCCGATCGCTCGGTTTCCGGGGCGGAAGCGATATGAATTGCGGATTGAGAGTCTTCCGTACGGAGGTCATATGCCGCTATTTGCCGTTGCTTCCGAACGGTTACAGCGCTTCAATGACGAGCTTGCTGGTGATGCTCGAGCGCGGTTATCCGATCGGCTACCATCCCGTGGAGCTCGCTGCTCGTATTGGAACCAGCAAAGTGACCCTCCGAGCCGGCTTTGCCAGCTTGCTGTTGGTGATGCGCGTGATCATGATGTTTGCCCCGATGCGCATTTTCCTGCCTGTCGCTTTAGCGCTGTTCTGCATCGGGGCGGTTTACAGTACCACTGTGGCAGTCATCGCCGGTGAAGGATTTCCCACTTTCGGTATCTTCCTCCTGCTCGCCGGACTTATGACCGGGATGCTGGGGCTTATCGCCGACCAACTTAGCCAAATGCGCTTGGCACAATACGAAACGGTCACGCCCTATCGTGCGATGCCTCTTGCAAAGGACCAGGACGGGAAAGTCCCAGCGGTACTGCCTTGAGCGAAGATGACTGCGCCTCGGCCGCATGATCGCCAGCGCCTTTTTGACACGGAAGGGGATACGGGTTCAGCCATGAAGCCCAATATGACAACGCATGACGGAACTCTCCCGCCCGACTGGGCGCTCGCACCACGCAAGGGCGCGCTGCAATCGGTGTGGGACCTGATCGGGGCACCGTTGCGAATGGTGCTGCTTCCGGATTCGCAAAACGAACGAATGCACTTGACCTCGCTCCGGGCGGAACGCTACGCCGCCGTATTGCCGCAGCTAAGGGGCCGTGTTCTCGACATTGGCGCCGGCGACAATGCGTTGATACGCCTTTATCGGCAAATGCACCGGTCAGGCAAAGATACCGAGGCTGCAGCGCAAAGCGTGGGCGTCGATGTCGTCGATTGGGGAGGTGATACGCAAAGGATCGTATCCTCGGACCAGCTTCCGTTTGAAGCCGGAAGTTTCGATACGGTCGCTTTCGTCGCTTGCCTCAATCATATCCCTGAACGGATCGGTGCTCTCAAGGAAGCGCATCGTGTGCTCAAGCCCGGCGGTTTGGTGTTGGCGACGATGATCGGGCGGCTGATCGGCGATGTTGGCCACGCCATCTGGTGGTACAGCGAAGATAAACATCGCGACGTGGCCGAAGGCGAAGTCATGGGGATCGACAGCACCGAAATGCTGCGCCTCTTCAATCAGGCCGGTTTCAGGCGTGTTTCAGTGAAGCGCTTCGTCTATGGAATGAATTATCTTTTTTTGGCTACGCGCGAGTGATTCGAAAGGTGGCGCGCCGGGCGGGAACCGAGGGAATGGTGAGTTCGAATTCCGCAAAATCCATGGCGGATTATCCCTGTATTGCGCTGTTCTTTCTGGTTTTCGGCGCGGGGTTCGCAGTCACGCGGTGGCATCGGTTCTTTCTTGGCGAAGACTGCGGCCTTAACACAACTTAGACCAGAGCGCCGTCGAAGGAGCGGTTCCAACGGCCTATCGTTTGGTCCCAAGATCGACCAGTGAGAGGCTCCCGAACCGGGCAATCTCCCGACCGGAATTGAGAATCTCCATGAGAACGCCAGCCGGAACGGCATCATCCGCAACCAGCACATATCGTGCCTTGGAGCGCTCGGAGAGCGCAGCATATGCTGCCACGGATCCAGGGCCCTTCTCTTGCATGCCGTTTCTGAGCGCGTCAAGTTCTGTCCACAGCAACCGCTTGGCGCTCCCGCTGTAGAAAAGCGCATTGACATCATTGTGAATGAAGGCAACCGGTTGCAAGGCAGCATAACGGACGGCGAGACCCAAGGCGGCCGGCACAATCGGCAATATCGTGCCGTCTACAGGCTTCTCACGAAGATAACCCATCATCTTCGTCTCATCAGGGTTCTGATGGCGGAAATTGTTGGCAAGGCTTGCCAAGCCGATCGCGTCCGAAATCCGGTTCGGATGTACCGTCCACCAGCCAGCGACGATGAGAACAGCGCTGCCCGCCAATGCACGAGCGGCTATACGATAACGCGGATTTTTCTCCAGGGCGCGCTGCATCTCGGCCAAGCACAGAACAAAGCCTATCAGAAGCGGAACGATCGTGAGACGCAGGCCCCGAATGAGATCCAATTGGAAAGGCGTCCGATGCAACATGCTGGCGATTGCCTGATCTACCACGCAGATTCCGACCGACGCGATTAGGCAGCCGGCAAGAAATAGTGAGAGGAAAAGGCAGAGCGTGCGCCGGACCGGATTGAACACCGGCACAAGAGTAAGACCCACTACACCGATCAGCCATACCGGCCATCCGATTCTACCTGTGCCGACGATGAAAGTTCGGAAAGCGAGGAGGGCATTGTAATAGACTGGTCCGACGGCGCGCCGGAATTCCTCCATTGCACGAGCGTATAGCTCTGGGTTGGCCGTCCCTGCGACAGCCTCGCCGCCTGAAAACGAGGAGAGGAAAGGGATCGCAAACGGAATGGCGATCAACCCGAAGACAACCGCGCCCACAGCAAGGAACGCGATCCGCAGCCAGAATGGTTCGTCGCGACGCAGAAATGTCAGGCTGGCCAGCGACA
>DASXJV010000050.1:0-3460 GCA_036497205.1 Bradyrhizobium sp.
CGATGGCGCCCAACATCGCGAACAACAGCCACCAGCTCAGGTGATAGGCTTTGTCGCGAAGCGGGCCCTCGGTCTTCATCACCAGCCATGTCGCACCCAGCAGTGAGTAGCCGACGACCAATGCGAGGCCCGTCAAAATGCTGAACGGCGTCAGCCAGTCCCACCAGCCGCCGGCATAGTGCCTTCCCTCGACATGTACGCCCTGCAGGATCGCACCGAGTGCAATGCCCTGCGCCAGCGTCGCCAGCAGCGATCCACCGGCAAACGCGATATCCCAGCGATTTCGCTCGCTCTGCGTGGTCCGCCAACGAAATTCGAAGGCAACGCCGCGAAACACCAGGCCGACCAACATGGCGATAACCGGCGTATAAATCGCCGGCATCAGCACCGCATAGGCCAGCGGAAACGCGGCCATCAATCCGCCACCGCCGAGCACCAGCCAGGTCTCATTGCCGTCCCAGACCGGTGCGACGCTGTTCATGATCACGTCGCGATCGGTCTTGTTCGGAAATAGCGGAAACAGCATGCCGAGGCCGAGATCGAATCCGTCCATCACCACATAGACAAAGACCGCGAAGGCGATGATGAACGCCCAGATGGTTGGGAGGTCGATGGCGCCGATCATGAGGCGGCTCCGTGGACCGCCGCGCCGGCCGCTGGTGTGATGCCCGCGGCGTGGGCCGGCATGTCGGCGCTCGGTCCCTCTTCGCCCGGATGAG
This sequence comes from Bradyrhizobium sp., assembly GCA_036497205.1. Classification (GTDB taxonomy): domain Bacteria; phylum Pseudomonadota; class Alphaproteobacteria; order Rhizobiales; family Xanthobacteraceae; genus Bradyrhizobium. The sequence goes on from DASXJV010000050.1 coordinate 720, forward strand.
GCGGCAACGCCATCAGCCGGAAGATATAGGTCAAGCCCGCCGCATACACGATGAAATAGGCGATGATGAAGGCGAGCAGCGACGAACCGACCGCAGGTGCGGAAAGCGGCGAGACGGATTCAGTCGTCCTCAACAGTCCATACACCGTGAACGGTTGACGCCCGGTCTCGGTGGTGATCCAGCCCGCGAGCACGGCAATGAAGCCCGCCGGGCCCATCGCCAGCGCGCAGATGTGCAACAGAGGGGTCTCGTACAGTGTGCCGCGCCAGCGCGTCCACAGGCTAAACAGGCCAAGCGCCACCATTAAGAATCCCATTCCGACCATGATCCGGAACGACCAGAAGGTGATCGGCACCGGCGGCCAGTTTTCGCGCGGCACGGTATCGAGTCCCGCGAGCGGCGCATCCGGGGAGTGTTTGAGAATCAACGAACCCAGCTTCGGCACTTCGATGGCGTATTTGACTTTGGCTTCGGCTTGATCGGGCAGGCCGAACAGCACAAGCGGAGCGCCGTCCGGATGGCTCTGGAAATGGCCTTCCATCCCCATGATTTTCACCGGCTGGTGCTCGAGCGTGTTGAGGCCGTGCTGATCACCGGCCAGAATCTGGATCGGCGCGACCAATGTCGCCATCCACATCGCCATCGAAAACATCACCCGCGGGCCTGCGAGATACTGGTCACGCAGCAGGTGAAACGCGCCGACGGCGCCGACCACCAGCGCCGTCGTGAGATAGGCCGCCAGCACCATATGCACGAGACGGTAGGGGAACGACGGATTGAAAATCACCTTGAGCCAGTCGGCGGCGACGAACTGCCCGTCGGCGTTGACGGCGTAGCCGGCAGGCGTCTGCATCCAGGAATTGGCGGAGAGGATCCAGAAGGCGGAGATCAGCGTGCCGATGGCGACCATCAAGGTCGCGATGAAATGCAGTTTGTGACCGACCCGCTCCAGACCGAACAGCATCACGCCGAGAAAACCCGCTTCGAGGAAGAACGCGGTGAGTACCTCATAGGCCATCAGCGGGCCGATGACGGAGCCGACCTTGTCGGAGAACACCGCCCAATTGGTGCCGAACTGGTAGGCCATCACGATGCCCGACACCACGCCCATGCCGAACGCGACGGCGAAGATCTTCAGCCAATAGTTGAACAGGTTGATGAAGACCTCGCGCCCGGTCCACAGCCAGAGCGCTTCGAGCACCGCGAGGTAGCTTGCAAGTCCGATCGAGAAGGCCGGAAACACGATGTGAAATGACATCGTGAATGCGAACTGCGCCCGGGCCAACACCTCGGCATCCCAGCCTTCGAACATCGGCGTCATCCGTCGTCGTCGCTATCTGAGACGCGGACGCTACCACGAAGAATACGACGATGGTACAACCGATTCGCGAATGCCGATCAACTGCTCGCGTTCAGCAGGCGCGCAATGGTGCGGTCCATTTGCTCGTACTGGCCTTCGCCGTCGTGCTGAAACACGATTTTTCCGCTCTGGTCCACGATGTATTGCGCCGGCCAGTACTGGTTGCGGTAGGCATTCCAGGTCTGCGACTCGTTGTCCTGCGCGACCGGATATGTGATGCCATGCCGTTTTAGCGCGGCCTGTACGTTGGATGCGGATCGCTCGAACGGGAATTCAGGCGTGTGGACGCCCACGACGACAAGACCGCGATCCCTGTATTTCGCATAGAGTTCGCTGACGTGAGGCAGCGTGTTGACGCAGTTGACGCAGCCGTAGGTCCAGAAATCCACCAGCACCACCTTGCCGCGCAGGTCCGCCATGTTGAGCGGCGCGGAATTGAACCATTTGCTGATGCCGGCGAAGTTTGGCGCGGGCTCCTGCGCCGCTGCGATCGTGAGCGGAGCGGTCTGGCCACGCGCCGCCTCGCCGCTTATGCCTGATATGGCTGCGCCGATCAGACAAAGAGCAATTACCGAGGCGGATGTGGCGAGCGATCGTATCGTCATGGGAGACTCCATCGTCTGATGCGGGGTTGATTACAGGCCGATCTGGCCGTTCGGGTAGAATGCTGTCAGCCACGCCACGATCAGCGTGTCGTATTGAAAATAGGACGCGATCGCGAATGCGATCACGACAACGCCAAACCCCTGCTGCAGTGTTCGGGAGATTCGCGCGATACTGCGAACGCGGATGGTGACGGCTTGGCCGCCATAAGCAATCGCCAGCATCGGCATAGCTGCGCCGATCGCATAGACCACCAGGAACACGCTCGCCCATGCGGTGTCCTTGGATGTTGCAACGATGGTGAGGATCGAACCGAGTACGGGACCCGCGCACGGCGTCCAGACCAGACCGAGTGTCGTGCCGAGCACGAAAGCTCCGACGTTGCCCTGACGGGATGTGGCGCTGGCAGCCGAGCTGCCGTTGATGAGCCCGCTGATCCGGATCGACAGCCATTCGAACGGCGCCGGCCAGACCATCAGCAATCCGAATCCAAGCAGCAGGATTGCCGCGCCGGTCCGCAAGACATTGGGATCGAAGTCGAAAATGCGGGTGATCGCGCTCAGCAACAATGCGGCGGCGGAAAACGAAATGACAAAACCGAGCGCGATCAGCGCCGGCCGCGCTTTGCCGGTTTGGCCCACCGATGCGCCAAGCAGTATGGGCAGCATCGGGAGCGTACAGGGCGCCGCTACAGTGACGACGCCGGCGAGCAGTGCAAGAATAAGGTTGAACATCGGATCGGATCCATCGAACCCCCGCCTTGCGGCCATGCGAGAGC
>DASXJV010000051.1:0-1872 GCA_036497205.1 Bradyrhizobium sp.
AAACTCGCGCCCCGGAATGACGAACTGAAATGCTTGCTAATCCTGTATCTTGGAAAAATCCGCCACCGCGCGGGTGGCGGCGCGGATTTCATTCAACAGCTTCAGGCGATTTTCGCGCACTTGCGGATTATCGTCGTTGACCTTCACCTTGTCGAAGAAAGCATCGACCGCCGGCCGCAGTTTTGCCATCGCGCTCATCGCGCCCGCGAAATCCTCTTTCGCGACGGCGGCGCTGGCTTCCGCCTTCACCTGATCGATCGCCTTGGCAAGCGCCTTCTCTTCGTCGAGGCTGTAGAGGGCTGCATCCGGCGCGCCGTCATAGGTCCTGCCGTCCTTCTTCTCTTCGATCCGCAAAATATTCGCGGCGCGCTTGGTGCCCGCGAGCAGATTCTTGCCGTCGTCGGTATCGAGAAATTTGCCGAGCGCCTCGACGCGGCGGACCACCATCAGGAGATCGTCCTGACCTTCCAGCTCGAATACGGCGTCGACGAGATCGTGACGCGCTCCTTGCTCGCGGAGTTGGACTTTCAGGCGGTCGGCGAAGAAAGACAGGAGATCAACGCTGTTGCTTCGGACTTGACGACCAGCCCATCTGATTATTGCCACGCCGGTTACATTAAACACTTCAGCATGCGTATCGAACACATTTATCAAATTTATCTTATGTTGATTTTCGACCAGCAGCCGAATTATTCCTAACGCGGCTCTGCGCAAAGCATAGGGGTCCTTCGATCCCGTCGGCTTTTCGTTCCAAGTCCAGAACCCCACCAGCGTGTCGATCTTATCGGCCAGCGCCACCGCAACGCTCACCGGATCGGTCGGCACCCGATCGGCCGGGCCTTGCGGCTTGTAATGCTCTTCGCTCGCCGCGGCGACAGAAGCATCCTCGCCCTGCGCCCGCGCGTAGTATTTCCCCATCAAGCCCTGCAGCTCCGGGAATTCGCCGACCACTTCGGTGAGCAAATCGGTCTTCGCCAGCCGCGCGGCGCGTTTTGTCTTTTCGACATCGGCGCCGACCAGCGGCGCGATCTCCTCCGCCAGCCGCTCGATGCGCGCAATGCGCTGCGCTTGCGTGCCCAGCTTTTCGTGAAACACGATGGAATCGAATTTGGGCAGCCGGTCTTCGAGCTTCGTCTTCAGATCGCTCTCATAGAAAAACTTCGCATCGCTCAGCCGCGCGCGAATGACGCGCTCGTTGCCGGCGATGATCGCCTTGCCGTCGTCGGACGCCTCGATGTTGGCGGTGAGGATGAATTTGTTGGTCAGCCTGCCGGTCTTGGGATCGCTGACCACAAAGCACTTCTGGTTGTTCCGGATCGTGGCGCGGATCACCTCGCCCGGAATTGACAAAAACTCCTCGTCGAACGATCCCATTAGCACGACAGGCCATTCGACCAAGCCCGCGACTTCGTCGAGCAGCACCTGATCCTCGACCAGCTCAAACCCTTGCGCGAACGCAAGCTGCCTGGCGTCGGCTGATATGATATCCTTGCGGGCTTGCGGATCGAGCACGACCTTCGCCGCCTGAAGTTTTGCCTCGTAATCCTCGAAGCGGCGCATGGAAATCGGCGCCGGCGCCATGAAGCGATGGCCATAGGTGGTCTGGCCGGCCTCGATGCCATCGACGGCGAATTTCACCACCTCCGGCTCCTCGGTCTCCATGCCGAAGGTGGCGACGATGGCATGCAGCGGCCGCACCCATTGCAGCGCGCCCGGCCGCGCCGAGCGCTCGCCCCAGCGCATCGATTTCGGCCAGGGGAACGTCCTGATGATGACCGGCAACATATCGGCCAGCACGTCCAGCGTGGCGCGGCCTGGCTTCTCGATCAGCGCGACGTAGAAATCGCCCTTCTTGGGATCGCGCTGGATTTT
>DASXJV010000052.1:0-5898 GCA_036497205.1 Bradyrhizobium sp.
CTGCGCGCAACTCGGCGTCCCCTTCGAAAGCGTCAAGCTCGAACAAGGCGACAGCGACATCGTGCATACCGGCAACGGCACCGGCGGCTCGCGCTCCATCACCGCCAGCGGCATGGCGATCGTCGAAGCGTCAAAACTGATCATTGAAAAGGGCAAGCGCGCGGCCGCCCATCTCATGGAAGCCGCGGAAGGCGATATTGAATTCGGCAACGGCCGGTTCACGATCGCCGGCACCGACCGCAGCATCGACATCATCGAGCTGGCGCGCCGCTTGCGCGAAGGCAAGATGCCGGAGGGCGTGCCGTCGTCGCTCGACATCGACCATACGACCGAGGCCGTGCCATCGACTTTCCCCAATGGCTGCCATGTCGCGGAAGTCGAGATCGATCCCGAAACCGGGATCGTGCAGATCGTGCGCTATACCGGCGTCAATGACTTCGGCACCATCGTCAATCCGATGCTGGTCGCCGGACAGTTGCATGGCGGCGTCGCGCAGGGCATCGGACAGGCGCTGATGGAATGCGTCAGCTACGATTCCAGCGGGCAGCCGATCACCGGATCGTTCATGGATTACGCGATGCCGCGCGCCGAAGACATTCCAATGATGGAGGTCGGCGATCATCCGGTGCCCGCCAAATCCAATCCGCTGGGCACCAAAGGCTGCGGCGAAGCCGGCTGCGCCGGCAGCCTCTCCACCATCGTCAACGCGGTGGTCGATGCGCTCTCCGAATACGGCATCGCGCATATCGATATGCCGCTGACCCCGGAGCGGGTCTGGCGCGCCATTCAAGATGCGAAGAAAAAGGTGGCGTGACCGCGCTGTCGTCGCGACATTGCTCGCCCAACACACAACTGTCGTCGCCCGGCGTGACCGGGCGATCCAGTATTCCAGAGCAGTCGAGATAGAACCGTGAAGCCGCTGCGTACTGGATCCCCCCGCTTTCGCGCGGGATGACGACCCGGCGCTGTCCGGCGCCATCGTCCCGGGGCTCGCCAGCTTTCATGACAGGAACCGCGAAGCAAGCCGGACTAAGTCAACCGTTTCAACGCACGCTCAAGCAGCTCCAGCCGGTCCTGGCCCCAGAATATCTCGCCCGAAGGCAGCACGAAGCTCGGCGCCCCGAAGACGCCCGCTGTCAGTGCCTCCTGTGTGAACCGTTCAAGCAGTGCGTCGAGTTCGGCATCGGAAGGGCCGCCGGCGCGCAGCTCCGCGGCATCGAGGCCGGCCCGCTGAGCGGCTGATGAAACGGTAGCCGGATCGGCGAGCGTTTCCTCACGCTCCCACACTGCACGCCCCAACTCCAGCGACAGCTTGTGGGCATCTTTGCCTTGCAGCTTGGCCGCGATCACCAGGCGCGTCGCCGCGGTGTCGTCGCAAGGGGAATATCTCGGCTCGAGGTTGATCGGAATGCCGCGCACCTCGCGCCAACGCTTCAATTCCATCATGCGGTAGGCGCGCCGCTGCGGCGAACGTTTTGGCAGCGGCAGACCGCCGGTCTGTTCGAATATGGGTCCGAACTTGCAGGGCTTGATATTGACCGTCATATTGTTTCGCCCGGCGATCTCGGCGAACAGCGCGCTGCCGAGATAGGTCCAGGGCGAATTCAGCGTCATGTAGTAATCGATGGTGACGGTCATAATTTCGGATTCCCTAATAGCCTGATGTGCAGCCGCCCGACACAAGACGAGCCCTACGCTTGTGTGCGGTGTTGGACCACCAGCCTTACGCCGCCACCTGCTCGCGCGGCTGGTAGATCGCGATGTGCTGGCAATGCGCCACAGGGGCACTCCCGTTGGCGACAACAAGCGCGTCCAACTCGACGAAGCGGTGGCCCTTCTTTTTATAATTGCCGATGACTTTTGCGCGCGCGGTCAGTTCGTCGCCGCTGCGAGCGGCGGTCAGAAGCTGCATCCGGCTGCCGACATGAATCCACGGCCCGAGAATGGCGTTATCGACCAGCACCTTGTTCATGACCCGCTGCAGCAGGCCAGGATGGCAGAGTCCTTCCCGTGCGTAAATCGGATTCCGCTCCCGCACATCCGTCAAATATTCTTCTGCCGCTTCTCCAGCCCATGTACGCGGCACCGTGCCAAGCCACTTGCCGTGTTCATACGACGTCGCATTCACCGGCCTGCGCTCACTCGCCGCAGCGGTTTCGCTAAACTCCCAAATCGAGACCGATGGCGCGGATGCAGGCAACGACGCACTGCCGGTCGCACAGAGCTGGCCACGGCTTTCGACCCCGATCGAAAGCACACCGTTGCTCTCCTCGCCTGTCACGACAGCGGTCTCGCCGTCATAGACCGGCTTGACGAAGCGCGCCTCGATCAGTCCATGTTCGAGAAACGCGCGGCCCCATTTCTTGACCGGCAGGTGCATCATGTAGGCCATCACGTCGACGCCGGGGACCAGCCCGCCGCTGAATCCGAACCGTTTTGCCACCGTGTCGTCGTGCATCTTGTTTTCGGAAAGCTTGGCGGTGTTGTAGGCCGAGACGCGGTAAGCTTCGAGCCGGCTTGTCATGCCTGTTTCCTCTTATTTAGTTATCTTTCTACCGATAATCGTACGCGAACAAAATGCCGTGGCAAGCGTGTTCCCATCAGTGTTTTCCTCGCAATTCCGCTTCCGATGGAGTACGACCCGCATCTTGAGAGCGCAGCCAGCGTTCCCTAGCTAAATCCCAACCGATGACGCCCATTTTGAATACCACCCGCATCTATGTCGACGCTGACGCCTGCCCGGTCAAAGATGAAATCTACCGCGTCGCCAGCAGGCACGGCCTGCCCGTCAGCGTGGTCGCCGGCAATTTCATTCGGGTGCCGCAGGATCCGATGATCGAGCGTGTCGCAGCGGGTTCCGGGATGGACGCCGCCGACGACTGGATTGCGGAACGGGCAGGAAAAGGCGATATCGTCATTACATCCGATATTCCGCTGGCGAACAGATGTGTAAAGGCTGGGGCCGAGGTGATCGCGCCGAACGGCAAGCCGTTTACGGAACAATCGATCGGCATGACGCTGGCGGTTCGCAATCTGATGACCGATTTACGTTCATCGGGCGAAGTGACCGGCGGTCCCAAATCGTTCGCGCCGCGCGACCGCTCGACATTTCTGTCGGCCCTCGATCAAACCATCCGCCGCATCCAGCGCCAGCGGGCAGAGCAGCCCACACAGAAATAGAATCGAAAAACCATGGCGCCTCCGCTGATCCAGTTGAAAGACATCGCGCTGACCTTCGGCGGCACGCCGCTATTGTCAGGCGTGGAACTGTCGGTGTCATCAGCCGAGCGGGTGTGTTTGATCGGCCGTAACGGCTCGGGCAAATCGACGCTGCTGAAGATCGCGGCCGGCCTCGTCGAACCCGACAGCGGCAGCCGCTTCGTGCAACCCGGCGCGACCATCCGCTATCTGCCGCAGGAGCCGGATTTCGAAGGCCATGCAACCACGCTCGCCTATGTCGAAGCGGGTCTTGCGCCCGGCGACGACCATTATCAGGCCCGCTACATCCTGGAGCAACTCGGGCTTCGCGGCGATGAAGACCCTGCGAATGTGTCCGGCGGCGAAGCCCGCCGCACGGCGCTGGCGCGGGTGCTGGCGCCCTCGCCCGATATCCTGCTGCTGGACGAGCCGACCAATCATCTCGATCTCACCACCATTGAATGGCTGGAAAGCGAACTTGGCAGTCGCCGCAGCGCGCTGGTCATCATCAGCCACGACCGCCGTTTCCTGTCGAACCTGTCGCGCTCGACCGCCTGGCTCGACCGCGGCCAGATCAGGCAGATCGAGCGCGGCTTTAGCGCGTTCGAAGCCTGGCGGGACGAGGTGCTGGCGGAGGAAGAGCGCGACCAGCACAAGCTTGACCGCAAAATCGTCAACGAGGAGCACTGGCTGCGCTACGGCGTTTCCGGCCGCCGCAAGCGCAACGTCAAGCGGCTCGGCAATCTCTACGCGCTGCGCGACCAGCGGCGGGATTATCGCGGCGCCACCGGAAACGCCAATCTCGCCGCCGCGGAAGCCGATAAATCCGGCAGACTGATCATCGAAGCCAAAGACATCGGCAGGTCATATGGCGATCGCAAGATCGTCGATGGCTTCTCGATCCGCGTGCAGCGCGGCGACCGCATCGGCATCGTCGGTCCGAACGGCGCCGGCAAGACCACGCTGATCGACATGCTGACGGGCACGAAGCCGCCCGATGCCGGCACCATCCGGTTCGGCGCCAACATCGAAATGGCCACGCTCGACCAGCATCGCGAAAGCCTGGATCCAAAATCGACGCTGGCCGAAGCCCTGACCGGCGGACGCGGCGACCACGTGATGGTCGGCGGCAAGCCGAAGCATGTGGTGAGCTATATGAAAGACTTTCTGTTCGCGCAGGAGCAGATGCGCACGCCGCTGGAAGTCCTCTCGGGCGGCGAGCGCGGCCGGCTGATGCTGGCGCGCGCGCTGGCAAAGCCCTCCAACCTTCTGGTGCTGGACGAGCCGACCAACGATCTCGATCTCGAAACCCTGGACGTCCTGGAGGAAATGCTCGGCGATTACGAAGGCACGGTGATCCTGATCAGCCACGACCGCGATTTTCTCGATCGTGTGGTGACCTCGGTGATTGCGCCGGAGGGAGACGGGCGCTGGATCGAATATGCCGGCGGCTACACCGACATGCTGGCACAGCGTGGTGCCGATTTGAAGCGCGAGGCAGTGAAGGCAGCCGCGGTCGAGAATGATAAGGCATCGAAAGGCAGCGCACCTTCGGGCACCGCAAAGCGCCGGCTTAATTTCAATGAAAAGCACGCGCTGGAAAGGCTGCCGAAGACGATCGCCAAATTGCAGGCCGAGATAGCCAAGCAGCAGCGGCATCTTGACGATCCCAATCTCTACAAGAAAGATCGCAAGAAGTTCGATTCCGCCTCGGCTGCGCTTTCGACGGCGCAGAAGGAGCTTGAGGCCGCCGAAGACAAGTGGCTGGAGCTCGAAGTCCTGCGTGAAGAAATAGAGCAGGCTTAAATCATAGGATGGGTGGAGCAAAGCGATACCCATCACAAGACATGCACGAAATTGATGGGTTTCGCTGCGCTCTACCCATCCTACGCTCTGACAACTGGAGTCAACTTGATGACCACACCCCTCGCCGCCAAAATCGCCCGCGAATACGGCACGCCCGCGGCCGTCATCGACATGGACCGTGTCGAGCGCAACATCGCGCGGATCCAGGCTGCCTGCGATGCAGCCGGCGTCGCCAACCGGCCGCATATCAAGACCCACAAGAGCCCGATGCTCGCGAAGCTGCAAATCGCCGCCGGCGCCAAGGGCATTACCTGCCAGAAGATCGGCGAAGCCGAGGTGATGGCGGACGCCGGCATCGACGACATCCTGATCAGCTACAACCTGATCGGCGAAGAAAAAATGGCGCGGCTCGGCGCGCTGCAGGCCAAGGCCAACATGACCGTTGCCGCCGATAATTCTGTTGTGATCGCGGGCCTGCCGCAGGCGGCAGCGGCTTCGGGCCGGCCGCTCTCGGTCGTGGTCGAGTGCGATACCGGGCGCAAACGTGCCGGGGTCGAAACCCCTGCGGAAGCCATCGCGCTCGCGCGCGAGATTGCCGCGTCGAAAGGACTGACCTTTGCCGGTTTCATGCTGTATCCGACCGAGAGCGGATGGACTGAGGCGCAAAAATTCTTCGACGAAGCTTTGGCTGGCGTGCGCGCGCTCGGGCTTGAGGCGACCATGGTCTCAACCGGCGGCACGCCAAATCTAAAAAATGTCGGCAAACTCAAGGGCGCCACCGAGCATCGGCCCGGCACCTACATTTACAATGATCGCATGCAGGTCGCGGCCGGCGTCGCATCGTGGGACGATTGCGCGCTGAGCATCTATTCGACCGTGGTCAGCCGCGCCGGC
>DASXJV010000053.1:0-40589 GCA_036497205.1 Bradyrhizobium sp.
CCTGGCAATCGGTGCAGTGACAGATCGACACCTGCCCGGGATCGATGTCGGCTTGGTAGGTCACGAGGCCGCAGTGACATTGCCCGTCGATGTTCATGCTTCGCTCCGATCACTGACGCGGTATCGAGCGCGGAAAAACGAAACGGCGCCCGAAGGCGCCGTTTTATCAATTTTGCGAAGGTCAGACTCAGTGCGCGGTCAGGCCGCCGGCGGCTTCGTCGCCGGCTTCCGGCTTGACCGGCACCTTGGTGTCCTCTTCCCAGACAATCGGCACCGGCGGTCGAACCAGCGCCTTGGCGACGACGTCGTCCAGCCTAGCCACCGGGATGATGGTCATCCCGCCCTTGATCGCATCGGAAATCTCCGTGAGATCCTTGGCGTTGTCCTCGGGGATCAGCACCGTCTTGATGCCGCCGCGCGCTGCCGCCAACAGCTTCTCCTTCAAGCCGCCGATCGGCAGCACGCGTCCTCTCAGCGTGATCTCGCCGGTCATGGCGACATCGTGCCTGACTGCGATGCCGGTCATGGTGGACACGATCGCGGTCGCCATCGCGACGCCCGCCGACGGTCCGTCCTTCGGGGTCGCCCCCTCGGGCACGTGGACGTGGATGTCGCGCCGATCGAACAATGGCGGCTCGATGCCGAAACCGACGGCGCGTGAGCGGACATAGGATGCCGCCGCCGAAATCGATTCCTTCATCACGTCGCGCAGATTGCCGGTAACCGTCATCTTGCCCTTGCCGGGCATCATGACGCCTTCGATGGTGAGCAGCTCGCCGCCGACATCGGTCCACGCCAGGCCGGTGACAATGCCGACCTGATCGTCGGTTTCGATCTCGCCGTAGCGATACTTCGGCACGCCGAGAAACTCTTCGATCGATTTCTCCGTGATCTTCACCGACTTCTTCTTGGAGATCATCAGCTCCTTCACCGCCTTGCGGGCAAGCGTTGAAAGCTCACGCTCAAGATTACGCACACCCGCCTCGCGGGTGTAACGGCGGATCATCAAGAGCAGCGCGTCGTCGTCGATCGACCATTCCTTGGAATCCAGGCCATGCTTGGAGATCGCGTTCGGGATCAGATGCTTGCGCGCGATCTCGACCTTCTCGTTCTCGGTGTAGCCGGCGATCCGGATGATCTCCATGCGGTCCATCAGCGGTCCCGGAATATTCAGCGTATTCGCGGTGGTGATGAACATCACGTTGGAAAGATCGTAATCAACTTCCAGATAGTGGTCGTTGAAGGTCGAGTTCTGCTCGGGGTCGAGGACCTCGAGCAGAGCCGACGACGGGTCGCCGCGGAAGTCGGCGCCCATCTTGTCGATCTCGTCCAGCAGGAACAGCGGATTCGAGGTCTTCGCCTTCCGCATCGACTGGATGATCTTGCCGGGCATCGAGCCGATATAGGTGCGGCGGTGACCGCGGATTTCGGCTTCGTCGCGCACGCCGCCGAGCGACACCCGCACGAATTCGCGCCCCGTGGCTCTCGCGATCGACTTGCCGAGCGAGGTCTTGCCTACGCCGGGAGGGCCGACCAGGCACAGGATCGGTCCGGTCAGCTTGTTGGCGCGCGACTGCACCGCGAGATATTCAACGATGCGGTCCTTGACCTTCTCAAGACCGTAATGATCGTTGTCGAGCGTGGTTTGGGCCGCGACCAGATCCTTCTTGACCTTGGATTTCTTGTTCCACGGGATCGAAAGCAACCAGTCAAGATAGTTGCGCACGACGGTTGCTTCCGCGGACATCGGCGACATCTGGCGCAGCTTCTTCAGTTCGTGCTGTGCCTTCTCGCGCGCTTCCTTGGAGAGCTTGGTCTTGGCAATCTTCTCTTCCAGATCGGCCAGTTCGTCGCGACCTTCGTCGTCGCCGAGTTCCTTCTGGATCGCCTTCATCTGCTCGTTGAGATAATATTCGCGCTGGGTCTTCTCCATCTGGCGCTTGACGCGCGAGCGGATTCGCTTCTCGACCTGCAGCACCGAGATTTCGCTCTCCATCAGCCCGAGCACCTTCTCAAGGCGCGCGGTCACGGACAGCGTCTCCAGTATCGCCTGCCGGTCGGCGATCTTGACAGCGAGATGAGAGGCGACGGTGTCGCCGAGCTTGGCGAAATCGGTGATCGCCTGAACCACGCCGACGACTTCGGCGGAAATCTTCTTGTTCAGCTTCACATAGCTCTCGAAGTCCGACACGACCGAGCGCGCCAAGGCTTCCGCCTCGACGGAGGCGGCGTCGGTATCGGCGAGCGCGACCGCGGTCGCTTCGTAATATTCGGCGCGGTCGGAATATTTTTGCACGCGCGCGCGCTCAAGACCCTCTACCAGCACCTTCACGGTGCCGTCGGGCAATTTGAGTAGCTGCAGCACGCTGGCGAGCGTGCCGGTCTCATAGATCGAATCCGGGCTCGGATCATCGTCCGACGCGTTCTTCTGCGTCGCAAGCATGATCAGGGCGTCATTCTTCATGACCTCTTCAAGCGCGCGGATCGATTTCTCGCGGCCGACGAACAGCGGCACGATCATGTGCGGGAAAACGACGATGTCGCGAAGCGGCAGCACCGGATAAGAATGGCTTGCGCCGTGAACGATAGATGGCCGGGGTTTTGGGATAGTCATGGCCTATTCCTTTTGTTGTGCCCCCTTGCACGCGGCCCGCCGTTTCGCGCAACCGCCACAAGGTGCCGAGATGTTCCCAGATCGTATGGCCGCGTCTCGCGCCCACTTTTCCGGATCGTTGGTGCGGCGAATCTTAAAGGCAGTTTTTCGTCGCCGATAGCATTAGGTGGCTATCGGCCGTGGGGGTGTCAAGTCGTCGAAAAAGGCCCGCCAATTGGGGCTCAACGCTTGGGAAACCTACGCAACTGGGGCCGCCGAAAAAGCCCGGCAGCCGTCTCTTTTGAATACTCAATCCGCCGGCAGGGCGCCCGTTCAGGCGCTAGCGCTGCTTTCGACGGCGCGGTCGGAACGATCGGCGTAGATGTAGAGCGGGCGAGCCGTTCCCTCCACCACTTCACGCGAGATCACGACCTCTTCAACGCCTTCCAGGCCCGGAAGATCGAACATTGTCTCCAACAGGATGCTTTCGAGAATTGAGCGCAAGCCCCGCGCACCGGTCTTGCGCTCGATCGCCTTGCGGGCGACCGCGCCGAGAGCCTCATCGGCGAACGTCAACTCGATGTTCTCCATCTCGAACAGCCGCTGGTATTGCTTCACCAGAGCATTCTTCGGATCGGTCAAAATCTTCTTGAGCGAAGCTTCATCGAGATCCTCCAAGGTAGCGACCACCGGCAGGCGGCCGACGAACTCCGGGATCAGGCCGTACTTCAGTAGATCCTCAGGCTCGACGTGACGGAAGATTTCGCCCGTGCGACGATCTTCCGGCGCCAGCACCTGCGCGGCGAAACCGATCGAGGTCGAGCGCCCACGCGCGGAGATGATCTTCTCGAGGCCCGAGAACGCACCGCCGCAGATGAAGAGAATGTTGGTGGTGTCGACCTGCAGGAACTCCTGCTGCGGATGCTTGCGGCCGCCTTGCGGAGGAACCGAGGCAACCGTGCCTTCCATGATCTTCAGAAGCGCCTGCTGCACGCCCTCGCCCGAGACGTCCCGGGTGATCGAGGGGTTGTCGGATTTGCGGCTGATCTTGTCGATTTCGTCAATATAGACGATGCCGCGCTGAGCGCGCTCGACATTGTAGTCGGCCGACTGCAACAGCTTCAGGATGATGTTTTCGACGTCCTCGCCGACATAGCCGGCTTCGGTCAGCGTCGTCGCATCCGCCATCGTGAACGGCACGTCGAGAATCCGGGCCAGCGTCTGCGCCAGCAGCGTCTTGCCCGAACCGGTCGGACCGATCAGCAGGATGTTCGACTTCGCTAGTTCGACGTCGTTGTGCTTGGTCTGGTGATTGAGCCGCTTGTAGTGATTGTGAACGGCGACCGAGAGCACCTTCTTCGCATGGCTCTGACCGATAACGTAATCGTCGAGGACCTTGCAGATTTCCTTCGGGGTCGGAATGCCGTCGCGCGACTTCACCAGCGAGGACTTGTTCTCCTCGCGGATGATATCCATGCACAGCTCAACGCATTCGTCGCAGATGAATACTGTGGGGCCCGCGATCAGTTTGCGGACCTCGTGCTGGCTCTTGCCACAGAACGAGCAATAAAGCGTGTTCTTGGAGTCGCTCGTGCCGACCTTACTCATTCTTATCTCCGTCCGCCGTTCGATCCCGCCTGCTCGATTGCCCTATTCCGGCACGTACCGGCACAGAGTTCAAGATAGAGCAAAATCCGTACCAAAAAAGACCCTATGCTCCAGATGCCACACGAATCGCGGCCAACTCGAATCCCCCAAAATCATAACCTACCCGGCCTAGCCAACCATGGTCGCACCCGACTATCAAGAATTCGCTAAGCGGTCGGACATGCGATACCCGTGACAATACCGTGATTTGCAGCGTTGGCAGAGCGGAAGATGCCAAAAATCAGCCAACCGTTGCGCGATTGCCACGCTGCCAAACCAGCACGAAAGCGGAACTTTCTGCCCATCCGAGGGCGGAAAGGCGCCGTTAGAGCCCGGAATTGCCGAGGACGACCATCGTTAACGCCGACGCAAGGAATGCGATCCCGTGCAATTACGGGGCCTTTGCTGTCGGGTCTTCGGTGCGCTTGTCGATCACTTTGTCGACAATACCAAAGTCGCGGGCCTGGTCGGCGGTGAGGAACTTGTCGCGTTCCAGCGCATCCTCGATCGCCTTGAAGGTCTGGCCGGTGTGCTTCACGTAGATCTCGTTGAGCCGCTTCTTGAGGTTCAGGATTTCCTGCGCGTGCAGCATGATATCGGTGGCTTGGCCCTGGAAGCCGCCGGAGGGCTGATGCACCATGATCCGCGAATTCGGGAGCGAGAAGCGCATGTCCTTATGGCCGGCGGCCAGCAGCAGCGAGCCCATCGACGCCGCCTGTCCGGTGCAAAGCGTCGACACCGGCGGGCGGATGAACTGCATCGTGTCGTAGATCGCAAGGCCCGACGTCACAACCCCGCCGGGCGAATTGATGTACATCGAGATTTCCTTCTTCGGATTCTCGGCCTCAAGAAACAAAAGCTGCGCGACGGTCAGCGTCGACATGCCATCCTCGACCGGTCCGGTCACGAAGATGATGCGCTCCTTCAAAAGGCGTGAAAAAATGTCGTAGGCGCGTTCGCCACGGTTGGTCTGCTCGACCACCATTGGCACGAGGTTCATGTAGGTTTCGACCGGATCGCGCATTAGTCACCCAAGGGTTGGCGGAGGCGAACATCCATCGGCAAGGCGAAACTAGTCAGAATTTGCCGGGCGCGGACGCACGTCCCGTGATGCAGGACTTGTAAAGACAGGATTCACAGATATGGGCCAATTCCCCGGTGACAAGACCGGGTCGATAGCGTGCGGAATTCACTGCTGTTGAAGCTGATTCTCGCGCCACCGCATAGCGACGGAAACCGCCGCCATGCGCCTTTCGCCGTACATCCTTAACGCCCGGCTGAAGCAATTAGGCGGCGCTCTTCTCCGCTTCGTCGTCCTTGTAGAGATCCTCACGCGTCACCTTCTTTTCGGTCACATTGGCGAGCTCAAGGATGAAATCGACGACCTTGTCTTCGTAGATCGGCGCACGGAGCTGGGCCAGCGCATTGGCATTGTTGCGATAGTAGTCCCAGACCTCTTTCTCGCGTCCCGGCATTTGGCGCGCGCGCTCGATCAGCGCGCGGCTGACTTCCTCGTCGGTGACCGTGATCTTGTTCTTTTCGCCGATCTCGGACAGCACGAGGCCGAGCCGGACCCGGCGATCGGCGATCTTGCGGTACTCCTCCTTGGCGGCCTCTTCCGTGGTGTCTTCATCGGCAAACGTCTTGCCGCTGGACTCCATCTCGGCCTTGATCGAGTTCCACATCAGATTGAATTCTTCCTCGACCAGGGATGGCGGCGCCTCGAAGCGATGGGCTTCGTCGAGACGATCCAGCAGCATGCGCTTGATCCGCTGACGGGTAGCGCCGGCGAATTCCGCTGACAGCCGCTCGCGCGCCGCTTCCTTCAGTTTATCGAGCGATTCGAGACCGAGCGTCTTGGCGAACTCGTCATCGATCTTCGTATCCTGCGGCGCTGCGATCAATGTGGCCGTGGTTTCGAACTCGGCCGGCTGGCCGGCAAGCTTTTCGCTGGCATAATTCTTCGGAAAAGAGACTTTCAGGATGCGGGTTTCGCCAGCGGCGATGCCGAGCAGTTGTTCTTCGAAACCGGGAATGAAGGTGTTTGAGCCGATCGTAACCTGGATATTTTCGCCGGCGCCGCCGTCAAACGCCGTGCCGTTGATGGTTCCCTTGAAGGAGATCGTGACCCGATCCCCGGTTTCGGCCTTCGCACCCTCGCCTTTCGCGGCAAATGCACGGTTTTGGTCGGCGATCCGCTTGATGGCTTCATCGACATCGGCGTCGGTCACCTCGGCGACCGGCTTCTCGACGCTGAAGCTCTTGAAATCGGCGAGCTGGATCGCCGGCACGACCTCGATCGAGACGGTGTAGGTGAGATCGGATTTTCCGGTGAGGATGTCCTCGACGGCTTTTTGCTCCGTCGGCATTGTGACCTTGGGCTCCGTCGCTAAGCGGAAGCCGCGCTCCGTGAAGATTTGCGAATTGGTATCGCGGATCGTCTGCTCGACGGTCTCCGCCATGACCGAGCGGCCATACACCTTCTTGAGGTGGCTCACCGGCACCTTGCCCGGACGAAAGCCGTTGAGACGGACCTTATCCTTGAGGTCTACAAGACGGGCGTCCGCCTTGGCATCGAGATCCGATGCGGGAACGCTGATCTGGAATTCGCGCTTCAATCCCTCAGCGAGGGTTTCTGTGACCTGCATGGCGTCAATCTTCTTCCCGCTTGGTCCGGCCTGAACGCCGGGACACATTGTCAATCTGGTCAACGCGCGGCTTTTTTTAAAACCTGCGTCGGTGGTTCGGCGGACCCAATTTCCCAAGGGGAGACTTGCCCTTTCGGAAAGGAAATAGGTCCTCCAGT
This sequence comes from Bradyrhizobium sp., assembly GCA_036497205.1. Taxonomy (GTDB): domain Bacteria; phylum Pseudomonadota; class Alphaproteobacteria; order Rhizobiales; family Xanthobacteraceae; genus Bradyrhizobium. Next base: position 7,047 of record DASXJV010000053.1, read on the forward strand.
ATTCGTCATGCAAACGCTATCAGCGCTTGGTGCGGGCGGAGGGACTCGAACCCCCACGACTTTCGTCACTGGAACCTAAATCCAGCGCGTCTACCAGTTCCGCCACGCCCGCTGAAAGCATCATGTCCGGCCGCGATGCCGCGGGCGGCGGGCTTATAACATGGGCCAACCTGTTCGCATCAAAAAAATGGCCGTTCGGTGCCTCCTTGGCGTAGCTGCGTTAACTGGACATATCCAGCGGAAAATGGTCCGCATCGACACCATGGCAGATCGCATTCTCCGGCTGGACCGACGCGAGCTTATCGCCGGATTGGGCGCTGCGCTCCTCGGCCCGGCAGTATCTCCAACGGCTGCCGCTCAGGGGCGCCCGTCCCTGGCGCTCCAGGCCAAAGCCGACCTCATCGCCTTGCGTCCGGGAGGGCCGGATACGTCGATATGGTCTCTTCAAGGCCCAACGCCAGACCCCGCTTTTCGCTTCCAGCGCGGCGACGCACTGGAAATCACGCTCGGTAACGAACTGCCCGTGCCCACGTTGCTCAACTGGCACGGGATCGACGGTATCCCGGCGGCCGAACCGTTGGTGGCGCGGTCGCCTCTCGCACCCAACCGCACGGAGACCTTTATGGTTCCGCTGCGTCACGCCGGGACCTTCTGGTGCGATCTTCGGCTGTTAGGCGATGGTCAGGCGCGGCCTTCGCGGGCCCGGGCATTGGTCGTCGGGGAAAGCGAGCCCGTTACCGTCGATCGCGATGAGGTGTTTCTGATCGAAGACTGGCGGCTGCGCTCCGACAGCACCCTAATCGCGCCCGGCATCGATCCAAACGACACGGTGACGCTCTATACCATCAATGGGCTGGCGACGCTCGATATCCCCACTCGCACCAACGAGCGTCTGAGATTTCGCTTTATTAATGGCTGCCAACGCAATGTCCTTGCTATCAAACTAGAGGGACACGATGTCCGCGTGATGGCCCTCGACGGCCAGCCGACCGAGCCGTTTCTCGCGCGCGCCGGCACGGTGGTGCTCGCGCCAGGAACCCGGGTCGACGCCTTCATCGATGCGAAAGCGCCGCCGGGCTCGACGACATCGATACTCCTTCATGACGGCAGGGAGGCTCGCGCCATCGCGCGGCTGATCGCCTCGAATGAGCCCCCGCTCCGGGACGCCCCGCTGCCGGCGGCCCCTGCGCTGCCATCCAATGGCCTGCCAGCCCAGCTCGACCTCAAGAACGCGTTGCGGATTGATTTGAGGCTGGGGGGACCGCCAACCGACTGGGTGACGCCAGCGGACTTCGCGGCGTCTGCTGCGCCCGCGTTCCGCGCCAAGGCCGGCCGCACGGTGGTGTTGGCCTTGACAAATCGCGGCGGTAACCCTGAAATCTTCCACCTCCATGGGCATCATTTCAGGCTGCTGGACCGGCTCGACGACGGCTGGAAGCCATTCTGGCTGGATACGCTGGCGATAGAACCCGGGCAGACGCAGCGCGTCGCGTTCGCGGCCGAATATGCCGGACGCTGGCTGATGGAGACGATGGCGACCGACTGGGCGGCGCCACGCCTCGTGCGCTGGTACAGCGTCGAATAGATTGCGGCTCGTCTCAGTAGTCGATGCCGAACTCGTCGTAGAGGCGCCGGAACACCGCGGGCAATACTTCCGGCAGATCTTCCGCGATCAGGCCTGGTCCCGCCTCGCGCGCCGCCTCACCATGCATCCAGGTTCCGATGCAGGCGGCCTCGAATGCCGGCACGCCTTGCGCCAGCATGCCCGATATCATTCCTGCCAGCACGTCGCCGGCGCCCGCGGTGGCAAGCCAGGGCGGCGCGTTGGCGGCGATGGTTGCGCGTCCGTCCGGCGATGCCACTACCGTATCCGGTCCCTTGAGCAGGACGACCGCGCCAGAGCGTTCGGCGGCTGCCCGCACACGTTCGAGTTTCGAGCGATATGGATGCTTGTTGCTGATATCGCTGAACAACCGTGGAAATTCTCCTTCATGCGGCGTGAGAACAACCTGAGGATCGTGCGATGCTTTGATCGCTTCGAACAGACGATCGGGCGCATCGGCGAAGCTCGTCAGCGCGTCGGCATCCAGCACGAGGTTCCGCTTCGCGGACAGCGCGGTGAGGACAAAATCGCACGTGCGCTCGCCAAGGCCGGCCCCCGGTCCGATCACGCAAGTGTTGAGGCGCTTGTCGGTCAACAGTTCGGCAAACTCGACCACCGTATTGATGGCGCGAACCATGACGGCGGTGAGCGCGGAGGCGTTGACGGCGAGCGCATCCCGGGGCGAGGCCAGCGTAACCAGCCCAGCGCCAGCCCGCAGCGCGCCACGCGCCGACATCCGCGCCGCGCCGGTCGCAGCGATCTCTCCGGAAACGACGATGGCATGTCCGCGGGCGTATTTATGGCCGTCGATCTGCGGCACAGGAAACGACTTGCGCCAAAATTGCGGAATGTTTTCGAAAGTTTGTGGATGAATTTCCGCGAGCACCCCCGCATCGATCCCGATATCGGCAACGCGTACGCGACCGCAATGAATGCGGCCCGGCAACAGCAAATGCGCCGGCTTGCGCCGGAAGAACGTGACGGTCTCGGCGGCGCGGACCGCGACGCCCATCACTGCCCCGGTGGTGCCATTAACGCCGCTCGGCAGGTCAACGCTGAGAACGGGCGCGCCGTTGGCATTGATCGCCTCGATCATGTCGTGCGGTTCCCCTTTCACGGGCCGGTTGAGACCGGCACCGAACAGTGCATCGATGATCAGCGCCGGCCTGCCGATCGCTTGAGGATTGAACGGCAGCACCGGATATTTCCATCCTCGTGCCGCCGATGCCGCGTCGCCCTGCAAGCTATCCCGCTCACACAGCAGAATGACCGAAACCTCGCGTCCGCGTGCCGCCAATTCGGCCGCCGCCACGAAACCGTCCCCGCCATTGTTGCCGCGCCCGGCGACTACCAGGATCGGTCCCTCCTTCATGAGGTCCATCGCAGCCTCTGCAACGGCCTGACCGGCGCTCAGCATCAACGCGAAGCCGGGGGTACCCGCGGCAATGGTGAGCCGGTCGGCGCGCTCCATTTCAGCTGTGGTAAGAACTTCCATGCCAAATCCCTGGTACAAGCGCCTTATCCTGCGGCATTTCCCAGGCCGCGGCGAACTGCAATCCTATATCATTGCACACCAATTGATCTGTTTGCCTATTTTATAGTCTTCGGTATTGCGAGCCCCTCGGTCGAACGGCCCGCCAATGCCTGTTAAAAGTCTGATAACGTTTCAAAAATCAGGTGCCTCAGCAACTTGGCATAGACCCTGCTTTTGAGGAAGCCGGCTCTGGATCGTCGTGCTCGCCGGCAATCAATTGTGCGGTGTGCCGGGCTGCTCGCCAGGACAGACGATCGAATAACCTTGCGCACCACGCGCAACGAACCTGCAGTCTGAAATATGGAAATGCCCGGGAGGCGTTCAGTGAAAAAAATAGAAGCCATCATCAAGCCATTCAAGCTCGACGAGGTGAAAGAAGCGCTTCAGGAAGTCGGACTGCAAGGCATCACCGTGACTGAAGCCAAAGGGTTCGGACGGCAGAAGGGCCACGCCGAACTCTATCGCGGTGCAGAGTACATCGTGGATTTCCTGCCCAAGGTCAAAATCGAGATCGTGATCTCCGATGATCTGGTCGAGAAAGCAATCGACGCTATCAGGCGCGCGGCCCAGACCGGGCGTATCGGCGATGGCAAGATTTTCGTGTCCAATATCGAGGAAGCCGTCCGCATCCGAACAGGCGAATCCGGGCTGGATGCCATTTGAACTGAACTTGCCGACACTGTGATGCCGACACTCTGATATTGTGTTGAACTTCCCTCAATTGTATTGAGCATTGCCCACGGTCGCGCCGCCGGGCAGATCACGACGACCTATAAGCCAGAAGGGGTATTCATGAAGACCGCCAAAGACGTCCTGAAGTCGATCAAGGACAACGACGTGAAATACGTCGACCTGCGTTTCACCGACCCGCGCGGCAAGTGGCAGCACGTGACGTTCGACATCGGTATGATCGACGAGGAGGTCTTCGCCGAGGGCACCATGTTCGACGGCTCGTCGATCGCCGGCTGGAAGGCGATCAACGAATCCGACATGTGCCTGATGCCGGATCCGGTCACCGCGACGATCGATCCGTTCTTCGCCGAAACCACCATGGTCATCACCTGCGACGTGCTGGAGCCGACCACCGGCGAGCCCTACAACCGCGACCCGCGCGGCATGGCCAAAAAGGCCGAGGCCATGGTGAAGTCGATGGGCGTTGGCGATACGGTTTTCTTCGGGCCGGAAGCCGAATTCTTCGTGTTCGACGACGTTCGCTACCAGACCACTCCCTACAACACCGGCTTCAGGCTGGATTCGTCTGAACTGCCGATCAACTCCGACACCGAATATGAGGGCGGCAATCTCGGCCACCGCATCCGCACCAAGGCGGGTTACTTTCCCGTTCCGCCGCAGGACTCGGTGCAGGACATGCGCTCGGAAATGCTCGGCGCGATGGCCAAGATGGGCGTCAAGGTAGAGAAGCATCACCACGAAGTCGCGTCCGCCCAGCATGAGCTCGGCATGAAGTTCGACACGATGACGCTGATGGCCGACCAGATGCAGATCTACAAGTACTGCATCCATCAGGTCGCGCACATCTACGGCAAGACTGCCACTTTCATGCCGAAGCCGGTCTATGGCGACAACGGCTCGGGCATGCACTGCCACCAATCGATCTGGAAGGACGGCAAGCCGGTATTTGCCGGCAACAAATACGCCGATCTCTCGGAGACCTGCCTGTCCTATATCGCCGGCATCATCAAGCATGCCAAGGCGATCAACGCCTTCACCAATCCGTCAACCAACTCCTACAAGCGTCTGGTTCCGGGCTATGAAGCGCCGGTGCTGCTCGCCTACTCCGCGCGCAACCGCTCGGCCTCCTGCCGCATCCCCTACACCACCAATCCGAAGGCGAAGCGGGTCGAGGTGCGTTTTCCCGATCCGATGGCCAATCCCTATCTTGGCTTCGCCGCGATGCTGATGGCCGGTCTCGACGGCATCAAGAACAAACTCGATCCGGGTCCGGCGATGGACAAGGACCTCTACGATTTGCCGAAGGAAGAGCTCAAGTCGATTCCAACGGTATGCGGTTCGCTCCGCGAGGCGCTGGAGAATCTCGACAAGGACCGCGCGTTCCTCAAGAACGGCGGCGTGTTCGATGACGACTTCATCGACAGCTTCATCGAGCTGAAGATGGCCGAAGTCGAACGCTTCGAGATGACACCGCATCCGGTTGAATTCGACATGTACTACTCGCAGTGATTTTTGCTCGCGGGTTCTCACGCTGATTTCAGGGTTAGAATGCAAAAGGCGCTCCGATGGGGCGCCTTTTGTTTTGCTTCTCATCAGGAGGATGGGCACCGCGTCGCAATCGATCACGCACCGAAAAACTTTGGAATAGCTCGCCTTTATCCCTTCGTGTTGCATGGCGGACGTTGGCCGCGCATCCAATGATGCAGTGCATGATTGCGGGGATCGGTATGAAGGCTACAATGAGCAAAGGGGCGGCGCGATCGAATGACGCTGCCTTTACAGCATCGGGAGATCGTAGATGGCGAAATGGATTCGTTTTGAGCAGGGTGGAAAGACCTGCTTCGGCACGTTGGAAGGCGATACGATCGCGGTTCATACCGGCGACCTGTTCGCCGATGCGAAACCGAGCGGCCAGACGCTGAAACTGTCTGAAGTTCAGGTTCTGACGCCGTGCGATCCCTCGAAGATGATCTGCTTGTGGAATAATTTTCATCAGCTCGCGGCCAAAAACGAATTCAAGCAGCCGAAAGAGCCGCTGTGGTTCCTGAAGGCGCCGAATGCATATTGGCCCGCCAACCGGCCGGTCGAGCGTCCGGCCACGTATGCCGGAAAAATCATTTACGAGGGCGAACTCGGCGTCGTCATCGGCAAGAAATGCTTCAACATCAGGGAAGCCGAGGCCGGCGATTATATCTTCGGCTATACCTGCGTGAACGACGTCACTGCCGTCGATCTCCTGCGCAAGGACAAGTCGTTCGAACAGTGGGCACGCTCGAAGAGCTTCGACACTTTTGGCGTGTTCGGCCCCGTGATCGCGACAGGCCTCGATCCGATGAAGCTGTCGGTCAAGACCATCCTGAACGGCAAGGAGCGGCAGAATTATCCCGTCGCCGACATGTTTTTCCCGCCGCACAAGCTCGTCGCCGCTATTTCCAAGGACGTGACGCTGATGCCGGGCGATATCATCGCCTGCGGCACCTCGCTTGGCGCCGGCACGATGGGTGACGCCCATAACGTCGTCGACATCGTGATCGATGGCGTCGGCAGCCTCAGCAACGTTTTCGACCAGGTACTGCCAAGTCCGTATCTGTTAGGTGCGCCGCCCAAACAGAAAAAGATTTGCGTGGTCGGCGCGGGCGCCATCGGCGGCCTGCTCGCGGCCAAGTTTGCGCTCGCGGGCGAGGACGTCACTGTTATCGACCAGGGCGCGCATCTCGCCGCGATCCAGAAGAACGGCCTCAAGCTCGAGTGGCATGACGGCAAGGTCCAGACCGCCAAAATGAAGGCCGTCAACAAGGCGGCCGAAGCCGGCAAGCAGGATATCGTCGTGCTGGCGGTGAAGGCGCATTTCCTCGATCAGGTCGTCCGCGACATCGATTCGATGCTCGGTCCCGACACCCTCGTGCTGACCGTGCAGAATGGGCTGCCGTGGTGGTACTTCCAGAAGCTCGGCGGCCAGTACGATAATCATCGGCTGGAAAGTCTCGATCCCTCGGGCGTCCTCACCAGGAACATCGATCCGAACCGCATCATCGGCTGCGTGGTTTATCCGGCGGCGGCTGCAATCGCGCCGGGCGTGATTCACCACGTCGAGGGCGATCGCTTCCCGATCGGCGAACTCGACGGCAAGGAGACCCAGCGCGTCAAGGAATTGCACGACGTCTTCATCAAGGCTGGATTGAAATCAATGGTGCTGCCGGATATCCGCTCGGAGATATGGCTGAAGGCATGGGGCAATCTATCGTTCAACCCGATCTCGGCACTGACCCACGCCACACTGGTTGACATTTGCCAGTTCGCCGAGACACGCCAACTGGCGGCAGCCATGATGAAGGAAGCGCAGGACATCGCGCAGAAACTCGGCGTCACCTTCCGCGTCACCATCGACAAGCGCATCGCCGGCGCCGAAGCGGTCGGCGCGCACAAGACATCGATGCTGCAGGACGTGGAAGCCGGCCGCTCGCTCGAGACCGAGGCGCTGATCGGTTCAATTCTGGAAATGGCCAAACTGACCAATACGCCGGCGCCTTCGATCGAATCCGTCTACGCGCTGGTGAAGCTTCTCAACAAAGTCATGCTGCTGGAAGGCGGCGGTGTGAAGGTAAGCAAAGCGGCCTAGGAAATATCCAGCGCGCTTCAGCCGAAGCGCGCTGGATTCGGCAGCGCCGATCGCGGATTATCCTTGGCGCTGCCGCTCAACAAGCGCCTCGCCGAACGCCTTAAACAGTGCGCGGTTGATGGGATTGCGCTGTGGATCGTACTCCGCGTGCCACTGGACGCCGAGCGCAAAGCCTGGTGCGTCGGCAATCCGGATCGCCTCGATGGTGCCGTCCTCCGCCGTGCCCTCGACGACGACCCGCTCGCCGGGTTCGAGGATGCCCTGGCCGTGAAGCGAGTTGACGCGGATCGTCTCGCAGCCGAGCAGCCTCGCAAAGGTACCACCGGGAAGTAGACTGACATCATGCCGGTCGGCGAAGACGACGGTAGGATCGGGGTGGATTTCACCGTTCTCCAGCCGGGGCATCCGATGGTTCATGCGTCCGGGCAACTCGCGGATTTCAGGATGCAGCGAGCCGCCAAAGGCGACGTTCATCTCCTGCAAGCCGCGGCAGATGCCGAACAGCGGGATGCCACGGGCGACGCAGACTTCGGATAAAGCCAGCGCCAGATCGTCACGATGGAGGTCGTAGGGTTCGTGCCGGGGATCCGGCTCGGCACGAAAATGCGTCGGGTGAACATTGGCGCGGGCCCCCGTCAGCACCACGCCGTCGACTACATCCAGCAACGCGCCGATATCGGTGATATCGGGTGTACCAGCAAACATCAGCGGCAGCGCGCCTGCGACTTCGGCCACTGCGCGAAGGTTCCGCTCTCCGACCAACTGCGTCGCGAATCGATCTTCGACGCGATAGGCGGTCCCGATCACGCCGACCACCGGCCTCTTCATCGCTGGGCTTCCACTCTTAGGGTCTCGAGCACGAAGGCTTTTATTGTTGCCTGCAGGACCGATCATGCCTGCCGGCCAGCACCGGATCAACATGTTACTCCGCGCAGCGGCGATGCTATTTGCGCGTGAAGGCCTGCTTCGGATCGATGGCTTCGGCGGGCGGCAATCCCGCCGCCCAAAGCGCAATTGCCGCGGGATCATCGGACCGATTCCACCACGGCAATTTGGCCTCGATCCCGCGCGTCACCGGCTCGCCGAGCGGGCCGCCGAAATCGAGCGGCCACAAGCCGTTCGACACCACTTCGGCCGAAATGCCATGAAGGCGAAATCCCTTCCCTAGCGCCGCTTCCAGATCATCCGGCGGCACCGCGCACGCGGTCGCGGGATCCACGGGGTTAGTGAAGGCACGAGGACCGGGATCAACCCGCCTGTCAGGGGCACGGCGCCGGTCATCCGGCTCATATTGTTGAATGACACTTTCCGTCCCGCATCGTTGTAAGCGCGCAAGGCCACATAGTTCATTCCGTCGAGCTCGACCGATTGGTCGATGTGCGCCAGCAATGTGAGAAGATTTTTGCCGCCGCCGAGATCGACGAACACGGCATCGGCCTTGGTACGGGTTTGCCCGCCACGGCTGTAACTTCTGTCGGGATGGACGGCCATAACCCCGCTGGCCGATTTGGTCCCTTCGGGCGTTTCCACTTCGACCGTTAGACGGTATTTGTGACTGGTCCGGTTGATCCGAATCTGATCGCCGATCACCAGCGCGGCCAATAGGGCAAGCGGCGCGAGCCATCTAAAGTTCATACCATCCGCCCCTCGCCGTCCCATTTCCGTTCATCGCTTTGCACAACGAACACGCCGGCGTCAAACCGGCGGGCTTCTCCGCTTGATCCCGGACGCGTTTGACGAAAGAGTGCTGCTAGAAATCGGTTCGAAAAGGAATCAACGTGGCAGTCTCGACTGACGATCGTCATCACGCCCGCAACGATCTGGCATGGGCGATATCAATCGGCGGCATCCGCATCGTCGCATTTGCGGCCCTGTTGCTGTTCACCTGGCACTTCGCCGCGACGCTGTTTCTGATCTTCGCCGGAATGCTGCTCGGCGTCGCGTTGAACGCCATGACCAATATGCTCGGCCGCGTCGTCAGGCTCCCTCATTCGCTGCGGCTGACAATTGTCTGCCTGATGCTTGCGGGACTGTTGTCGGGCGTGGTCTTCCTCGGCGGTGCGACCATCGCGCAACAGGCCACGGCATTGAGCGGTACGATCAAGTCGCAACTGGTCGGCGTCAAAGCTTTCCTCGAGAGAAACGGTATCGATACCAGCTATTTCGACCTCGGCAATCCCGCCGCGACGCCTGGACCTACAGCGGAAACGCCCGGCGCCGCGCCGACACATAATCTTCCCAGCGCCGGCGCGCTCGCCTCAAGCGGCGGCGCGATCGTAAGCCAGACCTTTAAACTGCTTCTGGGTACGGTGAGCGCTGTCGGAAATTTATTCATCGTTCTATTTCTGGGATTGGCGTTCGCGGCGCAGCCAAGCGTCTACCGAAAGGGTCTGTTGTTCATGGCTCCGGCGCGGCACCGCGCCCGCGCAACTATCATCGTCGACCGCATCGGTGAAACGCTGGAGCGCTGGCTGATCGCGCAGATGGTCACCATGCTCGCCGTCTTCTTCGTGACCTCGATCGGTCTGACGATCATCGGCATCCAGAGCTCCTTCATTCTGGGCATCCAGGCCGGCCTGCTCGCCTTCATTCCGACGGTCGGCGCGCTGCTCGGCGGATTGATCGTGGTGCTCGCAAGTCTCGCGTCAGGATGGGTCGCCGCCGCCAGCGCATTCGCGCTTTTCCTCGGCGTCCATGCGCTGGAAAGCTACATTCTCACGCCGATCATCCAGCGTCAGGCGCTCGATATTCCCCCAGCCACGTTATTCGCGTTCCAGATCCTGCTGGGCGTGGTGTTCGGTATCTGGGGTTTGGCGCTTGCCTTGCCGATGATGGCGATCGCCAAAGTCATAATCGATCATTTCAAGGGCGATAAAATCTCGGCTGATAGGGTCGCTGCTTGAGGCCGCGCGTTGCGGTTCAGCTTGCGGAGCTCAGCACATTCTTGGTGTGTTCCACCTCGGGCGGCGACGCAAAATACTGCCCGACCAGCCCGCGCCACTCCGTGAAATTCTCCGAGCCGCGGAAATCGACGGTGTGGTTTTCGAGGGTCTCCCATTTGACCATGAGTCGATAGCGCTGCGGTTTCTCGATCGAGCGATGCAGCTCAAAACCGTGAAAGCCCTTGGAGCGACCAAAGGCTGCTCGCGCCTTGGCCACCGCGGCTTCAAAGTCTTTCTCGGTACCCGGCTTGACGTCGATTTGTGCGATTTCGGTGATCATTGGGGTTGCCGCCTCTCGTTGAGAATTCACGTCTCTAGCCCACCCGATGGCATTATTGAAGAGGCAGGCCGGGGAAGATGGCAAAAGCTAAGAGCAGCACTTCCCTGCCTGTATCGGCGGACACGGGACAGAGCCATAAGAGCAAAACACGCAACAATCGCCCTGCTTGGGCTTCAGCCGTTCACCACAATTCTTGCAGTCATAGAAGAACTGGCAGGCGTCGGTCGGCATCGTCTCGGTGGCCTGGTGAGCGCAATGCGGACAGGTGAGCGTCGATTCCAGTCGCATCAGCGGTTTGCTTGCACGATTTCGAGGAGAAGCCATTTTGCATCGGACTTCTGATCAGTTTGAGTTTAAGCCATAGCCTGGAAGATAGCCGTGGCGCTCGATTGCTCCAGTCACATGCCCGGCACCCTGTTGGGTTTACCAGTATTATGTAGCCAAGGAAAAAGGCGCCTCACGGCGCCCGGCGTCACGTATCCGCGGCAACTCAGTTCAAGAGCAGCACCGTACCGGCCATCACCAACGCGCAGCCCCCGAACATAACCAGCGGCCAGCGGCTTCGTGGCTGATTGTAGCGACCTTGCGCGCGCCGTTCCGTGATCAGCGCCGTCTCATATTCATCCGACGTGGAGAACATGCAGGCAAAACCGCCGCGCGCTGATACCGCGGCGGCTTCGAGCGAGATCAGGGCGGTGTGGGGATTGTAGCTACGGCTTGTGTTCATAGCGATGATGATATGGATCGAATGGTAAACGGCAGGTTACCGCCGCCGCACACTTGAATTTTGAATTAGCGCATGATCCGCCAAACCGCTCACAGTTTGGCGGATCACGCGCTACGCAAGGCGCGGGCAACGCCCGGTTGCTGTTGCGGGTGACGCGCGATGCCCGGGGTTTTTTTGCCGCCAGTTTTCCAGCGACAACGGCAGCTCCTCGGCCGCCTCGACGCGGTTGCGGCCGCCGCGCTTCGCCTGATAGAGCGCGGCATCGGCGGCTGCCAGCAGCACCTCGAGCTCGGTGCCCGCCGGTCCACCGGCGACGCCGATGCTGACGGTGGTGTCGACCGGCCCGGTCTCGTCCACAATTCCGGAACTCTCGAATGCTTCACGCACCCGTTCGGCTGCGACCACGCCTTCTTCCAGCGAACAGGGCAACAATGCCGCGAACTCCTCGCCGCCGATTCGTCCCGAGAGGTCGGTGATCCGCAACGTATTGACCACGATGCCGGCGAATAATTTGAGAATCTCGTCGCCCGCCGGATGACCGAAGCGGTCATTGATCGATTTGAAATGGTCGATATCGAAGATCAGCGCAGTCACCGGACGGCCGGCTTTCGCTTCACGCTCGATCACCCGCGACGTCGCCTCCGCAAAACCGCGGCGATTGAACATACCAGTCAGAGGGTCCGTCGACGCCGCCGTCCTGTGCGCGCTCACCGTGCGCTCCGTCACCAGCATGAAGATGACGAACACGGTGCCGACGGCGTAGAGCACAAGCTCGATCGAGAACACCGTAACCCAGATGCTGCCGGAAAACATATCGCCATGCGGGTGCAACAGGTCACCAATCAGGATCGGCAGCATCAGCACGAAACCGTGCAGCACCGGCACCACGATCGCCGGCCAACGCTTTTGCAATGTCCTGCGGCGCTCGGACCACAATTCGGCGGCCGTCAGCGCTGCATATATGGCAACGATGCCCGCCCCGATCGTCATGCGCATCGTCGATGATTCGGGCGCCAGCGTCATGGCGGCAGCGATCCAGGCTATTGCGCCTAGAACCAATCCCGGCAGATTCGGCTTGCGGCCGTGGAACACGCGCGATGCATTCCAGACCATGCCGCAGGCCACTAAAGCGACGGCATTCAGCCCCACCGAAAACATCTCACCGAGCGTGCTAGCGGCGAGGGTCCAGAGCGCGACCGACGCGGCGCCGAGCAGATAGGCGGTTCCCCACCATTTCAACGCCGAAATATTCTCCTGCTTGCCGAAATACAGCAGCATGGCTCCCAGCATTGCCGCGACCATTGCGGCAACGAGATAAAGCGTGGAGGTATCGAGCGACATGGGCCCTCGAGACATTGCGATGCAGCGTAGCCGGCGCGGTCACGGGACGCGCGCCATGAGCACCATGCACACTAACGATCGCCGCGTTGGGATTTGGTTTGCGTCCATGCGCAAGTTTTCAGGAAAAACTGCGTCAACTCGTCGGCAAATGCGCAACAAAAAGGGCGCCCGTAAGCGCCCTTCCGAAGTTTTGATAATGCCGCATTGACGGCAAGTTTTAACGAAGCAATTACCGCTTCGAGAACTGGAACGACTTGCGCGCCTTGGCGCGGCCGTACTTCTTGCGCTCGACCACGCGCGAGTCGCGCGTGAGAAAGCCGCCCTTTTTCAGGATGCCGCGCAGATCCGGCTCGAAATAGGTGAGCGCCTTCGAGATGCCGTGACGCACCGCACCGGCCTGCCCCGACAGACCGCCACCGGCCACGGTGCAGATCACGTCGTACTGGCCTGCACGGGCCGCCGCGACCAGTGGCTGCTGAATCATCATTCGCAACACCGGACGGGCGAAATAGACTTCGACTTCGCGGGTGTTGACGACGATCTTGCCGGCGCCGGGCTTGATCCAGACGCGGGCAACCGCGTCCTTGCGCTTGCCGGTGGCGTAGGCACGGCCCTGCTTGTCGACCTTCTTGACGTATTTCGGAGCTTCCGGCGCGGCCGGCTTCAGCGACGACAACTGATCGAGAGACTGCATGGTGTCGGACATTTTACGCAGCCCTCATGTTCTTGCGATTCATCGAAGCGATATCGACCGTCTCGGGTTGCTGCGCCTCGTGCGGATGCTCGGGGCCGGGGTAAACGCGTAAGTTACCGAACTGAACGCGGCCCAATGGGCCGCGTGGAATCATGCGCTCAATGGCCTTCTCGACCACGCGCTCGGGAAAACGGCCCTCGAGGATCGACTTTGCCGTGCGTTCCTTGATGCCGCCGATGAAGCCGGTGTGATTGTAGTAGATCTTGTTGTCGCGCTTGCGCCCGGTGAGCACGACGTGGGCCGCGTTGATGATGATGACGTGGTCACCGCAATCGACATGGGGCGTGTAGGTCGGGAGGTGTTTGCCGCGCAACCGCATCGCGACCAGTGTGGCGAGCCGGCCGACCACCAGACCTTTGGCGTCGATCAGCACCCACTTCTTCGTCACCTCGGCAGGCTTTGCCGAAAACGTTTTCATGTGAGGAAATCCGTGAAAGGGGGACATCGGACGCGTCAGCGCCCAACCTGCTCGCTTTCTAGATAGGTCCGTCGCATGCGTCAATGCCTGAAGGAGAGAATTATCTCTGTAAAAACAATAGCTTGCAAATGTGGTGCGATATTACCATATAAAACGCTAAATGTTTGGAATGGAATAGGTGGACGTCACATGGGCGATCGGATCGGGCGATGTCCCCGACAGCAGATTGACCTCACCCACCGCAAGCCGCTTGCCCAGTTTCAAAAGCCTCGCAGCCGCAAGCACATCCTGACCGGGCTGGCCCTTGCGGAGAAAATTGATGTTGAGGTTTGTCGTCACCGCGAGGCCAACAGGGCCAATCGCCGACAGCAGCACCACATACATGGCGAAATCGGCCAGCGCCATCAGCGTCGGTCCCGAGACCGTCCCGCCCGGACGCAGCATTTGGTCGCTGTAGCGCTGACGCAGCAGGCACGAAGCACCATCGGCGCTTTCGATTGATATATCGCCGCCGCTGAAGGCCTGGGGAAACTCCACATGGAGAAACTCCTCCAGTTGAGCGACGCTCATTTTCGCAATTGCCACTTCACCTGCCCTCGCCTCGCCTCGCGCCGCTTGTTACATTAAGATGACGAACGTGCCCAAGCGGATATTTCGATGACGAGCCAGACCGCACGTCCCACCACGCCGCAATCGGCGATTCTGCTGCGCGAAACGCTTGGCAGCATCGCCGTGCTCACGCTCAATCGGCCCCAAGCCCGCAACAGCCTTTCGGAGGGACTGATTGCAGAGCTGCATGCGGCGCTCAAGGATATTCACGACGATAAAAGCGTGCGCGCGGTGGTGATCGCAGCCAACGGTCCGGCGTTTTCCGCAGGTCATGACATGAAGGAATTGACCGCCCGCCGCGCCGATGCCGATCTCGGGCGCGCCTATTTCGCAGAGATCATGACGGCCTGCAGCGCGATGATGCAGGCTATCGTGCAATTGCCCAAACCGGTCGTAGCCGCAGTCCAGGGCGTCGCCACCGCGGCCGGGTGCCAGTTGGTCGCAAGCTGCGACCTTGCAGTGGCGTCGCAAGCCGCGACGTTTGCTACCCCTGGGGTCGATATCGGACTGTTCTGTTCGACCCCGATGGTGGCGCTGTCGCGCAATGTTCCACGCAAGCAGGCGATGGAAATGCTGCTCACCGGCGAGCCCGTTTCCGCAACGACTGCGCGGGATATCGGTCTGGTCAACCGCGTCGTCGCAGCCGGCGCCGAACGCGATGCGGCAATTGAGCTGGCCGCGAGGGTCGCGCTCAAATCCGCCTACACCGTCAAGCTCGGCAAGGCCGCGTTCTATCGCCAGGCCGAAATGAGCCTTGCGGATGCCTATCGCTATGCGGCAGAGGTAATGACCGAGAACATGATGGCGCGCGACGCCGAGGAAGGCATCGGCGCCTTCATCGAGAAGCGCGAGCCGAAATGGCAAGACCAGTAAATGCCCAATTCACGTCAGTGCGGGCCAACGGGTCGCGCGAACGCGCCCCCGATGACAGGCTCCGCGAAGCAATCCATAGCCAAAAGAAAGACTGGATTGCTTCGTCGCTTCGCTCCCCGCAATCACGTAATGGATAATTCGCGATGAACCATGACGCCTACTCGGACAATTACATCCGCGAAATTCTTAACGGTGTGAAGTCGATCGCGATGGTCGGGGCATCGCCGGTCAATGTGCGGCCGAGTTACTTCGCCTTCAAATATCTCGCGCAGCGCGGCTACGACATGATCCCGGTCAATCCCGGGCACGTCGGCAAGAGCCTGCTCGGAAAATCTTTCGTCGCGTCGCTGCTGGACATCGGCTATCCCATCGACATGGTCGACATCTTCAGGAATTCGAGCCACATCATGCCGGTGGTCGATGAAGCGCTGAAATTGACGCCACCACCGAAGGTGATCTGGATGCAACTCGGCGCACGAGATGAAGCTGCTGCCGCAAAAGCGGAAGCCGCTGGCCTCAAGGTTGTCATGAACCGCTGCCCGAAGATCGAATACGGGCGGCTGTCCTCGGAAATTTCATGGATGGGCGTCAATTCGCGAACGCTCAGTTCCAAGCGCGCGCCGATGCCGACTCAGGGCATGCGGCTTTCATTGAACCGGATGAGCGTCAGTGGCGGCGAAACCAACGCATCGGACCGCGCCGCGAAAAACAAGAGCGATCTCACGTGACGCAATGCTAAACGACTGTTCTGAGGACGCGGCCAACGGGTCGGCGCGCCGACCAATGACAGGCTCCGCGAAGCACGACCGTTCCCAATAACAGGTGAAACCTCGCGTCGCCTTGACTGTGGTCACCACTGCCATCAGCATGCCGGCCGCGCGATTTCAATAAGCAGAACAGGACGCAAAGAATGACCGATCGCCTTCCGGGATTTTCGACCCTCGCCGTGCATGCCGGCGCGCAGCCCGATCCCACCACCGGCGCGCGGGTGACGCCGATCTATCAAACCACATCATTCGTGTTCAACGATGCCGATCATGCCGCGTCACTGTTCGGGCTGCAGGCGTTTGGAAACATCTATACCCGCATCACCAACCCGACCACATCGGTCCTGGAAGAACGCGTCGCCGCGCTCGAAGGCGGCACTGCGGCCCTTGCGACTGCCTCCGGCCACGCCGCGCAGATGGTGGTATTTCAGATGCTGCTGCAGCCCGGCGACGAGTTCATTGCGGCGCGCAAACTCTACGGCGGCTCGATCAACCAGTTCACCCACGCCTTCAAGAGTTTCGGCTGGAACGTGGTGTGGGCCGACCCTGATGACATCGAAAGCTTCGAGCGCGCGGTCACGCCGCACACCAAGGCGATCTTCATCGAGTCGATTGCCAATCCCGGCGGTTCCGTCACCGATATCGAGGCGATCTCCGCGGTCGCCCGCAAAGCCGGCGTGCCGCTGATTGTCGATAATACGCTGGCGACGCCCTATCTGATCCGCCCGATCGACCACGGCGCTGACATCGTCGTGCATTCGCTGACGAAATTTTTGGGCGGACACGGCAACTCGCTCGGCGGCATCATTGTCGATGCCGGCACCTTCGAATGGTCAAAGGATAACAAATATCCGATGCTGAGCGAGCCGCGTCCCGAATATCACGGCATCAAGATTCAGGAGACCTTCGGTAATTTTGCGTTTGCGATTGCCTGCCGCGTGCTCGGCTTGCGCGATCTCGGTCCGGCGCTCTCGCCGTTCAATGCATTCTTGATTCTCACTGGGATAGAAACGCTGCCGCTGCGCATGCAAAAGCACTGCGAGAATGCGAAAGCGATCGCGGAATGGCTATCGGCGCATCCGGGGGTGGCCTCGGTGAACTACGCCGGCCTGTCGGGAGACAAATACAACAACCTGGCGCGCAAATATGCGCCGAAAGGCGCCGGCGCGGTGTTCACCTTCAGCCTCAAGGGCGGCTATGAGGCCGGCGTCAACCTGGTGTCGCACCTGAAACTGTTCTCCCATCTAGCCAATGTCGGCGACACCCGCTCGCTGGTGATTCACCCGGCATCGACGACGCATAGTCAGCTCGACGATGCCGCCAAGGTCAAGTCGGGCGCCGCGCCCGACGTGGTGCGGCTGTCGATCGGCATTGAAGACAAGGAAGACTTGATCGCCGATCTGAAGCAGGCGCTGAGCGCTTGACCCTTCGTATCCCCCGATGCGCCAATTTGGCGCATCTGCGGGCGCGAGTGAACGAGCGAACCTGGAATCCATAACCATGATCGGGAGTATGGATTCCGGGCCTGCGTCAAGCAGGCGCATCCTCTGATGTGCAATTGCACATAGCGGAATGACGTTGTTGGATGGGGCAGGCTCTACCAGCCATATTCGCGCTCGTCACCGGCCAACGCTGCCATGCCCCACGAACTGCGCTATACTCGCTGAATGCCGGGACCATCATTCGGAGCAGCCGATGCTGCGTTTCACGATTGCAATCCTTGTCGCGATCGTAGCTAGCGAAACCGCTGCGAGTGCGGACCGGGCCCTCACCCGCCAAGGTCCCCATCACGGCTGGCGTCGCGTCGCCGCCAGATTGCCCGCGGGACTGCCTCGGCCGCATTACAATTTCAGAACCACCATTTCGTACGGCGCGCCGTATCCATATCGCCGCTCTTACGGTCCCCGCCTCTTCGTCTACGAGTCGCCCGAGCTACTGTACACGCCTGACTACGCTGATGTCCGCGACATCCCGGCGTGTATTGGCGCGCCGCTGCTGCCGGGGTCTTCGACGCTCCCGGGCTATTATGGATCGGCGTATTCCTACGACTACCAAGGCCCCTACTACGGCGGCCCCTACGTCAACTATTGGGATCGCCTGCCCTACGCCTGCGGGGTTTACGGCTATTGCTAGGACTTACGGCTTCGCCGTCCGCATCGCGGCCTTGTCCTCGCGGGCGAGCCGGCTGTTACGCTGGACCACCGAATAAGTCGCCAGCGCAAACACGATCACCAATAGCTGCGCGGACAGCGCCTCGACCGTCGGATTCAAACCGATAACGCCGAGCCAGGCCGCGCTTTTCAGTTCGGTGAACGGCAGCATCGACTGTTCCTGGAATTCCTGCACGGCTTCACCGATGAATTTGATCGCCATCGCAAACAAAAATCCCGACGTAATGATGAACAACGGCCGCAGCGGAATCTTCTGCGCGATCAGGTTGATAAAATAAAACAGGACGACGAGCCCGATCGTCGCGGCGCCTAACCCCGCGAACAGGCCGGCGGTCCAGCCACCCTCGGCTGAGGCAAGAGCGTTGATGAACAGCACGGTTTCGGCGCCTTCGCGAAACACCGCGAGAAAGGCGAGCGCGGCGACCGCCCAGACGGTGTCCTGCGCCAGCGCGTTGCCGGCCTTGTGCGCCAGATAATCCTGCCAGCCGCGCGGGTCCTGCTTCACCATCAGCCAGCCGCTGACGTAAAGCATCAGGCCGGCGGCGACGAGAATGATGATGCCTTCGAGCACGTCGCTGTGCTCGCCCGAATTCAAGACCGCGAACAGCCACGCAGCGATGATGCTGGCCCCGACAGCAGCGAGCGATCCGCCATAAAGGGCCTGGATGCGATGGCCGGCACCGGCCTTGGACAGATAGCCGGCGAGCGCGGCGATCACCAGCATGGCTTCGAGCCCCTCGCGGAGCAGGATGACGGCGGCCTGAATGAATGCAGACGACATGAGCAAACCTGTGTTTGGCTCGTTTTATCTCCGGAGCGCTTTAAGTAAAGCTTTGCCGGCCCACACAACTCCGTTAAAGGGCGCGCATAAAAGAGAAATCCTTGCAAACAGGGAGCTTCTGCATGTTCCGGAGAAAATTAGAATCGTTCAATTCAGCCGATTTGGGTGACCGGAAGAACCGGTTTTCGCGGCTCCTGTTCCGTGTGCCGCGCAGCCAGTCGTTCGGCCTGAAAAATTGCAAGCGTCAGAACCGCAATCGCAACGGCTTGGTGGGCCAATGCGAGAGAAATCGGAACCTGGTTCAACAGCGTGAGGATACCCAGCATCGCCTGCAGCGTCACCGCTGCCGCCAGCCACAATGCTCCTTTGACGGCCGCAGTCCCGGCCCGCGACCGAACAGCATCGAGCGCGTGCAAGGCGGCAAGCGCAAACAGCGCGTAAGCGGTCATGCGATGCTCGAACTGCACCGTGACCGTGTTGTCGAACAGATTGCGCCACCATGGCGTTTCAAAGAACAGTCGCGCCGCGGATGGAATCAACGCACCGTCGATTTCAGGCCAGGTATTGTAGACCTTTCCCGCGCGCAGGCCCGCGACCAGCGCGCCCAAATAGAGCTGCACGAATGTCAGCACGAGCAGTGCCGCACTGGTGAATTTCAGCCGCACAGATGCGGCTGATGGAGGCCGGTCCGCCAGCCGGCGCAGCGTCCAGATGATTGCTGCAAAAATGAGGAGCGCCAGCACCAGATGGGTGGCGAGACGATATTGCGAAACCTCGACCCGCTGCGAAAGCCCTGAGGCCACCATCCACCAGCCGACCGCGCCCTGCAGCGCGCCGAGGCCGAAGATCAGCCATAACCGCCGCGTCAGGTCCGCACCCAAAGCGCCGCGCCAGAGAAACCAGAGAAACGGCAGCAGATAAGCAACCCCGATCACACGCCCGAGCAGCCGGTGGCTCCATTCCCACCAGAAAATCGTCTTGAACTCGCTAAGATTCATGCCGGCGTTGAGTTCGCGATATTGCGGAATGGCCTTGTAGGCCTCGAACGCCTGTGTCCATTGCTCCTGAGTGAGCGGCGGCAGCGTACCGGTAACGGGTTTCCACTCGACGATCGAGAGCCCGGATTCGGTCAGACGCGTGGCGCCGCCGACCAGCACCATGATCGCGATCAGCACGGCGATCGAGAGCAGCCACCATCTGATGGCGCGATTATTTGGCGCTTGTGGTGCAGAAATAGTGGTCATCGAAGCTGCGCTTGAATGAATTTGCGCGCACCTTATAGTCCGCCCGTTCCCGCGCGCAAGGCGCCCACTGAAGTGAGCCGCACATTCCCGCCATGACCATACGCACCCGCAAATTCATCGGAACCATCGCCTTGTTGTTACTGGTGGTGGTGTGGTCATTGATGGGAATGACGGTGGCGCAGACCCCGTGGCTCGCGAACTCCGGGTTGCTGCAGGCTATCTTCTATGTCGTGGCTGGCATCGGATGGGTGTTGCCGGCGATGCCGATCATCAGCTGGATGGCGCGGCCTGACGCCTAGTGCCATTCAACTGCATTGAATTGCTCCATTTCCAGATCATGCTCTAAAATTACGAGCGCGCTTCGTCGCAGAGAATGTGCTGCCCGAAAGAATGACGCGCATGGCGCGCAGCGAATGCCGTCGCCCGTCCCAGGCGATGCGCGGAAGCGCGTGAAGATTGGTTCGACCTTCCGCTTCCACGACGCCCGATATCGCCGACGCCGCAGTTGCGAAACCGGCTTCAGCCGCCATCGCGACATGCTGCCGCCGCCAGGATGCGCGATCGCCGAACGGATAGGCGAAATGTTTGACATCGCGGTGGAACGCGGCTTGCGCGACCACCCTCCCCATCGCCATCTCGCGCAACGCATCGGCATCCCTGAGGTTCGACAGGACCGGATAGTTCACCGTCGCGTTTCCGATCGTCACGAGCGGATCGGCCGCAAGCTTCGCCAGATCGTCCCAATCCATCGATGCGCCGCGCGACAGTGCCGCGAGGTCGACCGAGTATCGCCTGCAGAGATCCTTGATCGCGGGCGATAGATCCGGCGGCGCGAGCGAGCGCATCCAGCTTTCGAGAAATTCGTAGAGCTGATATTTTTCGGAAGTGCTTGCGATGCTGAAATGGCGTTCGTTACGATCCATCATAAGGCTGAGACGATTCTCGCGCGCAATCACCTGTTCAAGCGCGAGCCACCATGCCTCGCCGAGGCCGTCCGGAAACGCCGTCGGCACGTAAACGGTGAAGGGCACGCCGTGTCGCGACAACACCGGATAGGCTGATGTGATCAGATCCTTGTAGCCACCGTCGAAGGTCAGGCACACAAACCGTCTTGGCGAGGCCACCATGACGGCCCTGCGGCAAACCTCGTCCATCGAAACGATATCGAATTTCCAGCGCTTCAATGCCCGGATCGTTCGGTCGAGGAATCTGGGCGTGATTTCGTGAGATCTCAGCGGCTGAAAGTGCGCGGCGCGCCACGGGCGCACACGTTCAAAGCGCAGAACGACACCGGCGCCGCCGATCCGCCGTCCCCTCAGCCACGCGGAGCCGCTGAAATAGGCCAGTTCCAGTCGCAGGTTCGTCAAAAGTCTGTTGTCGGATGGCAATGTCTCGCCTCTCAACGCGGATAGTCCTGCCCCCCGCCGCGGCCGCATTGTCATCACGCTTTGTTGACGTTTCTTTGCAAAGGTCGGCCGAAAAATGTAAATAATTCCCCGAAGACAGGTTTTGCAATGACCATGGCTGCCGCGAGTCCTCCTGGGTCTTCGCCTCGCGTCGGACGCTTCATTCGCAAGACCAGCCTTGACGAACTGCCGCAGCTCTTCAATGTCGTGTTCAAGAGCAATCTCTCGCTGGTCGGCCCGCGTCCGCATGCCTTGCAAATTGCAGAGCCGGCTGTTCAACGAAGCGGTTGACGGTTATTTCGCGCGTCACCGCGTCAAGCCGGGCATCACCGGCTGGGCGCAGATCAACGGTTGGCGCGGCGAGGTCGACAGCGAAGAGAAAGAAGCGCGTCGAGTTCGATCTCTACTACATCGAACTGGTCCGTTCTGTTTGACCTCTTCATTCTTCTCGAGACGCCCTTGGCGCTGATGACGAAGAACGAGAGCGCTTACTAAGGCGTTGTGCGTTGCGTAAGTTTAAGAGTTTGTAATGGCGTATGCGGCGACAGCCGAGGGCTTCCCTTCATCAGTGACGGCTGCGCCGCGTGATAGTGCTGCAGCGCGTGCTGCTGTGGCTGGCCGGCGCGTCCAGCGCGATCGTTTTCATCGAAACCGAGCCCCTACGAGCTGGTGACGCTCGCCGCCGCCGTCATTTTCTTTGCGACCGGCTTGCGAATCCGGCTGCATTTCATGCCGCTATTATTCCTGCTGTTCCCATGCTTCGCCGCGGCTTGATCGTGGGCGCGTTGATTGCGGCGATTGCCGGCATCGCGGGTTACTTCAAGCTCGTCCCCGGCGGACATGATTTGCTGACGCTGTATGAGCGCGCGCGGCACCTTCAAGGACCCGAACGTGCTGGGCGCGTTCCTGATCCTTCCCGCTCTGTTCGCGCTGCAAAGCGTCGTCTGCGACGATTTCCGAAAATCCTTCCGCAGCACGATTGCGCGCGGCATTATGGCGCTCGCGATCCTGCTGGCCTTTTCCCGCGCGGCATGGGCGGGCTCGCCATCACGTCAGCCTTCATGCTGGCGCTGATGGTCCTGAGCAGCCAGTCGCGCGCGCAACGCTCGCGCATCATCGCGATGTCGGTTGTCGCTGTTATCGTCGTGGTGATGCTGATCGCCGTGCTGTTATCGTTCGACTCGATCGGCGAAATGTTCAAGCAACGCGCGAGCTTCGATCAAAGCTACGGCGAGGGCCGCTTCGGGCGGTTCGGACGACATATCCTCGGCGCGAAGATGGCGCTCGACCTGCCGTTCGGCATCGGGCCGCTGCAGTTTCATCGCTACTTTCCCGAGGACACCCACAACTCCTACCTAAATGCGTTCATGTCCGGCGGCTGGATAGCCGGCATCTGCTATCCGGCGCTGGTGTTTATCACTCATGGGATTCCGGCAAGTCTTCGTCCGCGTGCCCTGGCAACGCGCCTATCTCGCGATCTTCGCCGCGTTTTTAGGCACGGTCGGCGAAAGCTTCATCATCGACACCGACCACTGGCGGCACTTCTGGATGATGCTGGGCGCCGCCGCGCAGCGCTACAAGGCCAGCACCTCGGATCAGGCACCCTCGCGTCCGGCGATCCCCACACAGCGTGAGCCGCCTGATTACGCCTCGACGTCAAAGGTCAGGCCGGCGTGATCGACGAGCCGCTTCATGAGTTTGTTGCCCATGGCCGCGCCGGGAGTCCAGATGCCGGCAGGAACTTCCGGCGTGTCGCGCAACAGGCAGATCGCGGATTCCGCGATCATTTTCGACGTCGATCCATAACCGGGGTCGCGGTCGCCGCGGACCGCAACGCGAATCTGGCGTCCGTCCGGAGCGAGACCGAGGAACAGAAGATCGTAAAGGCCGGACTCACGTTCTTCTTTCGACGGCCCTTCACCGGGCCTCGGTCCACCGCTGCCAATCCTCTCGGCATTGACGGCCGCGACGAGACGTTTGGCGTTGGCTTCACCCTGCTCTCCGGGCCCGGTCAGGACCATCTCGTCATAGACGAAGTCTTTGCCATACGGAAAGTTCATCAGCATGTTGGAACGATGCACGTTGCGGGTGTTGATGGTCGCCATCACGAACGGCGCCGTCCACAAGCCCAGATCCTCGTCCAACAGCGGCTTGTTGCCTCGCGGCTGCTTCGGACCTTCAAAGCCCGGGGTCAATGCGAATGGATTCTGCAACAGGGCAACCAGGCTCAGGTCTTTCGCGGCGGCCGCGAATGTCGCTTTGGCGCTCGCCGCGGTGCCGCCCGAAAACGTTCCCTTCATATCGCGGACGCGGCCTTTGACGCGGCTGACCGGCGCACCGAGAACCTTTTTCGCCGTTTCCTGACAAAAGAACACGCCGAGTTCGAATGGAATCGAATCGAAGCCGCAGGAAAACACGATTCTGGCGCCGGTCGAGTGCGCGGTGCCCTGATGGGCGTCGATCATCTGACGCATCCAGACCGGCTCGCCGCAGAGGTCGAGGTAATCGGTGCCAGTGGCGGCGCAGGCCGCGACCAGATCGGAGCCGTAGAGCTGATATGGGCCGACGGTGCTGAGCACCGATTTGGTCTGGTCGACCATGGCCTTCAGCGATGCGGGATCGCTGGCATCGGCCTGGATCAAAGCCGTGTCGGCCGGCGCGCCGATTGCATCGCGCACGGATGCGAGCTTGTCCAGGCTGCGTCCGGCTATCGCCCATTTCGGATCGGTCTTACCGGTATAATGCGCCGCGAGATATTCGGCGACGAGCTGGCCGGTGAAGCCGGTGGCGCCATAGACAATGATGTCGAACTTCGACGAAGGCTTCATATTCTTCGATTCCTTGGGGCTGCAGGAAGGTTCGGATGCGCTATTTCTTGGCGTAGAAACGCCCATGCCGGCACGCACGTCGCTCTGAATACCATAGGGCGCTGCTTGGTACGCTCATCTATTGCGGGTCCGGGCCGGGGAAGAATTCGCGTGTTTTGCCTGATATCCAGTAGGCTGCAAGGCCTATCCATTCGCGGATGCCGGTGTCGACGCGGTCCAGCCCTTCCGAGGATAAGCTCGAAAAGGTCAGAATGTCCGCGCGTCCGCCCACCCGCCAGTCGACCGGGTACGGCTCGACCGCAAATCCGGCCTTTCGAAACAGGCCGACCGATCGCGGCATATGGTAAGCCGACGTCACCAGCAGCCATCGCTCGCCGCTTTTCGGCGCGGCAATGGCCTTGGAGAATTCGGCATTCTCCTGGGTGTTGCGCGAGCGCCGCTCCATCGTCAGGCGTTGTTTGGGAATGCCGAGACTTTCGAATACCGCACTGGCGTAATCGGCCTCCCTTGCATCGCCGGATATTAAATTCCCGCTTCCGCCTGAAAAGATGATCCGAGCGTTCGGATATCGATGGGCAAGTGCTGCCACTGCAATCACGCGGTCGACTGCGCCTTTGAAGAGCGGCACGCCATGCGCGGCCGAAAGATCCGCGTCGATCGACCCGCCGAGGACGACGATGCCGTCCGGCGCGCCTCGCGCGGCATCCCATGACGGAAACCGCGACTCCAGGGGATAGAGCACCAGTTTTCCGAGCGGCGAGAATCCGCATATTGCAAGAAGCACGAGGCAAGCAATCAGGAGCTTGCGGCCAAGGGATGTAAACCTCGTGGCCAGCAGGATCGCGCCGAATAGACCGACTCCGATCAGGAAATTCGTCGGCAACAGCATGACGCCGAGCGTTTTGGAGAGCACAAAAAACAATACAAATCTCTTTCAGCTAGAAGTTGCGCCGAACCTGATATTCCCTGTCATACGCGGGCTCGACCCACGTATCCATCTATCTTCACAAGAGCATCATTCGAAAATGATGGATTGCCTCGGGAGCGCTGACAAGTTTACGTGGTCTGCGCAAGGCAGACTACTATGCCTGTAACAACCAAGCCGAAGAGAACCGCCTTTCATGACGCATCATCACCTGCATTCCAGCCCCGAGACCTGCCACTGGGGTTTTTTTGAAGCGAAACTGAAACCCGTCCTCACCATCGCCAGCGGCGATGAAGTGACCATCGACACCATCAGCGGCGGCCCGGAGGTGGTGCCGGACCGCAGCCGGTTTCACGTGCCGCCCGAACTGGCCGAGGTTCACGCGAAAAACGAGCGGATGGTGCCAGGCCACATCCTGACCGGTCCGGTCGCGATCGAGGGCGCGCAACCCGGCGATGTGCTGGAGGTCGAGATTCTCGACGTCAGGCTCAGGCAGGACTGGGGTTACAACATGATCCGGCCTCTCGTGGGCACGCTGCCCGACGATTTCCACGAAACCCGGCTGATGAACATTCCGCTCGACCAGAAGAGGATGGTGGGCCGGCTGCCGTGGGGGCTCGATCTGCCGCTAGCGCCGTTCTTCGGCGTGATGGGCGTGGCGCCGCCGCCGGCATGGGGCCGCATCACCTCGCTGATTCCGCGCGCGATGGGCGGCAACCTCGACAACAAGGAGCTGATACCCGGTGCAAAGCTCTATTTGCCGGTGTTCGTGCCGGGCGCGCTATTCTCCTGCGGCGACGGTCACGGTGTCCAGGGCGATGGCGAGGTCTGCGTCACTGCGATCGAGACCGCGCTGCAGGGACGTTTCAGGCTGACGCTGTGCAAGGATTTACGGTTCGGCTATCCCCGCGCCGAAACGCCGACGCATTACATGACGATGGCGATGGATCCCGACCTCGACCAGTGCGTTGTGCGGGCGTTGCGCGACATGATCGTGTTGCTCGGCGAAAAGCGGAATTTGTCGCGCGAGGATTCCTACACGCTCTGCAGTCTGGCCGCGGACCTCCGGGTGACGCAGACCGTCAACGGCTCCAAGGGCATTCACTGCATGATCGCGAAGTCTTTGGTGCATGGGTAAAACCCGCAGACTGTCATTCCGGGGCGCATCGAAGAGGCGAAGCCGGCGTCTCAAGCCCGATTGCAATTGTACTTCCGATGCCCACGCTTCGCTTGTCCAGGAAGACGCAAGTTAATCTAACCGTTAGCCCACCTCGGCAGCAACCTGAACGGTATCATGGTAGCGTGCGCTTCATTTCATTAAGAGGCCAGCGGGCCACATTAAGCGGATGGTAAAGGAAATCGAATAAGTTCTTACATTATCGAATAAGTCCTTACATTAAAGCTGATTTTCGGAGAGGCGCCATGGCGATTGGATTTAGGGCAAAGCGCTTCGTATTCCTGCGACTTAACCTCGGGCCAAAGGCCGCCGTTAGCGCGGCCATCCTGATCGCGGTCAGTACTGCGCTCGTAGTGGGAGCCGGGTACTGGTCGTTGACGCGCGACTTCGAAGCCCGCGCGGAGCGCGATATCGACGTCAACCTCCGCACGCTCAGTCTCGCGTTTTCCGAAACCTTCCCTAACGCGAAGATCGCAATTCGAGACGGCGTCGTTGACCGCGTTGAAATTCCGCAAATGCCGGAATTCGGCGACCACAGGATTGTGGATCGGGCCACCTCTTATGTCGGCGGCACCGCCACGCTCTTCGTTTATGACGAGGCGTCGCAACAATTTGTCCGCCGAACGACGAATGTGAAGAAGGAAAATGGCGACCGGGCGGTCGGCACGCAGCTTGCGGCTGATCATCCCGCGCTAACCGGACTCCGCCGCGGCGAAGCCTACAAAGGCCCGGCGATCCTGTTTGGACGTCGTTTCTATACCGCGTATCAGCCGGTATTCGGTGCTGGCGGCAAGGTGATCGGCATCGTCTATGTCGGCATTCCGACGGCGCAGTTCGATACCATGCTGTGGCAGGCGATCTGGGCCATGGCCGTTGCTGCGGCCATCGCCGCTTTGCTGGTGCTCGCGATCACGATGCTGATTGTCCGCCGCGTCACCAAGCCGCTGAAAGCTGTGACAGAATCGCTGACCGGCCTCGCCGACGGACGCACAGACATCGAAGTCCGTCATTCCGGTCGCCACGACGAAATCGGCGCGATCGCCCGAACCATCGGTGTTTTCAAAAACAACCGCATCGAACGCCACCAACTTGAAGTCGAACGCATCAGTGCCGAAAAGCTGGCGATGGATCGGCGCAAAGCCGAGCTCAATCAATTTGTCGAGGATTTCCGCGCCAAGATCGGCGGAATCATCGAGCGGGTGCTGAATTCTTCGGGGCAATTCGAAAAGGATGCACAGCAGCTTTCCGTTACGGCTCATTCCACGGCGGATATGTCGGGACAATCCGCCAATGCCTCCAGGCAGGCTTCCGAGCATGTCCGCAACGCGGCGGCTGCTTCGAACGAGCTGTCGCAGTCGATCGTTGAGATCAGCCGTAGGGTTCAGGAATCGAATGGCGTTGCCGCCGACGCGGTCAAGCAAGCCAACGCAACCGACGAGCGGATGGCGGAATTGTCGGCGGCCGGCGATCGGATCGGCGACGTGGTGAAGCTGATCACATCGATTGCGGAACAGACCAATCTCCTCGCGCTCAATGCAACCATCGAGGCCGCACGGGCCGGCGACGCCGGCCGCGGATTTGCGGTGGTCGCGCAAGAGGTCAAGACCTTGGCGGGCCAGACCGCCAAAGCCACCGACGAGATCAGCGCGCACATCGTCAACATGCAGCGCGCCACGGGAGAGTCCGTCAATGCGATCAAGGCGATCGGACTGACGATCGAGCGTATCAGCGAGATCACCACGTCGATTTCGTCCGCGGTCGAACAGCAGGGCACGGCGACCGAAAGCATTGCGCAAGGCGTCCAGGCAGCTGCCAGAGGCACCCTGGACGTTGCCGACAACATCGAGCGTGTTGCCAAGGGAGCCAGCGACACCGGCGCGACATCCGGTCAGATGCTGAGATCGGCACAGGCGCTATCCGACGTGAGCATTCACCTCAAGGACGAGGTCGAGAAGTTCCTGGATAGCGTGCGCGCCGCGTGAGGTGAGACGTCATTCCGCGCATCGAAGTTGCGAACCCGGAATCTCGAGACTTGGGGTTCGTGCTTCGCACGCCCGGAATGACAATCCCTACCCCAGCCACCAGCCGACTTCGGCGGCAAAGCTCTGGTAGAAAAACTCGGGCTCATACGCGCGTTCCGGGGTTTGTCGCACGCGCCCGTCGAGCCGGTGGGCGTCGTCGCCGACCAGAATAATCTCACAAATTGCTGGTCACGCTTTTTTGCATCGCAGCGTATGTCGGTGCGTCAGCGGGCCGTTGCTTATTCCAACGCGAAGATTTCCCGGAGTGTCTCGTACTTAGGCAGGACGTTCTGATGATCGACCGCGACATCCAGCCCAGCTGAGGGCCTCCTTAATCCGATGTGGGCACCGCGCCGAGATCGCGCATAGACAACGACCGCCCGAAGGCGACCTCTCTCAGCATCAAGTGAGCGTAAGACGTGAAGCAGCTCACATTCGTGCGTCGCGGTTCGAGCTAATTAAATGCTGCAGACTTTTCTGCGAACCGAACGGGAGGCTTCTCATGAAGCGTCTGATGATTCGTGCTTTCGCCGCTGTCGCTCTATTCGCCGCCGCAACCGCCATGCTGCGGTCTCCTTCGACCGAGCTGGCCGCCGGAATCGCTGCCATGCCCTCGTTGCAGCAACTCCACACCGCGGCCGACGTCAATAAGCTCCCAATCGAGGAGTTTGAGGATATGTCGCTGGTCTATTCGACGAAGCGCTAAGCGAAAGGCCGCCTCAGTCTGGTGTGATCCAGATTGCTTCTCACGCTGCTTCACTCTCAGCGGGTTCGCCGCTATTCTTAGCTGTATCGGATCGCGCTCGCCTTTAGCGGCGAAAGCTACGATGCGAGCTGCGAGTTTAGCTTTCATCGGCGACATGCGCTTGGCGACCGCTTCACCGGCCCGGCTGAAATTCGACAGCGATCTGACAAGACACGCCAGCGCACAACGTATGCGACCCCGCCGTAAAATGGCAGTCTACGAGCGCTGAGGTCAACGAGCTGCTGCTCATGAGACCAAATGTTTTTTCAAGCCGACGCGCCCATACCCGCTGCGGTCGGCGCATCCTTTGGTCCAGCACGGGGACCGGGCGTCAGCGGGAGAGATCTACTTCCCGTCGCCGGTTCAGTTGGCCATTTTGCAGGGCCCGCGTCATCGTCTAGCCAGAATATAGCACCGATAGTGATCGCATTTTTGGGCGCCTGTTTTTGGTTGACGGGCCGGAGCAAACGGAACCTAATTAATGTCTCGAGTAGCCCTCCTGGCAGGAGGCCCTGGTGAACGAGCTCTTGAGCTACGTATTTTCGCCGCTGCGGGACGGCGACATCGCTCTCTACCGGGGCTCCGGGAGCGGTTTGCCCCCGATCCTGCTTGTCGCCGCGGAAGAAACCGCGCTCGGTTGCGTCGCGCGGCTCGAACACGAATATGCGCTCAAGTCCGAACTTGACCCTGACTGGGCGGCGCGGCCCGTCGCGCTGACGCACGACAGCGACCGCATGGCGCTGGTGCTTGAGGATCCCGGCGGTTTGCCGCTCGATCGGCTGCTTGGCCCGCCATTGGAGATATCGCACTTCCTGCGCGTCGCGATCCCGCTCGCGGGCGCGCTCCGCCATGTGCATGAGCGTGGCCTCATCCATAAGGACATCAATCCGGCCAATATCCTGGTGGACGAAGCAAGCGGCGGCGTGTGGCTGACGGGGTTCGGCATCGCTTCGCGTCTGCCGCGCGAGCGCCAAGCCCCCGCACCACCGGAGGTGATCGCCGGGACGCTCGCCTACATGGCGCCGGAACAAACCGGACGGATGAACCGCTCGGTGGACTCCCGTAGCGATCTCTATGCTCTGGGTGTTACCTTTTACGAGATGCTGACGGGGACGCTGCCCTTTACCGCCGCCGATCCGATGGAGTGGGTGCACTGCCACATCGCGCGGCACCCGGTGCCGCCCAACCAGCGGGTCGCGAACATCCCGAGGCCGCTCTCGGCAATCGTGATGAAGCTCCTCGCCAAGACCGCCGAGGAGCGCTACCAGACCGCCGCCGGTGTCGAGGCTGATCTTCGGAGGGGTCTGGCGGAATGGGAGGCGACCGGCGGTATCGCGCCATTCGCGCTGGGCGCTTACGACGTGTCCGACCGGCTGCGGATCCCGGAGAAGCTGTACGGGCGCGAGCGCCAGATCGACACTCTGCTTGCTTTCTTCGACCGGGTGGTGGCGAACGGCACCTTGGAGTTCGTGCTCGTCTCCGGCTATGCCGGCATCGGCAAGTCCTCGGTGGTGAACGAGTTGCACAAGGTGCTCGTCCCGCCGCGTGGTCTGTTCACGTCCGGCAAGTTCGACCAGTACAAGCGCGACATTCCGTACGCCACCCTGGCCCAAGCCTTCCAGAGTCTGGTCCGCTCGCTCCTGAGTCAGAGCGAGGCCGAGCTTGACCGGTGGCGGGAATCCCTGAGCGCGGCGTTGGGCCCGAACGGTCAGCTCATCGTCAACCTCGTGCCCGAGCTGGAGCTCGTGATTGGGAAACAGCCACCAGTCGCGGACCTGCCACCGCAGGACGCGCAGAACCGCTTCCAGAAGGTGTTCCGGCGCTTCCTCGGGGTGTTCGCGCGCAAGGAGCACCCGCTCGCGCTGTTCCTCGATGATTTGCAATGGCTGGATACAGCGACGCTCGAGCTCCTCGAGCATCTGGTGACGCACCCGGACGTGCGGCACCTGCTGCTGGTCGGCGCCTACCGCGACAACGAGGTGGGTCCCTCCCACCCCCTCCGGCGCACGCTAGAAGAAATCCGCAAAGCCGATGCGAGGGTGCATGAGATCGTGCTGGCGCCTCTCGGGATCGACGATATCGGCCGGCTCGTCTCCGATGCGCTGCATTGCGAGCCGCAGCGCGCGCGGCCATTGGCGGAGCTAATCGAGAAGAAAACCGGCGGAAATCCGTTCTTCGCGATCCAGTTCTTTATCGCGTTGGCCGACGAGGAGTTGCTCAAGTTCGACCTAGTCACCCGGGCCTGGCAATGGAACATGGAACGCATCCGCGCCAAGAGTTACACCGATAACGTGGTGGATCTTATGGCCGGGAAGCTGAAGCGGCTTTCTTCCACTACCCAGGACGCCCTGAAACACCTCGCCTGCCTGGGCAATGTCGGCGAGATCGCCACCCTGGCCCTGGTTCACGGGACAACAGAGGAGTTGATCCACGCGGCCCTCGGGGAAGCCGTCCGCGCCGGGCTCGTCTTCGAGGACAGCGCCTACAAATTTCTGCACGACCGGATCCAGCAGGCGGCCTATTCACTGATTCCCGACGAGCAACGTGCCGACGTCCACCTGCGCATTGGTCGTGTGCTGCTAACGAGCATGACAGCGGACGAACTCACCGAGCATCTGTTCGATATCGCGAACCAGCTCAATCGGGGCGCCACACGGCTGGTCGACCGCGACGAGAAAGCGCAGGTGGCAACGATTGACCTGCGTGCCGGGCGAAAGGCCAAGGCGTCAGCGGCCTTTGCATCGGCACGCGCATACTTTGCGGGCGGCATGGCCCTGCTCGACGAAAGAGACTGGGGCAGCCAGTACGACTTAATGTTCAGCCTGCGGCTCGAACGCGCGGAGTGCGAGTTTCTGAGCGGGAACTTCGAAAAAGCCGAGCAATTGATAGTGGAGTTATTGCAGTATGCGGCGGCGAAAGTCGATCAGGCGGCCGTCTACCACCTGAAGATCCTGCTCCATACGGTGAAGTCTGAAAACGCACAAGCCGTCGACACCGCGCTTACGTGCCTGCGCCTGTTCGGCATTGACTTCCCGGCACATCCGACCTGGGAGCAGGTGCAGGCCGAGTACGAGATGGTCTGGCGGAACCTTGATGGGCGCCTGATCGAGAGCCTGATCGATTTGCCGCCGATGACCGATCCGGAACTGCAGGCCGCCATGCCGGTGTTCTCGACCCTATTAGGCCCTGCTTACTTTACCGACTTCCACTTTTTTTGCTTGCTCGTGTGTCGAATGGTGAACCTCAACTTGCAGCACGGGACGAGCGGCGCTTCCGCGCACGCCTATGGCTATTGGGGAATTATGCTCGGCCCGGTGTTTCACCGTTATCCGGAGGGGTATCGTTCCGCCAAGCTGGCCTGTGACCTTGTCGAGAAACATGGCTTCATCGCCTACCGGGCGAAAGCCTACCGTTCGATGGGGATGGCTGCCCTTTGGACACAACCGATCACGACCGCGCTCGAATTCAATCGGGCGGCCTTTCGCGCCGCAAGCGAAACAGGGGATCTGACCTACGCCTGCTACAGCGTGGACCGATCCGTCTTCATTCTTCTTCTGAGGAACGATCCGCTCGACGCGGTGTGGGGCGAGTCGGAGAGGGGCCTGGACTTCGTCCGGAACGCCGGGTACGGCGGCATCGCGGACAACATAGTGAGCCAGCGACGCTTCATTGCGACGATGCTGGGCCGGACCGCGACCTTCTCCACCTTCAGCGATTCGCAATTCGACGAGGCGGCATTCGAGGCCCAACTGGCGGCAGATCGCATGCCCGTAAAGATCTGCTGGTACTGGATCCTCAAACTGAAGGCGCGGTTCCTGTCGGGCGACTACACCGAGGCGCTCGCGGCAGCTGACACGGCAAAGCCGCTCCTTTTGGCTACAGCCCTTCAGATCCAGCTACTCGACTACTTTTATTATGCCGCGCTGACGGTGGCGGCGCTTTACGAGAACGGTACTGCCGACGAGCAGAACAGGTGGCGCGATCTCCTGACGGCGCACCGGGAGCAACTGCGCGAGTGGGCCGAAAACTGTCCATCGACGTTCGCCGACAAGCACGCACTGGTGTCGGCCGAGATCGCGCGTCTC
>DASXJV010000054.1:0-12202 GCA_036497205.1 Bradyrhizobium sp.
TGAAGGCGAGATATCTGGACGGACTGACCCAGACCGACATGAGCAAGCTGACCCAGGGCGGCCAGTTCATGACCGAAAAAGAAGGCGGCTCCGACGTCGGGAAGCTCACCACCACAGCGGTGCAGGAAGGCGATCACTGGCGGCTGTCGGGCGAAAAATGGTTCTGCTCCAATGCGGATGCGGAAGTAGTGATGCTGCTGGCCCGGCCGCAAGGCGCTGTCGGCGGCACCCGCGGCGTCGGCCTGTTTTTGATGCCCAGGCGGCTCGACGACGGCTCACCCAATCACTACCGGATCGTCCGCCTGAAGGACAAGCTCGGCACCCGCTCGATGGCGTCGGGCGAGATCAAGCTGGAAGGCGCGATCGCCTATGCCGTCGGGCGGCTCGATCGCGGCTTCGTGCAGATGGCCGAAATGGTCAATTCGTCGCGGCTCTCTAACGGCGTCAAATCTACCGCGCTGATGCGGCGCGCGCATCACGATGCGATGACGGTGGCGCAAAATCGCGTGGTATTCGGCCAGCGCATCATCGACCTTCCGCTGGCGCGTCGGCAATTGATGAAGATCATGCTCGCAACCGAGCAGGCACTGTCGATGAGCTTCGTCACCGCCGACGCGCTCGATCGCGCCGAGGCCGGCAGCCAGGACGCGGCGGCGCTGCTGCGCATTCTGACGCCGACGCTGAAATTCCGTGCTACCCGCGATGCGCGCAAGGTCTGCGGCGACGCGCTGGAGATGCGCGGGGGCATCGGTTACATCGAGGAATTTGCTACCGCGCGGCTGTTGCGCGACGCCCATCTCGGCTCGATATGGGAAGGCACCGGCAACATCGTAGCCCTCGATGCGCTGAAGCGGGCGGTTGGCCGCCATGGCGCCGATGCCGCGCTGGCTGCAGATTTGCACGCTCGCCTCGACGATAGCGCCAACGTGCCGCAAGTATGGCGCGATCGCTTGCGCGAGCTCACAGATCGCGCCATCGGCTTCGCCCGCGATGTGGCCGGGCCCGCCGACAACGAAGCCGAGGCGCGGCGCGCCACCAGCCTGCTCTATCATGTCGCAAGCGCAGTTGCGCTGGCATGGGAAGGCGGACGCATCCATGAAAGGCGCGGCGATGCGCGCCGGCTGCTGCTGTCGCGCATGGTGATCGATCACCGGGTTTCAGTCAACGATCCGTTCCGGCTCAGCGAAAATTCGCTACAGCGCGCTATATCAGGTCATCTACTCGGCGACCGCGCCGTCGGCATGGCCGAGGTTGGCGAATTGCTCATCGCGGCGTAGGCCTAAGCCTGCAACAAGTCCTGGTTACAAGAACAACACAATACGGGGAGTATGCGATGAAGGCCGCCGTCCTGCATGAAGTCAACAAGCCGCTCGTGATCGAGGACGTCAGTCTGCCGAAGCCCGGTCCTCGTGAAGTCCTGATCCGCACCAGCGTCGCCGGGCTCTGCCATTCCGATCTGCATTTCATGGAAGGTCTTTATCCGCATCCGCTGCCCGCAGTGCTCGGCCACGAGTCCGCAGGCGTCGTCGAACAGGTCGGTCGAATTCTACATGCGCGGCAAGCTGCATCTGGAGGACTGGATCTCGGCCAAGCTGAAATTGTCCGAGATCAACGAGGGCTTTGCCGCGATGAAGGCCGGCAAGACCGTGCGCAGCGTGATCGTGTTTGATACCTAGTCTAGATTTTCGGCACGACGGTTGGCGCTGATTGGCGTTACCGCGAAACGCGCGCTATCGCGGCAGCATCCGCTGCATGATGCGGTCGCGGTAAATGAACATATGGGCTACCGCCGCCGCCACGTGGATGCCGATCACCACCAGCAGTGTCCATTCCATCGCCTGATGCAGGCCATCGAACGCCTTCCCGGCCGCCGCATTTTCCGAAGCGAGCATTGGCATCGGAGCGAGATAGAAAAATGATATCGGCCAGCCGCGATACGAGGCGAACAGCCAGCCGGTGACGGTCGTGGCCAATACCAGTGCATAGAGCAGCCAATGCACGGCTTCCGAGCTCAGCCGCTGCCATGCGGGAAGCGAACTCTCGGGCGCCACAGGATGAGCAAGTCGCCATGCGAACCGCAGAACGATGAGCATCAGAATGACGATCCCAAAGGAGACATGAAATGTCATGGCGGCGCCGGGCTTCATGCCCCGATGAATGTCCGGCATCAACCAGCCGATCGGATATTGCACGAGCAGAAGCGCCACGACGAGCCAATGGAACACCTTCGCGGTGGTCCCGTATTGCAAACGATCGGTCATAAAGCTTCCTTCGCGGATATTGGCGGAATTTGGTGGAGAAGATTCGAACGGCAAGGCAGGGGGTAACATTTGAAACTAACGCGCACGAAGCGCCGTGGCGTTTCGTCAGGGCTGAGCGAGCCGCGTGGAGGAGCGCGACATCGGATTGACTGGGCCGGAGGTACCGGCGCGTTCGCTCGCACCGGGATTGCTTCCAGGTACGGGGAACGCGTATCCCACGATGGTCTTGATGACCCAGCGGTCGGACGCCGGCGTCAATCCGTAACCAACGCCGAAGTTCACGCCAAAGTCGCCGAGCTTGAAATCCGTCACGGCGAACAAGGTGTGCTGTTGATCGGCAGGCTTCAGGAAGTTACCGATCTCGCCGAAGTCGGCATAATATTCGAGACCGACGAACAGGTCCGGCCCCAACTTTCGCGCCAGGCGTGCTGCGGGCGTGAAGTCTCCCTGACCATATTTTCCGAAGCCGATATCCACGATCGGGTTGACGATAAATTCGTAGTCCGCATTACGCACCCCGACGATAGGGCGTATCTCCATCCCGAATCTTGTTTGCGAGAATTTCGGCGTCGTGTTGCTGAACTCGAAATTGACGCCATAAAAAAAGTTTCGCTCGGCGGCATTGGGTGAGACGAACAGCGTCCGCAGCTTGAATGAGTCCGAAAGAAACTGCCGATCCTGGATAGCGAAGGGCAAATAGAGTCCGACTTCCCACCAGTCAGTCACTCCGTAGGCGAATTCCGGCGTCCCATTGATGCTGTTATGGGAGACGAGACCGCCCGGAAACGGCGGATCCTTGACGCCGAGGGGGATGTAATTGAGGTGCTGTTGGATAGTGAATTGGCCGGGCGCTGCAATCCCCGCGTTGTAGACCTGGATCTCGTCGACGGCCTTCGCCGGCTGCGCCAGCACGATCCAGAGAGCCGCGCTGGCTAACAAATAGAGGCGGCGGCGGGAGCCGCGTCCAAAACGATTTTTCATCATCGCCCCAACGCCTGCCTACGCCGCCCCAATGAGAATGCCGACGGCGAGCACGATGGCGCCGCCGAGCACGATCTGGAACACCGCCTGCAGGAACGGCGTGTCCATATATCGCGCGCGAATGTAGGCGATGGCCCACAATTCGAAGAACACCACGACGCCCGCAATCGCGGTCGCGATCCAGAACGCATTGGCCCATGAGTCGGGAACCAGATAGGGCAAGGTGTGGCCGAGACCGCCGAGCGTTGTCATCAGTCCGCAGGTCAATCCGCGCAGCCAGGGCGAACCGCGTCCGGTCAACGATCCATCGTCTGACAGCGCCTCGGCAAACCCCATGCTGATGCCAGCGCCGATCGAGGCGGCGAGTCCTACCAGAAACGTCTGCCAGTTCTGATGCGTCGCAAACGCCGCGGCGAAAAGCGGAGCGAGTGTCGACACCGAGCCGTCCATCAATCCGGCGAGACCCGGCTGTACGTATTGCAGGACGAACACGCGCCGGCGCGTCTTGTCCTCTTCCGCGCGCACGTCCGGGCTGAGAATCTGGTCGGTCAGCCTTGCCGCGACGTTTTCGTGGCCTTTTTCCGCTTCCGCAAGATCGCCGAGCAGCCTGCGGACGCCGACATCCTGGGTTTGCTCGGCCGCCTTGACATAAAACCGCTCGGCCTCGAACTCCATCGTCGCGGCCTCCTTGCGGATGGTGTCGAGCGACAGGTTTTTCGTCAGCCAGATCGGACGGCGCCGCAGGAATCCCCGGACGTTATCTCTTCGAATCGGCGGAAGGTTTTTGCCGAAACGGCGTTCGTACATCTCGAGCAGCATGTGCCGGTGGCCTTTTTCCTCCTCCGCCATCTCCTCGAATATCTTGGCCGATTCCGGATAGCGCTCCGCGAGATCTTCGGCGAAGCTCATGTAGATTCGGCTGTCTTCCTCTTCCGCGGAGATTGCAACCGCCAGGACTTCCCGCTCGGTCAGATCGGCGAAATTCTTCATCAGAGCGTTCCTAGCGATTTAGAATGGTTCTAAACATATAGAGATTCGATGGGGCTCGGTCAAATCCACCGCGCGTGAGCGAAGCTGTGCCTCGAATGATTTCACGATTTGGCAATCTGGAACCGTTGCAGCCGGCGCCCGTTCGGACTGCTATTGCAGGATCCACTGACTGGAGATCTCATGGACAAGGTTAAATACCGCCTGAACGATCCGCGGCTGGCGCCACGTCGAACCAAGCTCGAGATTCCCGGCTGGGCCGGCAAGCGCGAACCTCGCGCGGATGGTTCGCGCGAACAGGTGTGGCATTGCGTTCCCTTTTCGGAAGGCGCGCAATACGGGATTGAACTGTTTTATCCTTACAACAACGAACTGCGCGTCAGTACCAAAGACGGCCATTTGATACTTGACGGAGATTGGGGGCCGGCGCCCGACGGGGGCGTGCAATGGCCACCGTTCCGAAACTTCGGCGACCATTTTTATACCTACCAGATTCTTTTGGATATCAAGGTCGAAAAGGGCATGGCGATCCGGACTGAACCGCATCCACGGTTCTATACTGACCGCACCGACACCGTGCCGATCGCGGTTCCGGCGCTGGTGCGAAACTGGTGGCCGATGATGTTCTTTACGGTCTTTAAGGCGCCGGCCGAGGGCCGCACCCACATTTTCAGGCCGAATGAACCGTTCGCGCAGATTATCGTGATCCCCGAGGAAGCCTCCTTTGAACTCGAGAAGATGAGCGAGGAGGAATCTGCCGAGCGCGAACTCCAGGCGCGGCGTATCTATGCCAGCCGGCCGACGCTGTCGGCCGGAACCGAGTGGACCTCGTCGACCGACACCGTGTTCGACGGAACCTATCGGCATCTTCATCGCGCCGCGAAGGAGAAAGCCCGCCAGGAGTAGGCGCAAAAAAGTAAGCGCATAAAAAAACAGGACCCTTCGGGTCCTGTTTCTCATCATCTATATAGCACGACCTCAATAGTCGCGGCGGTAGAAGCTGTGATGGTGGTGATGATGGTGGCGGTAGTAGCGGTATCGCGGTGGCGGCACCACGACGACACGGGGCGCATATCTGCGATAGAAGCCGTGATGGTGATGGTGATGATGATGATGGTGATAGACGTAGAGCTGTGCCAACTGGACTTTTTCGTCCGCTGACGGGCTAGGCGCGGATTCATCGACAGCTTGCAGCAGCGAAGCGGCGTTCGGGATCGGCTCGAGCAGCTCGGCAAAGGAATTCGCCCTCAACACGTCGGTCGGGGCCGGACTTGGAGTCGGCGCAGCCTGAGCGGCATTGAATGCTCCGAGCGTCGCCACCGCTCCCAAAAGTCCAGCGATCTTCTTTTCCATATTCTTCTCCAATTGACTGTCGCCGAGCGCAATACCCGGCGGTCGGCAACGCGGCCCCCGGAAAAATGGTTCCGCGACGATTTCGCATGATGTCATGCTGATAATGAATTGATGATGAACCTATCGCGGCTTTTGTTCTCGCGCTTGCTTCACGAATTGCAACAGTAGTCGGCTAACCTGTTCCGGCTGCTCCTGCTGCACCCAATGGCCGGCGTCGTCGACCAGATGACAGCCGATCATCTGCGTACATGCGCTTCCCTGCATCGCTTCGAATACGCCGGGACGCTGATATGTGCCCCAGTCCTGCTTACCCGAGATAAAGCACGAGGGCACGTCGATGCTGCGGCCGGAGAATGTTTCGAGTTCGGCGGTGAACGCGCCGGAAGTGCCGCAGCGATACCATTGCAGTCCGCCCTGAAATCCGGTGCGCGCGTATTCGGTGCTGTAGAAGGAAAGCTCACTGTCGGGCAGCCATTTGTTGGCAGCGATTGCATCCGCGGATGGCATTTCCTCCGCGACGGTCTCGGCCATGTTCTTGGCTAGATCCATCACATAATAGGTCGGCAGCTTTGCCAATTCGCTCGCGGACCACGATTTGAGCGGATAGGGCGCGTTGCCTTTCCAGTCCGCGCTCTTGTGATGATAATAGGCGCGCAGGAAATCATGCACGCCCTGCGGCGCGCGGTGCATGTCCGCATTGGCTTGCCGCGTCGAGTAGTACCACTGATAATGTTTGCGGGGACGCGGCAGCGCCGCAAGCTCACGATGCACGGGATCATCTAGCTTCGATCTCGGCGGCGCGTTAGCGGTGTCGAACGGCAGCGGGGGCGGTCCCGCGAACGGCGCGCTCATCAGCGCCACCGATCGAAATACGTCCGGCCGCACCAGCGCGCACCATGCGGCGACCGAACTGCCGAAATCGTGTCCGATCACCGAAGCAACCGAACGATAGCCGAACGCCGACACCAGTCCGAGCGCGTCGCGCATCAGGTTCAGTAGCCGGAACGAATTGAGATCGCCGTCATAGCTCGCGTCCCAGCCGGTGGTGCGGCCATAGCCGCGCTGATCCGGCGCGATCATGTGATAACCGGCCGCCGCCAGCGCCGGCATCACCTTGCGCCAGCTGTAGGCAAGTTCGGGAAAGCCGTGCAGCAGCAGCAGGCAGGGGCGGTCTTTGGTCTCAAAGCCTGCCTCCAGCACATGCAGGCGCAGACCGTTGATGTCTTCGACGAAACGCGAACGGATGCCGTGGGGAAGGGGGATTTCGAGGAGGGTGGCGGTTGTGTCCATGGCTGCGTCTCCTCATGGTGAGGACGCGCCTATGCGCCGTCTCGAACCATGAGGCCAAGGTATCGCTCATCCTTGGAGACGCGCGCAAGAGCGCGCTCCTTTAGGATGAGGGCCTCGCGCTACACTCTCACCACGGTCTTCGGCCAGTAACGATCGCGCAAATGCCGCTTCACCAATTTGCCGGTGGGCGTGCGCGGCAGCTCGGCCTCGAAGTCGATGCTGCGCGGGCATTTGATCGGCGACAGGTGCTTGCGGCAAAACACGATCAGCTCTGCTTCCAGCTCTTTCCCCGCCCGCGCCAAGTCGTGCGGCTGCACCACCGCCTTGACCTCTTCGCCCATTTCCTCGTTCGGAACGCCGAACACCGCGACATCGGCGACCCCGGGATGGGTGATCAGGACGTCCTCGGTCTCCTGCGGATAGATATTCACGCCGCCGGAGATGATCATGTAGGACTTGCGGTCGGTGAGATAAAGAAAGCCCTCGTCGTCGAGATAGCCGACGTCGCCCAGCGTCGACCAGCCCTTGGCGTTATAGGCGCGTTTCGTTTTCTCGGGATCGTTGTGATAGGAAAACACCGGCGCGTCGGCGAAATATACCGCGCCGATCTGTCCTGTCGGCAATTCCTGATCGTTCTCGTCGAGTATCCTGACCTTGCCGACCACAGCGCGGCCGACGGTGCCGCGATGCGACAGCCATTGCTGCGAGGTGGACACGGTGACGCCGTTGCCTTCCGAGCCGGCGTAGTACTCGATCAGGATCGGTCCCCACCATTCGATCATCTTCGCCTTGACTTCGATCGGGCAGGGCGCGGCGGCGTGGATCGCGCCCTTCAGCGACGAGACATCGTAGCGCGTCCGCACTTCTTCCGGCAGCTTCAGCATGCGTACGAACATGGTGGGCACCAGCTGCGATTGGGTGATCCTGTGCTTCTCGACCATCGCCAGGAATTCTTCGGCGTCGAATGATTCCATGATGATCGAGGTGCCGCCGAGCGTGATCGCCATCATGTTGAAGCGCAAGGGAGCGGCGTGATACAGCGGCGCCGGCGACAAATAGACGCTGTCGGAAGTCATTCCGCACATATCGGCGCAGAGAATTTTCAAAAACGGATTCGGCAGATCGATCGGATTGTGTTCAGATTGGCGCGTGATACCCTTGGGCCGGCCGGTCGTGCCCGACGAATACAGCATGTCATAGCCGGCGACTTCGTCCGCAATCGGCGTGACCGGCTGGGCGAGGGCTTCCTTGTCCCACGAGCGGAAGCCCGGTAGCGGCTCGTCGATCAT
The DNA here is from genome assembly GCA_036497205.1 of Bradyrhizobium sp. Taxonomy (GTDB): domain Bacteria; phylum Pseudomonadota; class Alphaproteobacteria; order Rhizobiales; family Xanthobacteraceae; genus Bradyrhizobium. Next base: position 8,162 of record DASXJV010000054.1, read on the forward strand.
AAAGAACAGCGGCGCGCCGGGCGCGTTCGTGACGAGGCCCTTGATCTGCTCGGCACATTTCGGCGAGGTGATGACGACGCGCGCGCCGCAGTCTTTGACGATGTAGGCGATCTCGTCCTGGGTGAGGTAGCGGCTGATCGCAGTGTAATAGAGCCCGCTGCGCTGCGCCGCCCAGCAGATTTCCATGAACGCCAGCCGGTTCTCGATCAGGAATGCGATGTGGTCGCCGGCTTTCAGGCCAAGCGCACGAAACAGATGCGCGCCCTGGTTCGACAGTTCGTCGAGCTCGCGATAGGTGATCGCCTTGCCGCTGCCCGCCATCTGATAGGCGATCTTGTCCGGCTGGGTCCGCGCGTGGATCGATGGATGGGTCATGGGCGTTTCCTTGGGAAATTATTGTCGTCGTCCCCCCGCGAAAGCGGGGACCCATAATTACTGATGCTAATGCAGTAGCGTGGAGCTAACTCCACGCATACTCGTTATCGTCGGTGGTTATGGGTCCCGGCTCAAGGCCGGGACGACGATAATTGTTAGTGCCGCCTACAGCCGCTCCACAATCGTCACATTGGCCATGCCGCCGCCCTCGCACATGGTCTGGAGGCCGTAGCGCTTGTTGCGCTGCTTGAGCGCGTTGACCAGCGTGGTCATCAGCTTGGTGCCGGAGCCGCCCAAGGGATGGCCGAGCGCGATGGCGCCGCCGTTGACGTTGAGCTTCGCAGGGTCGGCGCCGGTGGTTTTCAGCCATGCCGTCGGTACCGATGCGAAGGCCTCGTTGACCTCGAACAGATCGATGTCGTCGATCGACATGCCGGACTTCTTCAGCGCGCGTTCCGTGGCGGGCAGCGGCGCTTCCAGCATGATTACGGGATCGCCGCCCATCATGGTCATGTGATGAATCCGCGCCATCGGCTTGATGCCGAGCGACTTGAGGCCCTTTTCGTTGACCACCATCACGCCCGAGGCGCCGTCGCAGATCTGGCTGGCGCTGGCGGCGGTGAGCTTGCCGTTCTCCGCGATCAGCTTGACGTTGCGGATACCCTCGAGGGTGGCGTCGAAACGAATACCTTCATCGATGTGATGGGTGTCGGTCGAGCCGTCGGCGCGGGTGATCTGCAGCGGAATGATCTCGTCCTTGAACTTTCCGGCCTGCGTCGCGGCGATCGCACGCTGGTGGCTCTCATAGGCGTATTTGTCGAGGTCTTCTTTGGAGAGGCCGTATTTCTCCGCCATCATTTCCGCACCGGTGAATTGGCTGAATACGATGTTCGGATAGCGCCTCTCGATGTTCGGGCTTTTATAGGTGCCGAAACCGTTCTTCGCCGGCAATGACGACGCAAGGCCCATCGGCACCCGGGTCATCGCCTCTACGCCGGCGGCGATCACGATATCCATGGTTCCCGACATCACCGCCTGCGCCGCGAAATGCAGCGCCTGCTGCGACGAGCCGCATTGCCGGTCGACCGAAGTGCCGGGCACGCTTTCCGGCAGTTTTGAAGCCATGATAGCGTTGCGCGCGATGTTGTTGGACTGTTCGCCGGTCTGCATCACGCAGCCCATGATCACGTCCTCGATCTGTTCGGGATCGGCGCCGGCACGCTCAACCAGCGAATCCAGCACGGAAGCCGCGAGATCCGCCGGATGCCATCCTGCGAGGCGCCCTCCCTTGCGGCCGCCTGCAGTGCGTGCGGCGGCGACGATATAAGCCTCGGCCATGTGCGTTCTCCCTGAGTGTCATGGATGGGTGTTTGGAATGCCGGGTGCGGATTTAAGTGGCGCGGCGGGATTTAGTCAATCAATCAATTAACTCTTGAGTGTGGCGGCGGCATCGGGTTAGCTGCGCCCGCATATTCCGGCAGGCGGCACATAGGTTCACAGTTGAATACCACCGTACCGACCAGGCTTCAGGCTGCGAAAAACACTACCGCCGAGAAGCTCCTCGTCGCGGCGAGCGAACTGATGATCGAGCGCTCTTCGATCGAAGTATCCTTAAGCGACATCGCGCAGAAATCCGGCGTCAACGCCGCCTTGGTGAAATATCACTTCGGCAACAAGGACGGCCTGCTGCTGGCGTTGCTGGCGCGCGATGCCGCGACCGAAGTGACCCAGCTCGAATATCTCCTGGCGCAGCCGATTACGCCGAGCGCGAAACTCAGGCTCCATATCGCCGGCATCATCAGGGCGTATCACCAGTTCCCCTATATGAACCGGCTGATCCACTATCTGCTGCATGAAAGCAGCGCGGCAGCCGCCGACGAGGTGTCGAAGTTTTTTGTCGCGCCGCTTTTGGAATTTCATCGCCGCCTGCTCGCGCAAGGCATCAAGGCCGGTGAGTTCCGCAACATCGATCCGGTGCTGTTCTACACCAGCCTGATCGGCGCCTGCGACCATCTGTTTTTCGGCCGGCACGCGATGTCGCGTGCGACCGGCGTCGGGCCGGTCACCGACGAGGTCTGCCGCCAATACATCAGCCATATGGAAGCGCTGATTTGCGGTGGCATGCTGACTACCAACACGAAAAAAGCTGCTGCGGCAGCCGGATAACGATCGCTCTGCTTTAAAGACTTACAAGCCGACAAGAAACGCCCAAGGAAAGGTTCTACCGATGCAGTTGAAAGACGTTGCCGTTCTCATCACCGGAGGTGGCTCCGGTCTCGGCGCCGCTACCGCGCGCGCGATGGCCGCCAAAGGGGCGAAAATCGCCGTGCTCGATCAGAGCAAGGAGAATGCCGAGAAAGTCGCAGCCGAAGTGAAGGGCGTCGCCGTCGTTGCGGACGTCACCGACGAGGAGCAGGTCAAGGCTGCGATTGCGAAAGCCGAATCCATCAATGGCATCGCGCGGGTGCTGATGAACTGCGCCGGCATCGGCGGATCGCAGCGCATCGTCGGCAAGGACGGCGTCTATCCGCTGGCCAAGTTCGCGCGCGTCATCAACGTCAATCTGATCGGCACCTTCAACGTGCTGCGCCTGTTTTCGGAACGCCTGCTGACGGAAGCCCCGGTTGGAGAAGAGCGCGGCGTCATCATCAACACCGCGAGCGTCGCGGCCTATGAAGGCCAGATCGGGCAGATCGCCTATTCGGCGTCGAAGGGCGGCATCGTCGGTCTTACGCTGCCCGCGGCACGCGATCTCGCCAGCCAGAAGGTCCGGGTCAACACCATTGCGCCCGGCATCTTCTTCACGCCGCTCTTGATGGGATTGAACGAGGAAGCGCGCAAGAGCCTCGGTGCGCAGGTGCCGCATCCCGCGCGGCTCGGCGAACCGAACGAATACGCCAACCTCGCGGTCCACATCGTCGAGAACGCGATGCTCAACGGCGAGACCATCCGGCTCGACGGCGCGATCCGCATGGCGCCAAGGTAGAACAAGCTCTGCTGTCGTCCCCGCCTCGCGCTTCGCTTGGCCGGGACGACAGCCGGGGTCTATATCAGAAGGTAACGAAGAGCTCGGAAAGAGCCGATATTTCGGGAGACGCAATATGGACGGGAATGCCGCGGCAGCACTGCAGAAGCCGGCCTTCCGCAAGATCGAATGGCTGAAGCGCGACATCGCGGTCGACCGGCGGTCCGATGGCACGATCGTGCTGAAGTCGCGCATTCCGCTGCAGGCTTATGAGAAGCATATCCCGGCGTCGCTGGCGAAATGGGCCAAGCAGGCGCCCGAACATATCTGGCTGGCGCAGCGCACCGGTCCGGATCGGCAATGGCGCAAGATCTCCTACGGCGAGGCCAAGCGCACCGTCGATGCGCTAACCCAAGGCCTGCTCAATCTCGGCATCGCCGAGGGCCGACCCGTCGCGATCCTCTCCGGCAATTCGATCGAGCACGCGTTGATGACGCAGGCCGCGATGCAGGCGCGGTTGCCGGCGGCGCCGGTGTCGCCGGCCTATTCGCTGATGAGCCAGGATCATGCCAAGCTGAAATATCTGTTCGGCCTGATCAAGCCGGCGGTGGTGATGGTGCAGGACTGCCCGGTGTTCGAGAAGGCGTTGAAAGCGCTCGACCTCACCGGTATCATCGTCATCCATGTCGCGCGGCCGATCG
>DASXJV010000055.1:0-35040 GCA_036497205.1 Bradyrhizobium sp.
CGCCGACGAAGAATGGCGCGAAGCCGAACCCGAAGCCGCGACGACCGCGTGCGAACCGCGCGCCGACGAAATCTCTGCGGAAACCGGCGCCCCGGAAGCCGGGACCGGCAAGCCCACCCCGGAAGCCAGGACCGGCAAGCCCGGCTCGGAAGCCAGAACCGGCAAGCCCGCCTCGGAAGCCAGGACCGGCAAGCCCACCCCGGAAGCCAGGACCGGCAAGCCCGCCCCGGAAGCCAGCACCGGCAAGTCCGCCTCGGAAGCCGCCACCCCCGAACCCGCCGCGCATTCCGCCGCCGGCAAAGCCGCCTCCGCCCCCTCTAAACCCGCCCCCGCCGCCTCCAAATCCGCCGCCCCTCGCGTCGGCCGCTGTGGCGGCTAGCATCGCCCCAACGAAGCTGATGGTTGCCAGAAGGATCATCGCTTTGCGCACCATGACAACTACTCCTCTCCAGCGAAAGCGACGGCCCTGCTATGGGTCGTCCTTAGGATAAGTCACTGGAAGAGAGAAAGTTCGGAGGCGCGTTCGACCTGATGGGCGACGCGGAGATCGCGTGAGCGCAACATCAGCGCTACGGGTCAAAGGCGCCGTTTTGACCTTGCACCGATGGCTTCCGGTCTACTCCGATAAACCGACATTCGCAGCGTGCGTCGGCATGTCTCAAAGATGCCCATGAACAGACATCGCGCCCTTCACTCGATTACCTCGTCGGCCAACAGCAGGAATTCGCGAGGGATTACCAGCCCCAGTTCTTTCGCCGTTTTCAGATTGAAGACGAACTCTAGCTTCGTCGGCTGCTCCACCGGGAGGTCGGCTGGATTGGCGCCCTTGAGGATTTTGTCCACATACGCGGCGGCGCGTCGAAACAGATTAGGCAAGCTTGCTCCGTAGGACATCAGGCCCCCGTCCTCCACAAACTCCCTTGCGGCGTACATTGCCGGGAGCCGGCTCCGCGCCGCCAATTCGACAATGCGTTTGTGCTCGCCATATAACATCGGGCTAGGCAACTGAATGACAGCATCGGCGTGTTCTCGGGTCATTGTGACAAAGGCGCCGTCGAGGTCGCCCGGGCCAACGGCCGGCACGAGTTGAAGCTGCAATCTTAGCGCCTGGGCCGCAGTCTCGGTCTCCCTCAACATGCTTTCCATTGTACGTTTCCCGTATGCGGCAGGATGCCAGAGGGCAGCGACGCGCGAGAGTCCGGAAATGGCGTCCTTGAGCAGTCCGAAGCGTTTGGCAATCAATTCTGGGCCAAGAAAAGTAGTACCTGTAATATTCCCGCCTGGTCGGGCGAGACTGACGATCAATTCATCACCGACAGGATCGGCCATGCCGCCCACGACGACAGGGATTATGCTGGTTGCTTGTTTGGCTGCGCGAGCTGGTGACGTACTTATCACGACGATGACGTCAACCTTGAGCCGAACCAGATCACCCGCCAGTTGCTGGAATCGATCTGTATTCCAGTCCCCGTAGCGTCGCTCGATCGCTATATTCAAACCCTCGGTGTAACCGAGCTCCCGCAGCCCGTCGTAAAATCCAATGGCCCCTGGGGTATCGGTCGAGCCGGGATTCAATACTCCGACAAGGGGGAGCTTTCCCTTCTGCTGGGCGTTAGCGGTGAGCGGCCACGCAGCTGCTGCGCCGCCGACCAGTGTGATGAACTCGCGCCGCTTCATTGCCGACCCCAAGCTCAGGAGATGGCATCTTAGCGGCTCAAACAGCCCCGTTGATAGGGGCTAAACCGGCATCAAGAGCACTGCCGGTGGGCGCGCGCCAATGTCGCAGATAGGTCAAAAGGCGAAAAACTTCCGGGCTGTAGGCGTGGCAACCGGATAATCATGTGGGGACTGCGTCAACTAGCGATGAATTCACCGGCGACATCGGTGGCGTGCTTGACGACACATCGATAGGCGATTGCCGCGCGTTTCCTTTCTTGGCGAAAAACTCGCAGCACGGCATTTTGCGAGTTTTGCAACAGAATCTGCCAACTCAGACATCGTGGATGACGCCGTTAAAAAAGCGATAGGACGCCAACCGAGGCGTCCCCAAAGGAAAAGCCGCCCGGAGCCAGCTTCCAGGATCAGGCGGCCGTTGATGCTGCCTTTGACTTCGACGATACGCCATGAAGCCGAAGCCGGCGAGGAGCAGCATTGCCCATACTCTTCCGCTTTCGTAGCGTAGCTTGCCGTTCGTCGACAAGCGCTTGCCCATGAAAGCGCGAGGACGACGCCGAAAGGAAAAGTAGGTCGACCCTTGAGGTAGATCATTGCGCCGCCCGATCCGACGACTAGATTTACAGAAGCATTTTACCGCACGGTCCTAAATGGGCGGCGCGTTGCGGTTTGGATGTTGGGAACCCGGACGGTCCCGTTTGGTCTGGTTTCCCTTTTTTTCGCCATGGTCCAAGTCAAGAGGACTTTGGTTCGGAGTACGAACTGATCAGCCCCGAGAAAGGATTAATCATGTCGCGTCGAACCCTTATTTCGCTTGCTGCATCTGTTGTCGTTGGCATCGTGTGTATTGCGACTATTTCAACTGACGCCTTCGCATATCGAAGAGGCGTTGGCGTTCATCGCGCTGGCGTTCATCACGGTGGCGTCTATCGCGGTGGGGTTTATCGTGGTGGCGTTTATCGTGGTGCAGCCGTACGCCGTGGAGTGGCGGTAGGCGTCGGTGCTGCTGCCGTGGGTGCTGCTGCTGCAGGAGCATATTCCGCGCCACGCTGCGGATACTATCCCTACCCACCATGCTACTAGGGCTTTAGTGGCGGTTATCGAGCGCTCGGTGATCGCCGCGCCTCTCACCGCAGCGGTGCCGGTGCCGGCTGTCTAGCAGCAGCAAGGCGCCGGAACTGCGAGGACGCCCAACGGGTCGCAACTGTGCTAGCGCAGCACAATCCATGCCGGGGCATGATCGCTGGCGCCTTCCTCGGCTCGTACCTTGCGATCGACGCCTGCCTTGATCAAACGCGGCGCAAGCGCCGGGCTCAGCAGCAGGTGATCGAGCCTCAATCCTGCGTCACGCGGCCAGCGGTTTCGTTTATAGTCCCAGAACGTGTACATCGGCTTCGACGGATGGACATCGCGGATCGCATCAAGCCAGCCTTGCGCCACGAGCGATTTGAATGCGGCGCGGCTGTTCGGCTGGATCAACGCATCCTTGTCCCATGACCGCGTCGGATAAATATCGAGTTCGGTCGGAGCCACGTTGTAGTCGCCGGCCAGCACCACCGGAATGTCCTGTTTCAGGAATTTCGCGGCGTGCGACTTGAGCCGCTTGAACCATTCGAGCTTGTACTCGAATTTCGGCCCGGGCTGAGGATTGCCGTTCGGCAGATAGATGCTGGTGACGATAATGCCGTTGACGGCCGCTTCGATATAACGCGCCTCGTGGTCATCGCGATCGCCCGGCAGCTCGGTCCTGATCAGCACCGGATCGGCTTTCCGCGCCAGGATGGCGACGCCGTTCCAGGTCTTTTGGCCGCGCCAGACCGCGCCATAGCCCGCCTTGCCGATCGCGGAAACCGGAAAGTCATCGTCGGTCGATTTTAGCTCCTGCAGGCAAACGATGTCGGGCTTCGCCGCGCGCAGCCATCGAAGCAGGTTCGGCAGCCGCCGGTTGATATTGTTGATGTTGAACGTTGCGATTTTCATGCCCGGCCAAAGTTGTCAGGCCGGTGCCACAGGGGCCGGCTCAGTGGCCGCTGTCCCGCCCTTGTAGACCCGCGCATAGCGCGGGCCGAGGCTTGTGAGAACTTCGTAGCCGATGGTGCCGAAATGATGCGCGAGTTCGTCGACGGTGATGCCCTCGCCAAGCAGCGTCACCATGTGGCCGCGTCGCGCGGCGTTGTTCGGCAGGTCGGTGACGTCGACAGCCATCAGGTCCATCGAGATGCGGCCGGCCACCGGGCAGCGCTTGCCGGCGACCATCACCTCGGCGCTGCGGGTGCCGTCGATGCCGCTGGCGGCGCGGAAATATCCGTCGGCATACCCGGCGGATACGATCGCGAGCTTGGTCGGCCGCCGCGCGGTCCACGTTCCGCCGTAACCGACGCTTTCGCCGCGCTCGACATTGCGCATCTGCACGATGCGGGCTTTTAGGTCGACGACCGGCTGCATCGGATTGTCGGCCTCGGGCGTCGGGTTAATGCCGTAGAGCGCAGCTCCGGGCCGCACCAGGTCGAACTGGAATTGCGGTCCGAGGAAAACACCGGAGGAATTCGACAGCGATGCCGGCACGCCGGAAAAGAGACTGGCGATCTCGCGGAAGGTCGCGAGCTGTTTGGCATTGAGCGGATGATTGAGGCTCTCGGCGGAGGCAAGATGGCTCATGACCAGCGTGATGCCGTGATCGCCGGCATTGATCCTGGGAATGATGCCTTGCGCCTCTACGAGAGTGAGGCCCAGCCGGTTCATGCCGGTATCGATGTGAATCGCGGCGCCGCCCGCCCAGCCGGAGCGCCGGCAAAACACGTCCCATTCGGCAAGCTCGTTGAGATCGCCGATCACGGGCCTGGCGTCAATCTTGGCGTACGCGTCGCCGCAGTTCTGGAAGAAGCCGTGGAGCACGTAGATTGCTGCCGCCGGCACGGCTGCGCGCGCGGCGCGCGCTTCGTCTAGCGTGGCGACGAAAAACGTCTTGCAGCCGGCGCTAGCGAGAGCGCGGGCGACCGGATCGACCCCGCAGCCATAGGCGTCTGCCTTGATCACGGCGGCGCACTCCGCGGGCACCGCGGTTTTCTCAAGCTTGCGCCAGTTTGCAACGATGGCGTCGAGATCGACTGTGAGCACGCCGGTGGCGGTGGTAAGCGCAGCCGCCTGATTGGCTTCAGGTGAGAGTATAGAACTTGCCGGAACTGATTTCGGGTCGGAGACGATGTTCATGCCGCACTTTTACGCGCAGGGGCTCGTCGGTTCAACCGGGCAAGCCGGGCCTCAGTAGGTTTGCGCCGGTAAATGACTGTCCTGCGCCAGATCGCTGAATCGCGTAAACTGGCCTTCAAACTGCAGTTCGACCGTGCCGGTGGGGCCGTGGCGTTGCTTGCCGATGATGACTTCGGCCTTGCCGTGCACCAGCGACATGTCGAGCTGCCATTTTTCGTATTCCGGCGTGCCGACGCGCGGTTCCTTGTTGGCGAGGTAATATTCCTCGCGAAATACGAATATCACGACGTCGGCGTCCTGTTCGATCGAGCCGGATTCACGCAAGTCTGATAATTGCGGGCGCTTATCGTCGCGGCTTTCGACCTGACGAGATAGCTGCGATAGCGCGATGATAGGAACGTTCAGTTCCTTGGCGAGCGCCTTCAGGCTGGTCGTGATCTCCGTGACCTCCTGCACGCGGTTGTCGTTGCCACGCTTGCCGGAGCCTTGCAGCAGCTGAATATAGTCGACCACGATCAGATCGAGGCCTTTCTGTCGCTTTAACCGGCGGGCGCGCGCGGTCAATTGCGAAATCGACAGGCCGCCGGTTTCGTCAACGTACAGCGGCAGCGACTGCAATTCGATAGAGTAGTCGCGAATTTTCTCGAAGTCGGCCTCGGTAATGCCGCCGCGGCGGATCATGCTTGACGCGATACTGGTTTGTTCGGCGAGAATACGCGTGGCGAGCTGCTCGGCGGACATTTCGCAGGAGAAGAAGCCGACGATGCCGCCGTTGACGGACTTCATGGTGCCGTCGGCCTGAACTTCGGCGCGATGCGCCTTTGCCACATTGTAAGCGATGTTGGTGGCAAGCGCGGTTTTGCCCATGCCGGGACGCCCGGCGACGATAATCAGGTCGGAGGGCTGCAGGCCGCCCATCTTGATATCGAGCTCGCGCAGGCCCGTGGCAATGCCCGACAGCTTGCCGTCACGCTGGAAGGCTTTTGCCGCCATATCGACGGCTATGGTGAGGGCCTGCGCAAAGCGCTGGAAGCCGCCGTCGTAGCGGCCGGACTCGGCCAGTTCGTACAATCTGCGCTCGGCGTCCTCGATCTGCGCCCGCGGCGCAAAATCCACCGGCGCATCGAAGGCGACATTGACCATGTCCTCGCCGATCCGGATCAGATCGCGGCGCAGCGCCAGTTCGTAGATCGTGCGTCCATAATCCTGGGCATTGATGATAGTGGTCGCTTCGGCGGCGAGGCGGGCGAGATATTGGCCGACCGTCATGCCGCCGATGTCGGTTTCGGCTGGGACGAAGGTCTTCAGCGTAACCGGGGTAGCGATCTTGCCCATCCGAATCAGGCTGCCGGCGGTCTCGAAGATCGTCTGATGGATCGGCTCGAAGAAGTGTTTAGCCTCGAGAAAATCCGACACCCGATAGAACGCGTCGTTGTTGACCAGAATGGCGCCGAGCAGGGCCTGTTCCGCCTCGATATTGTGCGGTGCGCTCCGATAGGCCGGAGTTCCCGCATCGGGAGCAAGCTTGAGAACGTTCGAATCAAGTGTGGCCATGGCTCTGGAGTGTTGCAGGAACTTTGTCGGATGCGGGGCGGCGATAAAGCGCCAGTCGCAGACGCAGCGAAAGCGCGAACACGCCTTATGCCCGATTCACACACGCCATGTGTGAATACCGACCGTGCGGCGCATTGGCGCTTGACGGGGTTCCGGGTGAGCCTCGGGCAGCCTCGCCCCGACGCTCAATGGAAAGCTGAGAAAATTTCGGCGCGGACTGAACCTTATCACCGCGCGGGAATACCCATGCCAGGGCCGACAAGCGTCCCGGGCCGCCATTTCGGCGCTGAATCAAATCAGAATGAGATAGATCAGCGCGATCAGGGCCGCTCCAACGCCGGTGGCGATCAAGGCATAATCGGTGCCGATGTCGGCCTGCGGCTCGAACGATGATTGATATATTTTCTGTGCCATTTTGGAGCTTTAGGACGGGCCGTCCGAATCTTTTGTGAAGCAGATCACATCCGACGCTCTTTCTTTACGGCATGGTCGCGGGGAACGGATTGGTGGCAAGAGGATTGGTAGTGGCACGGTTTGCGAACCCGGGTTTAGACAAGGACAGGCGATGGGCCAGCAACTTCAGCCATGGCGATTGGGAGACGGCGAAAAATTATGGCTGTCGATGCTGATCGACGCCATGGAAGAAATTTCTCGGCCGGAATTGCGCGCGGTGCCGTGCGATCGATCGGTGCTGGCTGCCGTGAGCGCGCAGCTTGCGCGACCGGCATCGCCATACCCTCATTGCGGCTCTTATTTCAGCCTGCGAAACTAGCCCTCGGGCTGCTTGCACTCTTCGGGGTGCTTCCGCCGGCCTATTCGCCTGCAATTTGCAGCCGTGGCCGCGCGCCGCGCTCGATCCCGAGCAGCTTCGTTTCTTCGCGGGCGATGTAATCGCGCGTCATCGGCACCACGCCCTGGCGTTTGGTGAGCTGAATCTGGAAATTCATCAGGTTCTGCTTGCGGAACGACATTTCCGAGGATGCCAGGTAAAATTCCCACATCCGTGCAAAGCACTCGTCATAGAGCTGCACCGCTTCCTCGCGCCGCGCCATGAACCGCTCGCGCCACGCGTTCAGCGTTTCTGCATAGTGCAGCCGCAGGATTTCAATATCGCACACCAGAAGCCCGGCGCGCTCGATCGCGGGGATCACTTCGGAAAGCGCAGGGATGTAGCCGCCGGGGAAGATATATTTCGCAATCCAGGGATTGGTGGCATCGGGCCCATCCGAGCGGCCGATCGAATGCAGCATCATGACGCCATCGTCGGTGAGAAGCTCGGCACAACGCCTGAAATACTTCTCGTAAAAGTCGACGCCGACGTGTTCGAACATGCCCACGGACACGATACGGTCGAACGGGCCGGAAACGTCGCGATAGTCCTCGAGGAAAAATTTCGCCGACCGCGTGAGATTTCTATCAGCCGCGCGGGCGTTCGATACCTGCAATTGTTCGGTCGAGAGCGTGACGCCGGTGACGTTGGCGCCGGTCATTTCGGCGAGATACAGCCCAAGACCTCCCCAACCGGAGCCGATGTCGAGCACACGCTCGCCGCGGCCGATCAAGAGCTTGGCGGCGAGATGACGCTTTTTGGCGAGTTGGGCATCCTCAAGGGTGGCGTCCGGCGTTTCAAAATAAGCGCAGCTGTACTGCTTGTCGGCGTCGAGGAAGAGGGAATAGAGCCGCCCGTCAAGGTCGTAATGGCGCGCGACATTGTTCTTCGAGCGGTGGCGCGGATTGAATTGCCGGGCATGCCTGACCAGATAGCGCAGCCACCATTGCAGCTTGGCCCAGCGCGGTAATATTTCCGGCTGATCGAGCAGGATCGCCAGCGCGTCCGCGATCGTGCCATTCTCGATGACGAAAGTGCCCTCCATGTAAACTTCGCCGAGCGCAAGTTCCGGGTTGAGCAGAACCCTCCGTTCGGCGTCGGTGGTCAGGAATCGAACGGATACCGGCTCGCCGGTCCCGTCGCCGCAGCTAAATTTTGCCCCACTCGCAGTGGTAAACGTCATCGCGCCGCGGCGAATGAACTGCTGGAGGAAATAACGTAACAAACGGTCCATCGAAACCACCAAACTGAGCGATCCCGCAGATGCTAAACGTACCGGCCGTCACAATCGACGCATGCGGGACGGAATGGCTCCCAAGCGCCTTGAAATGATCATAATGGCGATAGTCCACGCCCGCTAGTGCCTTGTACACAAAGCGGATATTCCGAAAGGCCGCGTTCACCCAGTTGCGTCATATGTGCGCTTCCATTCCCGCAACAATCGGCTAAAAGGTCACCGTCGGCGCCAGTGTCGGATTAGAGACGCTGGAAGCGATTAGCGCATCTGGAGAATTAGGAATGTTGAGCCGAGCGCTCAGTTTAGCGACGGTGATGCTTCTGATCGGCTGTTTCGCGGCGGTCCCGGGACAGGCGCAAAATCTGGAGGCCGGCAAGAGCCCCTCCCAAATCTTCGCGGGCACTTGCACAGCCTGCCACAAGGGCCCGCGAGGTCTGTTGAAGACCGTGCCGGCCGGATCTCTGCCGGGCTTCCTGCGTCAGCATTACACTACCAGCAGCGAGATGGCGTCACTGCTCAGTGCCTTCCTGGTATCGAACGGGGCGGCCGATACCCGCTATGTCGGCACCCAATCCAGGCAGGGCAAGGATGCGAAATCGGAGGCCAGGCCCGCCGATCAGCTCGACCGCTTTGGCCGGAGGCTGCGCCCGCCGGCGCCGCTATCGCAAGAGGCTGCCAAGCCCGGCGCTGAGCCGCAGCAGGCCGCGAAACCGGATGCAGACGGACTTCCCCCGCAAGCCGAGCCCGGACGTCAAGGCCGCAACGCGAAGCGGCTGGCACGGCCGGGGGAGGTGCCCGACGCCGCAAAACCCGCCGTGGATGGTCAAGCTCCGGCTCAGACCGCGAGCGAGCGCGGCCCCGATGGTCGCAAATCGGCCGCCAAGCAAAGGCTGAGCAAAAGGGGCAAGCCGGGCGGCGAAGAACCGCCCAAGAGCGAGGCCGCCAAAACTGACGCTGCCAAAACTGACGCTGCAAAGACCGACGCTGCCAAGGATGAGCCGTCAAAGGGCGAGGCGCAGAAGGACGACACGCCCAAGAGCGAAACCGCCAAAGGCGAGGACAGCAAACCGGAAGGCGCCAACCCGTCCGGCGAGGGCAAGTCTGAGGGCAAGTCTGAGGCCGGCAGGATCGACGCCCCGAAGGAGACCGGCAACGGCGAGACCCCGGCGCTGCGGGCCGACCCGGTTCCTCCGGTCACAGCGGCGCCGTCGGTTTCGCCAGCGGTGCCCGCAGCGGTTTCCAGCGCGAGCCCGGAACCGGCGCCTGCACCATCGGCACCAACTGCGCAGCCTGCGCCCCCCGCGGTTGCCTCAGTACCGCCGGCACCGCCAATAGCTCCTGCCGGACCGCCCGCAGCGCCGATCTCCCAATAGGTCTTCAAAGGCAAATTTCCGGGCGCCTGATCTGCCGTGCCCACGTGATCAAGCCCGGACGTCAGGTCGCTGCGGTTGCGGCAGATGTCTTTTGCGTAATGGACGGAATTGAAAAACACACCGCAACCGCGTTGGCGTCGGGCGCGATGTTTGAGGAAAAAGCCTTGGCAAAAATCCCAAGCCCGGCCTGAGCGGGCCGGACTTGGGCTGGTTCAATTCGGTTTACAGAAGCCGGATTATTTTTCCGAAGCCGCCTCTTCCTGCGGCTGCACTTCGTCGCGGCGGGCTTCCGGATCGAAGAATTCGCCGGCGGCGGCGAGCGCTTCGGCGGCCGCGTCCTGATCTTCCTGGCGGCTAGAGATGTCCTCGCCGCGATTGATACGTTCGGCCTCGTCGGCACTTCGCGCGACGGTGACGGCCACGCTGACCTCGACTTCGGGATGCACGGCGATGGCGATGTTGTGCTTGCCGATGGTCTTGATCGGCGCGTCCAGCATGATCTGGCTGCGGCTGATGGTAACGCCATCGCTCTCGAACGATGCGATGATGTCGCGAACGGTCACCGATCCGAACAACTGACCGGTCTCAGAAGCCTGACGCAGCACGACGACGTTGCGGCCGTCGATCTTTTCCGCGACCTTGGTTGCCTCGCCCTTGGCCTGCAGGTTGCGGGCTTCGAGCTCGGCCTTCATGCCCTCGAACTTCGCGCGATTGTCGGCGGTGGCGCGCAGCGCCTTGCCGCGCTTCAAAAGAAAATTGCGGGCAAATCCGTCCTTGACGCGGACGACTTCGCCCATCTGGCCGAGCTTGGCGACACGTTCCAGCAAAATGACTTCCATATTCGTTCTCCTTTAAGATGATGAGGACTGTAGGATTGTGTTGAAGGGTAGATTCAGGACGCGGGGAGCGGCGGCGGCCTTCCTTGCAGGTAGCGCTGACGAATCCCAAAAACGGCATCGGCCAGACCGAGAACCACCATCGCCAAAACAGGCCAGCCGAACACCATCACGATGGCGTAGGTGCAACTGAGCCAGAGCGCGCGGCTTTTCAGCGCCAGCGTTAGCGTATGCAGGACTGCAAAGCCGGTGAACGCGTACGCCATCATCAAGGCTGCGGTCACGATCTGCGCCAGGATCGCAAGCAGTCCGCCGGTAAAACAGAATGCGACGGCAACGCATAATGCCGCGAGCGTCATCGGTGGCAGCGCCGCGCTTTTCAGGTCGGGCCAGGGGCGGTGCAATCGTCCGGATGTCGCCGTGATTCTTGCGGCGAGCCAGAGGTTGAGCGTCAGCGTCATCATGGCGACAACAGCGGCCGCAGCCGGCGCGATTGTCACCAAAGCATCGATCCATTGTTCGGTCTCGCCGGTCGACGCCGCATCGCGCGGGCCGATGATCCGCATCAAACCCCGCCGCAGCGCGCCGGTGATGGTGGCGGCATCGCTGCCGAGCGTGAGCAGGGCGGCTATCGTGGTCAGTGCGGCAAAGCCGGTGATCCAGAGCAGGATGCGCCCGACCGGATACCATTCCAGCGCCGGTGCGACGGGCGACGCGCCGTTGCCTGATGAGGCGCCAATGGTTACAGGTCGGCCCAGCAAAGTGAGATGCCCGAGCCACCAGGCGGGCAGCGCGACCGTGACGGCAAAGGCGATGCAATAGGGAAGGCCGAAGATCGCGCCAAGACCCGTGGCCGCGGCGATGCCGCCGATGGTGGCGCTGAGAGGTCCCCATCCGAGCGCCGCCACGATCAGCGGCAGCGGCGCCAGGTAAAACAGCAGCAAGGAGATCAGCGCGCCCGAGATGATCGAGGCGAACATCAGGCCCGACGCACAGCCGGCCGCTATTGCAATGAGAACGATCGCGATCATCAGCTGTCCCGCTCCTTTCGAGCGGTTAGAGGTTTTTCAAGAACCCCAACCATCGGCAACCGGACGACCCGGGAACCTTATGAAGATTTTCGATCGGCGGCACGCATGCCGCCGATCGAATGATTTTTACCGGATCACGTAAGGCAGCAGACCGAGGAAACGCGAGCGCTTGATGGCGCGCGCGAGTTCACGCTGCTTCTTGGCAGAGACGGCGGTGATGCGGCTCGGCACGATCTTGCCGCGCTCGGACACGTAACGCATCAGCAATTTGGAATCCTTGTAGTCGATCTTCGGCGCATTCGGACCTGTGAACGGGCAGGTCTTGCGGCGGCGGAAAAACGGACGGCGTGCACCAGCTTCAGCCATGATTCTTACTCCTCAATCGCTGCGTCGGCGTCTTCGCGCGGACGGCGTGGACCACGGTCGCCGCGGTAGCCGCCGCCGTCGCGGTCGCCTCGGAATCCGCCATCGCGATCACCACGGAAACCGCCGCCACGATCGTCGCGGTCGCGGTCACGGTCGGCTTTGCGCATCATCGCCGAGGGCCCTTCCTCGTGCTCGTCGACGCGAACGGTGAGATAGCGGATCACGTCTTCGCTGATCCGCTCCTGCCGCTCGATCTCGGCGACAGCCGCCGAAGGGCCATCGATGTTCAGCAGCACGAAATGCGCCTTGCGATTCTTGTTCATCCGATAGGTGAGGGAACGTACGCCCCAGTTTTCCATCTTCACGACCTTGCCGCCGAGTTGCTCGACGATGCCGGTCATCTGGGCGGTCAGTTCTTCGACCTGCTGGGTGCTCGCATCCTGACGCGCGAGAAAAACATGCTCATAAAGAGGCATGGGTGTCCTTTCCAATGTTGGCGCGGTTCCCGGCGGCAAGCCCTTCGAACCCTCCGGAAAGGACTCGATATGCTCAGAAGGCGGAAGCACGGGACGACGGACCGACTGGCCCTGCCACATCAACGTCGCCTGAAAGGTGAAATTGCTGAGACCGTCCGTTCAGCTCCCGGCCGGGATCCACGGATGGCGCGGTTTATACGGATTTCGGGCGCGATGGCAAGGGAAAGCCACCGCCGGGCCTGACAGCTGGGAACCGGCCGCGGCTTGACACAACCCTCTCCTGCAGTGTCTTTCGGCGCGACTTTAGCGATTTCCAGGCGACTTCAGGGGTATTGATGACGGCGGCATTCACTTTTCCGGGGCAGGGCTCCCAGGCGGTCGGCATGGGCAAGGCCTTCGCGGAGGCTTTTCCGGCCGCCCGCGCTGTTTTCGACGAGGTCGATGCGGCGCTCGGCGAAAGGCTGACTGCCATCATATGGGACGGTCCGACTGAGACCCTGCAGCTCACCCAAAATGCCCAGCCGGCATTGATGGCGGTCTCGCTCGCTATCCTGCGCGTGCTGGAGACCGAATCCGGCTTCTCGGTGGGACGGGACGCCGCGTTCGTTGCGGGACATTCGCTCGGCGAATATTCCGCGCTCGCGGCTGCCGGCAGCCTCAGCATCAGTGACACCGCGCGCCTGTTACGCACCCGTGGCCTTGCCATGCAAAAGGCGGTGCCGGTGGGCGTGGGCGCAATGGCCGCTTTGCTTGGCCTGGATTATGAGGCCACGGTGGCTGTCGCGAACGAGGCCGCGCAGGGTCAGGTCTGCCAGGCCGCCAATGACAATGGCGGCGGGCAGGTCGTGGTCTCCGGCGACAAGGCAGCCGTCGAGCGCGCGCTCGAGATCGCCAAAACCAGGGGCGCCAAGCGCGCCATGTTGCTGCCGGTGTCGGCGCCGTTTCATTGCCGGCTGATGCAGCCCGCGGCCGACGCGATGGCGAAGGCGCTCGCTGATGTCACCATCAAGCAACCGGTTTCGCCCGTCGTGTCGAACGTGCTGGCCGCGCCGATTACCGATCCGGACGAGATCCGTCGCCGCCTGATCGAACAGGTCACGGGAACCGTGCGCTGGCGCGAGTCGGTGGCTTACATGGCGAGCCACGGCGTCACACGGTTTTTCGAAATCGGCGCCGGCAAGGTGCTAAGCGGGCTCGTTAAGCGCATCGCCGACGGCGCAGTTGGTATTTCGGTCGGCGGGCCGGGCGACATTGCCTTGGCAAAGGAAGCGCTCGCTGCTGCGCATTCGGCCTAGGGTCGAGAGGAGATATTGATGTTCGATCTGACTGGCAGGACGGCCCTCGTCACCGGCGCGACCGGCGGCATCGGTGGCTCGATTGCGCAAGCGCTGCACGCGCAAGGCGCGACGGTGGCGATTTCCGGGACGCGGCGGGAGGTGCTGGACGTGCTCGCCGGTAAGCTGGGCGAGAGGGTTCACGTGCTGCCTTGCAATCTCTCCGACGCGGCCGAGGTCGAGGCGCTGGTACCCTCAGCAGAACAAGCCATGGGCCAGGTCGATATTCTCATCGCCAACGCCGGCATCACCCGGGACAATCTATTCGTGCAATTGCGCGACGAGGACTGGGACGAGGTCATCAAGGTCAATTTGACTGCGACCTTTCGTCTGGCCCGGGCCGCGACCAGGCTGATGATGCGCAAGCGTTTCGGCCGCATTATCGCGATTACGTCCGTCGTCGGCGTCACCGGCAATCCGGGCCAGGGCAATTACACCGCGTCGAAGGCGGGACTGATCGGCATGATCAAAACGTTGGGTGCGGAGTACGCCAAGCGCAACGTTACCGCCAACTGTATCGCCCCGGGATTTATCGCAACCCCGATGACCGACGCGCTTAACGACAAGCAACGCGAAACCATTCTTTCGAAGGTTCCTGCGGCGCGACTCGGAACACCCGAAGAAATCGCTGCGGCGGCAGTTTATCTCAGCTCGAATGAAGCGGCGTATATCACCGGGCAGACGATTCACGTCAATGGTGGAATGGCCATGATTTGAGCCGGTCATTAGTGCCCTAAGTAGGGCGAAAGGCCGTTTCCGACGGCCGATTGAGGCTTATAGTCAAGGCTTGGGAAGTATGATAACCGAACCACCAACGGATGGGGAAAGAACGCCTTGCAGGATTTTGAAACCCTGTATAGGGAGTTTGCTATCGTTCGCCGGGCCCGCGGGTAGGGTGGGGCCAAATCAAGACTATGCGCGATTGCGAAGGAAAATTTAACGACCAGGATGGCTCGGATCGTCTTGGGGTCGGGTCTAGTGGGAACAAGCACGAGGTTGAACGATGAGTGAGATTGGCGAGCGAGTTAAGAAGATTGTGGTCGAACACCTTGGTGTTGAACCCGAAAAAGTGGTCGACAACGCGAGCTTCATTGACGACCTCGGCGCGGACAGCCTCGATACGGTCGAGCTCGTGATGGCGTTTGAAGAAGAATTCGGTTGCGAAATTCCCGACGATGCCGCGGAAACGATTTTGACCGTCGGCGACGCCACAAAATTTCTTGAAAAGAACGCGAAAAGCTGACGCCCCCGCGCGGTGCTGACGAAGCCGGACGGGCCGTGGTCGAACGGTCCACCGGTTTCTTGTTGTGGGCCGCGAATCGTGGGCTGGAGTGCTGGATATGAGGCGGGTTGTCGTCACGGGCCTCGGCATGGTGTCGCCACTCGGCTGTGGCATCGAACCGACCTGGAAGCGTATCCTCAACAGCGAGAGCGGCGCCAAAAAGATCGACACCTTTGACGTGTCCGATCTGACCAGCCGGATCGCCTGCGTAATTCCGCGGGGCGACGGCACCGGCGGCACATTCAACCCCGATCAGTGGATGGAGCCAAAGGATCAGCGCAAGGTCGACGATTTCATCATTTTCGCGATGTGTGCGGCGCGCCAGGCGCTCGATGATGCCAATTGGCATCCCTCCACCGAAGAGGATCGTTGCGCCACCGGCACCATGATCGGCTCCGGCATCGGCGGCCTGTCCGGCATTGCCGATACGGCGCTGCTTCTCAAGGAGCGCGGGCCGCGCAAGGTATCGCCATTCTTCATTCCCGGGCGTCTGATCAATCTTGCCTCAGGCTATGTATCGATCGAGCACGGCCTCAAGGGTCCCAACCATGCTGTGGTGACCGCGTGTTCGACCGGCGCACATGCGATCGGCGATGCAAGCCGGCTGATCGCGCTCGGCGATGCAGATGTGATGGTGGCGGGCGGCACAGAATCGCCGATTTGCCGGCTGTCGATGGCGGGATTTTGCGCGTCGCGCGCGTTATCGACCGGCTTCAACGATACTCCGGAAAAAGCTTCGCGGCCCTACGACAAGGACCGCGATGGTTTCGTGATGGGGGAAGGCGCAGGCATCGTGGTGCTCGAGGAATACGAGCACGCGAAACAGCGCGGCGCGAAGATCTATGCGGAGGTGATCGGTTACGGGCTATCCGGTGACGCCTTTCACATCACATCTCCGACGCCGGACGGCGATGGCGCATTCCGCAGCATGAGCGCCGCCATGAAGCGCGCAGGGATTACTTGCTCCGATATCGACTACATCAATGCGCACGGAACGTCGACGCAGGTCGGTGACGAAATCGAACTAGGTGCGGTGGAGCGGCTGTTGGGCAACGCCGCTTCCAGGGTGTCGATGTCGTCGACTAAATCGTCAACAGGACATCTGCTGGGCGCCGCAGGTGCGGTCGAGATGATTTTCAGCATCCTTGCGATTCGCGATAACATCGCCCCGCCAACCATCAATCTTGAGAACCCATCGGTGGAAACGGCGATCGATCTCGTGCCGCAAGTGCCGCGCAAACGCGAAATCAACGTCGCGCTGTCGAATTCATTCGGTTTCGGAGGCACCAATGCTTCCGTGATTGTGCAGCGCGTGGCCAACTGACGCGTCATATCAAGAAGTCCACCGTTTCGCCGCATTCGATGATAAATCCTTGAAATGGGCGTAGACTATAGGCCGCTGCGGAATTCGCGAGGCCACGATCAAACCGGCAGGATCTTAGGTTGCATGGATGAGTGAGAGGCCGCCCATTTCGCCACGCAGCCCGCGCGCCGCGCTGGAGCCCGAGCAGGTCCCGCCGCCGCCAAAGCGGTCCGACCGCGCCCGTAATCCGTTCGTCGTGGTCGGCAATGCCGTCATCACCCTCATGCTGGTCCTGATGATCGGGGTTGGCGGCGCATACATCTATGGCAGGCAGAAAATCGAGGCTCCGGGCCCGCTGCAGGAGGATAAGGTCGTCAACATTCCGGCGCGCGCCGGAATGACCGACATTGCCGATATCCTGCAGCGTGAAGGCGTGATCGACAATAACCGCTGGGCGTTCATTGGCAGTGTATTTGCGTTGAAGGCGCGCTCTGAACTCAAGCCCGGGGAATATTCATTTCAGAAGAACGCCAGTCTGCGCGATGTCATCGGCACCATGGTCGAAGGCAAGGTGGTCCAGCACGTCGTCACGATTCCCGAAGGTTTGACCTCCGAACAGATCGTGGCCCGGCTTTCGGAGAACGAGATCTTTGCGGGCACCGTCAAGGAAATGCCGCGCGAAGGTACGTTGCTGCCGGAGACCTACAAATTCCCGCGGGGCACCACGCGCGACCAGGTTATCGCGCGCATGCAGCAGACCCAGAAGCGCATGCTTGCGGAAATCTGGGAACGCCGCAATCCGGACATTCCGATCAAGACGCCGGAGCAGCTGATTACGCTGGCCTCGATTGTCGAAAAGGAAACCGGCAAGGCCGACGAGCGCACCCGCGTCGCCGCGGTGTTCGTCAATCGGTTGCGGCAAAAAATAAAGCTGCAGTCCGATCCGACCATCATCTATGGGCTTGTCGGTGGCAAGGGAACGCTGGGGCGGCCCATCAAGCGCAGCGAAATCCAGCAACCGTCGCCTTACAACACCTATGTGGTCGATGGCCTGCCGCCCGGGCCGATCGCTAATCCCGGGCGCGCCTCGCTGGAAGCCGCTGCCAATCCGGCGCGCACGCGCGATCTGTTCTTCGTCGCTGATGGTACCGGCGGCCATGCCTTTACCGAAACTTACGACCAGCATCAGAAGAATGTTGCCAAACTGCGGACGATGGAAAAGCAGATTCAGAACGACACGGTCGAGCCAACGGACGATGCCGCGCCGGCCGCGGCGGGTGCGCCAGTGGACGCTAACCCAACAGCGACCACGACAAAGCCTGCCCCGCCGAAAAAGCCCACTCGCAGCACCGCTCCGGACCGGCAGGGCGCGGCGCACTCGACGACGTCGCCTCCCGTGCTTCAACAATAGCACGGGCACGCCGGCAGCAGGCTGGAACCAGATTCCATTTTGCCCGAAAACCCTTCTAACTGGTAACTTGCGCATATTCTATTTGCAAAACCGGTATCCACTTTTGCGGAATACGCGCTAAGGTCGCGGAGTTCTCGCGAATCTCACACCCTAAACTTCCGGAGAATTTCACACGATGGCGCTGTCGAGCATGACCGGTTTTGCCCGAAGCCACGGTGCCAGTGGACCATACGCGTTCGAATGGGAACTGAAGTCGGTCAACGCCAAGGGTTTTGACCTGCGCATGCGGCTGCCGCCAGGATGGGACGATCTCGAGGTGTTCGCCAAGAAGCGCGCCGGCGAGGTGCTGTCGCGCGGTACGGTATACGCTAATTTGAGCGTAAAGCGTGCCAACTCGGCCTCTACGGTCCGTATCAACGAAGAAGTGCTCGCGTCCATCGTAAGGGTTGCCGGGGTACTCGCCGGCAAGATCGATGCGGTGGCGCCGAGCATCGATGGGCTGTTGGCGATCAAGGGTGTCCTCGAAGTTGTCGAGACGGAAAGCGACGAGGCGGAAGACAAGGCTGCGAAGGCCGCCGCCGCGGCAGCGTTCGACCAGGCGCTCGCCAACCTCGTCGAGATGCGCCGGCGCGAGGGCGTGACGCTCGGGCAAATCCTGTCGCAGCGAATGGATGAGATCGAGCGTTTGGCGAAGAAGGCCGAGGCCGCTCCCGGCCGCAAGCCCGAGGCGATCAAGGCGCGGCTTGCCGAGCAGGTCGCGGCGTTACTCGAGTCGTCCGATCGCTTCGACCCCGATCGACTCAACCAGGAAGCGATCATGATCGCAGCGAAGGCCGACATTCGCGAAGAACTCGATCGCATCGCCTCGCACATTTCGCAGGCCCGCGAGATGATCGGCAAGGGCGGGCCGATCGGACGGCGGCTCGATTTCCTGGCGCAGGAATTCAACCGCGAGGTCAATACCTGCTGCTCCAAATCGAACGACCTGGAATTGACCAACACCGGCCTCGAAATGAAGAACGTGGTCGAGCAATTCCGCGAGCAAGTTCAGAATCTGGAGTGACATATGACGGCTGGCGCCCACGGCTTCGACGGGGTTGAGCGGCGCGGGCTGATGTTCGTGCTGTCATCGCCGTCAGGTGCGGGAAAGACCACGCTGTCGCGTCTCCTGATCGAACGGATGCCCGGCTTGAAGATGTCGGTGTCCGCGACCACGCGGCCGATGCGGCCCGGCGAAGTGGATGGCCGCGACTATCATTTCATCGACAACGCGAAGTTCGATTTGATGCTGAAACGAAACGAGTTGCTCGAATCTGCCGTTGTTTTCGAGAACCGCTACGGCACGCCGCGTGCCCCGGTCGAAGCAGCCTTGCTGGCAGGGCAGGACGTGTTGTTCGATATCGACTGGCAGGGCACGCAGCAATTGCGGGAAAAGGCGCGGGCCGATGTCGTCAGCGTGTTCATCCTGCCGCCGTCCGCCGCCGACTTGGAAAAACGCCTGCACTCCCGCGCCCAGGATTCCGATGAAGTAATCCGGGGACGGATGAGCCGCGCCAGCCATGAAATGAGCCATTGGGCGGAATACGATTATATCGTGATCAATCACAATATCGATGAAGCGTTTGCCGAAGTGCAGTCGATCCTGAAGGCCGAACGGCTGAAGCGCGAACGTCGCACAGGTTTGACGACATTCGTGCGGGAGTTGCAGCGGCAATTAGAAAAATAGCTGGACGATCAGTTCGCCGCGGTTCTGGATAATCGTGCGAGCATCTCCGCGATCCTGTCGCTTGGATCATCCGCCTCACGCAGCTCGCGGGGGATATCAACTCTCCGCATTGACACCTCTGCTCTGGGGTAAGCCGTTGGCGATGGCCGATCGGTATCGGCCAGATCCCAGATCGGGCGCCGATCGCTGCGAATTTCGCGCGGTCCTGCCTGCCGCATGCGGCCGAACCTGAAAACTGCGCTTCCGATGAGGCCTGCAAACGTCAGTGCGCCGGCAATAATGATCAACAGCATCTGGATCGAGCCGGGCTTTTTTTCAGATGATGCATCCGCGGCGGCGAGAGTGACCTCGGCAACGGCGGGTGACGGCGCCGCCTCTGAATTCGATTGCACGGTTGCACCCGAATTCCCCGTCGTCGGTTCTGGACCGGTTGACGAACTCGCGCCCGACTGCTCGGGCCAGCGCGAAGCGATCACTGATACTCGCGTGTTCACATCCTGTGTATTCGCACGTTCATTATTCTCAACGCTCGCCGCATTCATGGCTGTCGCTGGATTAGGCTGCCCAGGGGTGACGTTCGTCTCCTGCTCGAGGCGCGTCTGCGGCCAGGGCAGTTCGGCGTGCGCATCTGCGATCGACCGCTGCGTAGGCGTTTCTTTCCGCGGTGAAACAGCGTCTGCCAACGGAGCCGAATCTTTCGGCGCGACCCGAGAAAGCTTTTCCTTCTCGTCTCCAAGGTACCAGCAGTGGCGTTTGGTGGAACGATCGACGCGGTAGTACCAATGGCCGCCTGAAGGCGTTTGGCCTTTCGGTCCGGATAGGCAGTCGTCGTCGGCGGGCACCGCGCCGTGCGATACCGTCGTTAGAAGGGCGCCCGCGAGAACGCTGACGAAGATTGCTGACACGAATTTCGCGGTGCGGTTGGACATCTGCATCTCCGGGTAATGATACGGGACACCTTGCACTCCAAATCTCTGGGAGAAGTTGGGTCGCAATGAGCCGCAATTCCGGGCAGCATGAGGCTTAATTTGGGCTCGGCTTCATTTGGGCTGGCCTCTGATTTGTAGCCGTAAGTCGCGCGTAATAGTCGTCTTGTCGACGCGCGGATTGAACCGGCGAGACCGAACGAAGCACTCCGGCTTAATTTTTCAGCACGATGCGCCCGACGACTTTTCCGGCGCGCAACTCGTCGATCCATTTCTGGACATCGCCCATCGGTTCCTCTTTCATCGGCGTCGGCTTGATCTTTCCGGCGCGCGCCAGCGCCATCAACTCATGCGCTTCGGCCAGCGTACCGACCATGAAGCCCTCGATCGTCATGCGCTTGTAGATCCATTGTACCATCGGCAGGCTGAAATTGCCGCCCATCAGTCCGGAGACCACGATCTTGCCGCCACGCGCGACCGCGGAGACCGCAAAGGCCATGGATTTTTCATTGCCGGCAAAATCGACGATCTCGTCGAATCCGCCCTCGGTTTCCTTGATCATGCGTTTGACAACATCTGCTTCCGAGGGATCGTAGGCAACATCCGCACCGTTTTTCAATGCCGCCTCGCGCGCAGCCGGGCTTAGATCCGCGACGGAGATTTTCTGCTTGAACATGGCCTGCGCGAACGCCAGCCCCATCATGCCGACGCCGCCGAGGCCGATCAGAAGCAGATTGCGCTGCCGCGGCCGGTCGACCAGCCGCTTCAGCGCGCCATAGGCGGTCACGCCGGAGCACATCAAGGTCGCTGCCTGATTGACCGGCAGCGGATCATAGTCCAGCAGGTATTTTGCGTCCGGCACCAGCACATGGCTGGCAAAACCGCCGTCGATGGCAACGCCGAGAAAACGCTGCTTGGCGCAGAGATTTTCGTCGCCATTGAGACAGTCACGACACTGGCCGCAGCCGATCCACGGGAAGACCGCTTTCTTTGTGCCGATCAGGCCCTGCGAAACATCCGTACCGACTTCCTCGACGATGCCTGCGATCTCGTGGCCCAGCGTGAACGGCAGCGTCATGCCACGGGTGGTGTCGAGCTTCTTGCCGCCGCCGAGGTCAGCATAGCCGTCCTGGATATGCAGGTCGGAATGGCACAGCCCGCAGCGCTCGATGCGGACAAGGACTTCCTTACCCAGCGGCTTCGGCGTCTCGACGATGGTTTCACACAAGGGCGCATCGAATTTGACAAGCGACTGACGACGCATCAGCGCCATGGCGTTTTCTCCTCAGGGAAGCTTCAATTTTGCGTTTCGTATATCAGTCAATTCACGGGCCATGGCAACAAAGCCGCTGACCGGAATAGTCTCGGCGCGCCGCGTCAAATCGACATGCGCAGCGGTAGCCAGCTGCGCCGGATCGACAGCCAATGATTTGAGGCTTTGCCGCAGCATTTTCCGGCGCTGGCCGAACGCCGCAGCAGCAACCTGCTCCAGCGCCCTGCGATCACACGCCTCCGGCGCGCCGCGGGGCACCAATCGCACCAGAGACGAGGTGACCTTGGGCTGCGGCACGAACGCCGCGGGAGAAATGTCGAACAGGATTTTTGTCTCGGCGCGCCAGTTTGCAAGCACGCCCAGCCGTCCATAGGCCTCGTCATTCTCGCGCGCGACGATACGCTCGGCCACTTCGCGCTGAAACATCAGCACCATCATGTCGTACCACGGCGGCCACGGCTCGATCGACAGCCAGTCGATCAACAGCGCGGTGGCGATGTTGTAGGGCAGGTTGGCGACGATTTTGGCGCGGGTACTACCGAGCAGCGGCCGTGGATCGAAATGCTGCGCGTCGGCGCAGATTATTTCCAGCCGGCCCGGATATCGCCTCGAAATCTCCTCAAGCGCCGCCAGTGCGCGCGGGTCGCGTTCCACCGCGATGACGCGACGTGCCCCCAACGCCAGCAGCGCGCGCGTCAATCCGCCGGGACCGGGGCCGATCTCGATGATAACAGCATCTTCGAGCGGTCCCGCGGCGCGCGCGATCCGCGCGGTGAGATTGAGGTCCAGCAGAAAATTCTGGCCAAGCGATTTGCGAGCCGACAGGGCATGCTGGCGAATGACCTCGCGGAGCGGCGGGAGGTCGTCGATCGCGCTCATGCCGGTCGTGCCGCCGCCATGTGGGCGGCCAGCCGCAATGCCGCGATCAGGCTCGACGGATTGGCTCGGCCGGTGCCGGCAATGTCGAACGCCGTGCCATGATCCGGCGATGTGCGAACGAACGGCAATCCCAGCGTGACGTTGACGGCGTCCTCGAATGCCAGCGTCTTGACCGGGATCAGCGCCTGGTCGTGATACATGCAGATCGCGCAGTCATAGGTCTTGCGCGCGGCGTCGTGGAACATGGTGTCCGCTGGCAGCGGGCCCCTGATCTCGACGCCGTCGCGGCGCAGGATTTCGATGGCAGCCGCCACGATGGTCCGGTCCTCGGTTCCGAGTGAGCCGTCTTCGCCGGCATGGGGATTAAGGCCCGATATCGCAAGGCGCGGATTGGCGAGGCCGAAGCGGGCTTTCAAAGCAGCAACCACGATCCGGGCTGTCGTGACGATCAAATCACTCGACAGCTGTGCGATTGCATCACGCAGCGAAAGATGGATCGTCACGGGCACGACGACGAGGGCAGGTGACCACAGCATCATGACAGGTTGTGGCGTATGGCCCTTGGTCGCCGCGAGCTCGGCGAGAAATTCAGTATGACCGGGATGCCGGAATCCGGCGCCGTAGAGAACGCTCTTGGCAATCGGATTGGTGACCACTGCGCCCGCCCGTCCCGCGACGACATCGCCGACCGCCTGACGGATCGAGGCCAGGGCTGCATCCGCACTGGCATTGTCCGGTTTACCCGGCCGCGCGGTCGCTGCATGGCCGGTGGCCACAACCGGCAATGCGTGAGCGAAGGTACCGAGTGCATCTTCGGCGCGAACGTCGGCGAGCTTGACGTCGAGTCCGAGAGCCTTCGCCCGGTTGCTGAGGAAGTCACGATCGCCGAGCAGGTAGAATGCCGGGAGCTTAAGCTCATTCCGGCGTAGCCACGCTTTGATGGTGATATCTGGCCCGATACCCGCGGGTTCGCCTAAGGTCAGCGCGAGGGGCTTTGACATGCGTCAACGATATTCGATCATCGCGGCCTTGCGGACTTCCTGCAGGTACGATTGCGACTTTGCCTGGTATTTCTCGGCATACATCTTTTCCCGGATTTCCTTCTTTTTCGGCGTGTCGACGGTGGTCGGTTTCCTTCCGCACAGCGCAACCATCTCCACGCCCTGTTTCGTCACCTCAGGCGGGGTCAAATGGCCGATCGGGGTCTTGTCGAGCACTTCACGAAGAACGGCCGGTATGTCGGCCGAGGTCCTGGTCACTGCCTCGCGTATCGCGGCATTTCGCATGGACTTGAAGAAAGCGTTTGCCTCCTCGCAGGTCTGCACGCGGCTGCGCAGGGCTTCGGCCTCCCTGTGTCTTGCTTCAACGGCGGCTGGCGCGGATCCTCGCGGGACGATCAAAACGATCGGCTGCATTTTATATTCGAAGCTCTCGGTCTCCTGCTTCGCGTCGCCGTTGACCTGGACGGCCGCGGCGACATCCTTCTCGCCGACCTGGAGGCTCTCCTTGTATCGTCCGCGGACCAGGCTGGTCCAAACCATCTCGGCCTTCATACGGGCCTTCAGCGTGTCTGGCCGAATGCCCTGACTTTCCAGAGATTTTGTCAGCTGCTCCGGCGTGATTCGCATCCGCGAACTCATCGCCGCGTAAGACTGGTCGATATCGGAAGCGGTAGGGTCGACGCCAAACTTCTTGCCCTCCTTGATCTTCACCTTTTCATCGATCAATTCGTTGATCACTTGCTTTCGATCGGCAGGCTTGTGGGTCGTCAGGAAAGTCAGCTTGCTGCGCTGTTCGATATCGTAGTTGGTGATGGGTTCGCCGTTGACCATGACGGCCACGGTTTGAGCATGCAACGGCGAACCGCAACCGATCAAGAGGAGTGTTGCGGCACAACCCAGGATGAGGGGCGAAAGCCGCTGAGAGAATGTGGTCGTCATGATCATATTCGCTATATCAACCGATTCGGATTGAAGCCGCGCCGCGCCGGGAGTTCGTGCTCCGGCAGCGTGCCGGCTCCGGTTCTACTGGATAGCCCCGGCTCCGCTAGTTGTGGCCGTCGTGGCAAGGGTCCGCAGGCCGATCTGCAGCATAAAAGCGTGACTGAGCACGGGCGGCGTAGTGGCCGTGGAGTAGTTGTAGGACGTGACATAATTGGCTGCCAGCACGAAGCAGTCGTCCACATAGCCGGCGCCGATGACATATTGGTTGATCTGATTCGCTACCAGATCCCACCGGGCAGCTCCCGACACCACCCAGTTCGCTGCCACCTTGACCGACGCGCTGCCCAGCAATCCTTCTCGGCGGGTCAGGTATCCCAGTTCCGGTTGCGCGGCATAATTGCCGTACATCGTGCTGACCGACCAGCGGTCGAAGTTCGCACGAGCCTCAGCCTCGAAACGCTGGACGTTAAGAGTCGCCTGATCGAAGCGCGAGCGCACGCTGAAGGTGTAGGTTCTGTTGGGCGAATAACTGACGCTGCCAACATAATCAGATTTTGGCGTCGCGAGACCGGAATCGAGACCGGTATTGGTCATGTCCGCGACCGCGAATGAGTTCAAACCGAACAGCTGATAGGACTGCCCGAACACCGCAGTGACGGAGCCGCCGCGGTCGAATTGCGTGGTCGCCCTCACGCCGACATTGGCGCGGCCGCCGCCCTCGACGCGGTCATAGCCTGAGAACTTGTCGACGCTGAACAAATTGCTGGTGTCGAACACCAGACTTTGCGCGTCTTCGTTGGGAAGCTTGCCGGCATAGGTTTCATTCGGGCGAATGATGACCTGTGCGATCGGCTCGATCGTCGTGGTGCCCCAGGGCTGAACATTGATGAAGGGATAGCGGTATTCGAGGCCGACCGTGGGCATCACCCGCAGGGCCTGCGTGTCGCCGACCGGGAGGAAGTTCGAAACGCCCGGCTGGTTCGAGATCGAGGCATCGATCGCATCGGCGCGGATGCTCGCAAATGGCGTCCAGATTTCTCCCGCGGAATCGGTGAATGATCGCCGCCATTGCGCTTCACCCGTCAACCGGGTGTAAGTGCCGGGCATGCCGCGCAGCAAACAGTTTGTGCGCGTCTTCTCCATCGAATCGGCTGACGTCGGCAGGCACACGCCGGTGGTGTTCGCCAATGTCGTAATCGGGTCGAAGACGGCGGTATCACGGGTCAGGCTCGTGAAGTTCGTCTTGTAGCTGAATTCCCCGCCCAAGAGATTCTGGTTAAGCACATTCGAATAGTCGAGGACCGGATGTATGATCGGAACCTGGGACTGGTTACCCGAATAGCTCAGATAATAAATCGTTCGGACGTCGAAGAAGCTGCGATTGCCGACGCCGGTCAGATAAAGCTGGGAAATGGCTTCAGTCGGAAGGCTGAGAAACGCGCCCAGCGGATCCCTGTATTGGGCCAGCCTGTAATCCTGGAAAAAGTAGAAGTCCGAGAGCAGCACGCCATCCCAGCCCCACACCCATTTGTCGTTCAGCGCGAACTGACCCTTTGTGTCGATGCCGCCGCGGAAGGTCCGGTCTCCGGGCAGACCGGCGAAGGCTCCCGGGTCCAGCTGGTCGATGCCATAGGCGCGGATTTGATACGAGCCATTTATCAGGCGCTGACGGAATTCAGCCTGTAACAAGACGCCCTGCCGGGTTGTGAAGCGCGGGTTGAAGGTCGCGTCGTAATCGGGAGCGATTGCCCAGTAAAACGGGGTTTCGATGCCATACCCATAGCCCGTAGCCGAGGAGAACGCCGGCATCAAGAACCCTGTCTTGCGCTTCACGGTCGGATCGGGCGTCGAGAAATACGGCAGATACGCCATCGGAACGCCGAAGAACTCCAGCTGCGCGTTCTCGAAGTACAACATCTTCTCAGTCTGGTCGTGAATGATGCGCGCGCCCTTGACCTGCCACAGCGGCGGCTTTTTCGGATCGTCCTTACAGGGTGCGCAAGCGGTATAAACGCCGTTTTCGAAGACGGTGTAGTTGCCGCTCGAGCGATCGGCGCGCGTCGCTGCCATTCGTGTCGCGTCGGCGGTGTCGACGCGCAGCGAATCGACGAAACCGTCGCGGTAGTCGTCGCTCAAATCCATGATGTTGGCGTAGGTGATCTTGCCATCCGCATCGGTCATGCGGATGTTGCCTTCGGCATGAAGCCGCTTGGTCTTCTGATCGTAGATGACCTTGTCGGCCTCAACGCTTGTCCCATTATAGAACATCTGCACGTTGCCGACCGCCGCCACCCGCGAATTGTTGTAATCGTAATCCACCTCGACCGCCTGGACGAGCATCTGTCCGTCGTTGGCGGCACGGGGTGGTGGTGCTGGCCGAGGGGGTCTCGGATTGTAGGTAAAGCCCTGCGCTGACGCCGGCGTCGTCGTGACAATCTCGAGCGCGCCGGTAAAGGCGATCCCGAAAACCAGGGCAAGGACGGATCCCCAAGCGGCGGCCAAGCGCGCGCGATAACGGCGCACGCGGGTGCGCCGCCCGAACGCAGGCGACCGTCTCTGGCGGGCGGCGACAACGGCCACTACCCGTCCTCCTGGTACAGCAAGGCCAAAAAGCCGGTGAGGCCGCCCACGCATACAGGCAGCCACGCCGAAGCGATGGGATGCATCAACTCAGCCTTGCTCAAATCCTCAGTTACTTTCGACAGAACGTAGAGCAGAAAGCCTGCTCCAACGCCACTCAAAACCATCTTTTGCACCCCGCCAAACCGGAAGAACCGCAGGCTGACGGCCGCCGCCAGCATGACCATTGCGGCCAACAAAAATGGCTGTGCGATGAGCTTGTGGTACTGCAACCGGTACCCGGCGGTCGCAAATCCGGAGCTTTCCGATGACCGGATATAGCCGGGAAGTTGCCAAAAAGACACAGTCTCCGGAGTGGAGAAACTGTTGCGGACCTGCGCCGGCGTCAGGCTGGTCGTGAGGAAGAAGCTGTCCTGGTCAACCGGAGGTCCGTCGAGAGAATATCGGCGTGCGGATTTGAAGAGCCAGCGTCCCTCTTCAAGCGTGGCCTCACGCGCTTCGATTCGCTCCTTGAACTGATAGTCGGTGTCAAATCTGAAAACCGTCAGCCCGGTCAACCGCACGCCCTGCTGCTCGCTGCGGGCGGCATTGATGATGGCCTGGCCATCGCTGTTCACCTGATTGATCCAGAAACCCGATGCGTCCTGTATGCCGCCGCCAGGAGCGGAGCTGAATAGCTCAGCCTCCATCCGCTTGGAAAGTTCGCGCAAATTGGCGGACATTGGGTTGTAGGCGATCGTTGCCAGGACTCCGAGCACGATCGCGCTTGCGAGCGCCGGCGCGATGAACTGCCACGCAGAGACGCCGGCGGCACGCGCGACCACGAGCTCCAGTCGCCTGGAAAGCGCCAGGTAGCAGGTCATCGCCCCGATCAGAATACAAAACGGCATCATTTTTTCGAGCAGTTGCGGAACGCGAAATAGCGACGTCTCCGCGACCGTGATCGCGGAGGCCGAAACCAGCCCCGACGTCTTCCTGACCATTTCGATGTAATCGACCAGCACGAGCAGCACGAAGATGCTGGCGAACACGCCGACCGCCGAGACCACGAAGCGGCCGGCAAAGTATCGCCCCAGTGTGTTGGTCATCATGCTCATGCTGTGGCAGGCCGCCCAATAAGCCGCAGGAGACGCGCGTTCGATTTGTTGATCGCTTCCATCAGGGCAGGCGGCGGCTGCACAACGACGCCCCATATAACGATCCAAAGACTTGCCCCGATCGCTGCCGCCAGCATCAGATATTGAACGATCGGAGCGAGCGGGGATTTCACCGCCATGACGGAGCAGGCGAATCCCGCCATGCGTAGCCCGAACACGGCCAAGATGGAACTGCCGATGGAAAAGTTGCGGCTCTGCCGCGTCGTACGCGGCGCGCCGAGGAATGCAAAGGTCAGCGCGGCGAACGCAAAGGGATAGATAGGCGACATGAGACGGTCATGTAACTCGGCGCGAAACTGTCCGGGCAACTGCTGATAAACCGGATCATCCGATGACGGCGAGAGCAGTTCCCAGAGGTAGCGTTCGCGAATCCCCAGCGTGACGTCGTGGCCTTGATTCGAGAATTTCGACATGTCGAATGCATAACGGCCGAACGCCACCAGCGCGGGATCGCGCTTGCCGACTTCGAAGCGTTCGAGATTGCCGTCCTCAAGGATCAGAAATGAACCGCCCTCGTTTTTCAGCACTGTTCCATGATCGGCGATGATGCTGACGCGTTCCTTTGGATCGCGGCGGTCATCGACAAAGATGCCGACTAGGACGCCGCCCGGCTGCCGCTCCCGAATTCGGATGGTCAGGTTCTGATCGAGTTGAGCGAAACGGCCCGGCTGCAGGATGTTGGCCAGCACATCCGCAGTGATTTCGGCGTCCCATTGCTTGATTCGGCGCATGCCGTCGGGTGCAAGATAGGCAGCAATAAAAGCAACCATGATCGCCACCACGACCGTGGCATAGAAAAACGGAAGGAACAGCCGCAACGGCGAGAAGCCAGCCGCATTCATCACGATGATCTCTGAGTCGGTCGCGAGCTTGTTCAGGGTATGGGAGATCGCGATCATCAGTGCGATCGGCGAGATGATCAGCACCAGCGCCGGAATGACCAGGCTGGTGATGCCGAGAAAAGTTATGATCGTCTGACCTTGGCTGGTCATCAGGTCTATGCCGCGCAACGCCTGCGTAATCCAGATCACCCCCGTCAGGCTGACCAGAACCAGCGCAAACGACGCCAGCGTCGTGCGAAAAATATACTTATCGATCGACCCCATCGCTACCGCACGATCCCCGCCCCCGCGATCTGGAACCGCAGCCGGCGACCAATCCCGAGCTCAGGGATCCCCTTGTCGCATTGCCACCGTCCAGCCGGCTTACTCTTACCATCCCTTTGATCCGTCAACAAAATGGCTGCGCCATGGCACCCTCGGGATATCATTAATAATTCGCGCTATGTGGCCTCCCAGCCACGTCGACGCTTGGCAGCGCGCCGGCTGACAGGCCATAGTACCCGCGACCATTCTCCTGGTGGACTTGCATCACGGCCAAAGAGAGCGTTCGAAACCGCCCGGCGGGTTCCCGACCTAGCGATAGCCCTGACTTTTGGAGGATTTGCCTATGCCCGACGCCGTCAAGGTCGGCTTCGTTCCGTTTTCCGCCGTGCCACGCGGCATTCTGGTGGTATTTTGCGACGATACGTTGAAGTTCGGAGCGGCGACCCGCAAGACGCTGGGCGCGGCGGCCAATTTAGTCAGCCGAGCCGCTGACACCAACCAGTTCAAGGGCAAGAGCGGGTCCACGCTCGATATTCTGGCGCCGGAGGGTCTCAAGGTCTCGCGCCTGATCGTGGTCGGCGCTGGCAAGCTCTCGGCAATCAAGGAAAATGACTTTCTCAAGCTTGGCGGCGCCGCGGCCGGCAAACTACGTCCCGGCAATGGTGCTGTGACGATCGTTGCGGAATTGCCTGATGGGGCCATGGAGCCCGATCAGGCGGCTGCGGTTGCATCGGGCGTCCGGCTCCGCGCCTATAAATTCGATCGCTACAAGACCAAAAAGAAAGATGACGAGGACGCCTCCGCGCGCGCCGACATTTCGCTCGCCGTCGGTGATGTGACCGCTGCGCGAAAAGCCTTCGCTCCGAGCGCTCACATCGTCGATGGCGTGATCATGGCGCGCGAACTGGTGAATGAGCCTCCGAACGTTCTCTTTCCGGTGGAATTTGCGCGCCGAGCCGGTCAGTTGAAGAAGCTCGGCGTCGAGGTCGAGATTCTCGACGTCAAAGCCATGACCAAACTCGGAATGGGCGCGCTGCTTGGCGTCGCCCAAGGCTCGACGCAGCCCGGCCGGACCGTGATCATGCGCTGGAATGGCGGCAAGCGCGGCGATCAGCCGGTGGCTTTTATCGGCAAGGGCGTTTGCTTCGATACCGGCGGCATTTCCATCAAGGGCGCCTCCAGCATGGAGGACATGAAGGGCGATATGGGCGGTGCGGCTTGCGTCGTGGGGTTGATGCACGCACTGGCCGCGCGCAAGGCCAAGGTAAATGCGGTCGGCGCCATCGGCCTTGTCGAGAACATGCCCGATGGCAATGCGCAACGCCCCGGCGATATCGTCACTTCGATGTCCGGCCAGACCATTGAGATCATCAACACCGACGCCGAAGGCCGTTTGGTGCTGG
The DNA here is from genome assembly GCA_036497205.1 of Bradyrhizobium sp. Taxonomy (GTDB): domain Bacteria; phylum Pseudomonadota; class Alphaproteobacteria; order Rhizobiales; family Xanthobacteraceae; genus Bradyrhizobium. Next base: position 30,910 of record DASXJV010000055.1, read on the forward strand.
CCGACGTGCTCTGGTATGTGGCGAAGAAGTTCAAGCCGAAATTCATGGTCGATCTCGCAACGCTGACCGGCGCGATCATGGTGGCGCTCGGTACCGAACATGCCGGGCTGTTCTCCAACAATGACGAATTGGCCGAACGGTTGACCAAGGCCGGGCAGGCAACGGGCGAACGGGTCTGGCGCATGCCGCTCGGCCCGGAATACGACAAGCAGATCGATTCGCAGTTCGCCGACATGAAGAACACCGGCAACCGCCACGGCGGTTCGATCACCGCTGCGCAGTTCCTGCAGCGCTTCGTGGACGATACGCCCTGGGCGCACCTCGATATCGCGGGAACGGCGATGGGCGCGGCGAAATCCGAAATCAATCATAGCTGGGGTTCGGGTTACGGCGTTCGCCTACTGGAGCGGTTGGTTGCGGAGTATTACGAAGCCAAGCGATGACGGAAGTTCTGTTCTACCACCTGCAAAACATGTCGCTCGAAAACGTCTTGCCGCCCTTGCTCGAAAAATCGCTGGAGCGTGGCTGGCGGGTTGTCGTACAGTCGACATCGCAGGAGCGCACTGATGCGCTCGACGCTCATTTGTGGACCTATCGCGACGATTCATTTTTGCCGCACGCCACCTGGCGCGCCGGCGACGCGCAGGAACAGCCGATCGTGCTGGTGGTGGAAGAGGGCAACCCGAACAGGGCCAATGTCAGGTTTCTGATCGACAATGCCGCTTTGCCCACGGACTCGGACGCCTATGACCGGATGGTTCTGGTTTTTAACGGCGACGACGACGATGCCCTCGCAGCGGCGAGGGGCGCTTGGACGGATTGCAAGAAGCGGGGGTTCGAGGTCACGTATTGGCAGGCCGACGAGCGGGGCCGGTGGCAGCGGCGGGAATAGCGATCCGCCGCAATTAATGATAATCTGCGATTTCGGCCCGCGCGCTTGCGCCCAGCCATGGTCGTGCCGCAAAGTGATGGTGGGACAAGCGCTTAGGCCCGGGGTGGGAACTTAGTTCATCGTGCGAGACAAAAACCGTCATCGAAAACGAATGCTGGCGCTGCTTCTGTTCGCCCCTGTCATCACGGGGTGCTCGAGCACGTCCGATATGTTCTCGTCCGATCTTCTGTCGAAAGATGCGGAATGGTTTTCGCGCTCCGGCAGGCTGTTCATCAGAAACGTCTCGATTGAAACGCCGCCTTTGACCCCCAACAAACCGGTTACTTCAGAAGATTTGGTCAGCGCCGATGGGCTTTGCCCGGGAATGGCGCCTCCGAGCGGGCCTGCAGACGCCAACGCGTCGACCGATGGTGCGGCTGCCGCGCCAACCCCCTCGACAACGGGATCGGTGGCGCTTGGTCATACCGAATGCGATGTGGTGCGCGGCATTGGCGCGCCTGACAACGTCAACCTCTCCAACAACGCGCGCGGCGATCGGGTGGCCGTTATCAACTATTCGAAGGGGCAACGCGCCGGAATCTATACTTTCACATCCGGGCGCCTGAGCTCGATCGAGCGTGGATCCGAGCCGGCCGCGCCGCCGAAGACTGCGAAATCCAAAGCGAAGAAAAAGCCGGCCGCGACGTGATCGTTCCTCGGCACTTTTGCAGGTAAATTGGTTCAGCCGGCTTCGTCATATTGCGAACTCGCCGCCAGCCATTCTTCCTCGGCCCGCTGCAGGGCGCTCGCTGCACCGGCCCGGGCCTTGCTGAGCTGGGCAGCCTGCTTCGGGTCGCGCTTGAACAAATCCGGCAGCGCCAGCGCAGTATCGATCTTCGAAATGATGCCGTTAATACGCGCGATCTCGGCCTCGGCGTCTGAAATCTTCTGCTTCAGCGGTACGCGCTTATCGGCCTTGTTGCGCTGAGGCTTGTCGCGGCCGTTGCTGCGCTCATTGCCGCCGCGGTCGCGCGAATTCGTACGCATGCCACGTGCAGACAATACCATGCGGCGATAGTCATCGAGATCACCGTCGTAAGTCGTGACGGTATGATCGGCTACGACCCATAATTGATCGGCGCAGGCTTCGATCAGATAGCGATCATGCGAGACCATGATGACCGCGCCGGGAAATTCATTGATCGCCTCGGCAAGCGCAGCACGGCTGTCGATGTCCAGATGGTTGGTCGGCTCGTCGAGAATGATCATGTTGGGACCGAAGAAAGTCGCAAGTCCCAGCAGCAGCCGCGCTTTTTCGCCGCCCGACAGACTCTTGACGAGCGTGTCGCCGGCCTTGCCCGAGAAGCCGATTGCACCGGTTCGCCCACGCACCTTGGTTTCGGGGGCGTCCGGCATCAGCTTGCGGACGTGATCATACGGCGAACCGTCCTCGTTCAATTCGTCGAGTTGGTGTTGCGCAAAATAGGCGATGGAAATCTTCTCGGCGCGCGTGATGTTGCCCGAAAAAGGCGGGAGTCGATTGGCGAGCAGCTTGACCAGCGTCGATTTGCCATTGCCGTTGGAGCCAAGCAACGCGATGCGATCGTCGGTGTCGATTCGCAAGGTGACGCGGTTCAGCACCGGATTTTTCGGATCATAGCCGACCGAAACATCGTCGACCGCGATAATCGGAGGCGACAGCACTTTTTCCGGTGCAGGAAAGGTGATCTCCCGCACGTCCTGCGTCACTAGGGCCGCGATTGGTTTCATCTTTTCCAGCATTTTCACACGCGACTGGGCCTGGCGCGCTTTCGAGGCCTTGGCCTTGAAGCGATCGACAAAGGCCTGCAGCCGCTTGCGCTCCGCGTCCTGCCGCCTGGCGTGTTTGGCGTCGAGCATCTCGCGCGTGGCGCGTTGCTCCTCGTAGGACGAGTAGGTGCCGCGGTAGAGCGTCAGTTTGCCGCGGTCAAGATGGAGGATCTGGTCCACCGACGTATCGAGCAGATCGCGGTCATGGCTGATGACGATTACAGTCCGCGGATAGTTCGCAAGATGGTCTTCAAGCCAAAGCGTGCCCTCGAGATCGAGATAGTTGGTTGGTTCATCCAGCAGCAGAAGATCGGGGGCCGCGAACAACGTCGCGGCGAGCGCCACGCGCATCCGCCAGCCGCCGGAAAATTCCGAACATGGCCGCGCCTGATCCGCGGTTGAAAACCCGAGGCCGTTGAGGATCGCAGCGGCGCGGGCAGGCGCCGAATGGGCATCGATGTCCACGAGCCTGGTCTGGATTTCCGCGATCCGGTGGGGATCATGGGCGATGTCGGCTTCCCGCAGCAGGGCATCGCGCTCAAGGTCCGCCTTGAGAACGACTTCAATCAGGTTTTCAGGCCCGTTCGGGGCTTCCTGCGCAAGACTGCCGACGCGCCAGCGCGGAGGGATTGCGATGGTGCCGGTCTCCGTCGGCAGTTCGCCGCGAATGGCGTGAAACAGGGTTGATTTACCGGCACCGTTACGACCGATCAGACCGACGTGCGCGCCGGGCACGATCTGTGCGGAGCCATGATCGATCAGAAGCCGTCCGGCAATTCGGACCGATATGTCGGTGATTGAAAGCATGCGGGGTTGTCACCGGAGCCGCCGCCAAACGCAACCCGTTTGTGAGCGAAATTTCGCCTCCGCCATCCGCATATGCCGAAAAATTCACTCGGCTAGTTCGACGACCTCAGGCGGTCTTCGCTGTCCCGCCTGCGCAATTCATCCATCAGGTGCTGGAGGTGGGATGAAAGGCGCGAAGACGGAGACATCCTCTGCTGCAGATGTTCACCGACGGCGTCGCAAATCGATCGGCTCATCTTGCGATCGATTTGTTCGCCGTTGTCGGTGATTCGGCTAATCATGACGAGTTCCGCTTCGTGTCCGTTCATATGTTGGACAAGTCGCTGGTAGGGGAATTGTTTCCCGTCACAAAGCGATTGATGCCGATCGGTGAAAATTGAATGAAGGCAGCGGCTGGTTCCACTAAACAGAACTCAGATGAGGGCCCCGGCACTGCGGGACCGGGGCCTTTGACATCAGGATTGGCCGATTCAGTTCAATAGCAGCGGTTTACCAGGCGCCAGCGGGGTCCCCACGGCGTCGGGACCAATCGTCGCACATAGCAGCCACCGTAGCCGTAACCATAATAGGCCGGGCCAGCGACCAAGAAACGAGGACCGCCCCAGCCCCAGCCCCCATGCCGTCCACCGTGCCAGCCATGACCG